>NZ_JBHWJK010000015.1:0-180291 GCF_042731455.1 Streptomyces sp. NPDC059852 | reverse complement strand
GGCCGAGGAGCTGCTCGCCACCTCGTACTACAAGAACATCCAGTAATTGTTCTTGAAGTAGCGAAGAGGAGAAGGGCGGCGCCCCCGGGCGCCGCCCCTCGCCCGGCACCGAGCCGCAGGACCATCACGGCTTCCCCGTCACATTCGACATTCGAGTTCATTGAGAGGCAGGCATGGCGGACCACGCATTCGCGGACCTGGTGGGAGACGAACAGGTCTTCTTCACCGAGTACTTCAACAAGAAGCCCATGCTGCGGAAGAACGCCGTGCCGGGGGACCCGCGCGACATACTCTCGCTGCGCAAGCTGGACCAGCTGGTGAACCTCGAGGTGATCCGGCCCCCGTACATCAAGGTCAACCTCAAGGGCAACGGCGTGCCCGAGCAGGGCTACAGCCGCAACGTCGTCGTGCAGGGGCAGACCATCACCGACGTGGTGGACCCCGAGAAGATCTACGAGCTCTTCCGGGCCGGCGCGACCGTGACCTGGTGCTCGCTGAACCAGATCGACCCGGGGATGCGGGAGTTCACCCGCCTCATCACCGAGAAGATGGCCGTCCGCACGGACACGGTCGCGTTCCTGACGCCCGCCGGCAAGAAGGGCTACCCGCCGCACCACGACCCGGTCGACCTGTTCATCGTGCAGCTCGAGGGCACCAAGCACTGGAAGCTGTGGAACCCGCCTACCCCGCGCCTGGGCGACAACGCCCAGTACACGCTGGAAGGGCTCGGCGAACCGGAGATCGAGGTCTCGCTCCAGCCCGGCGACGTGCTGTACCTGCCCTACGGGACCCCGCACGCGGCGACCGCCGAGGACAAGGCGTCACTGCACCTGTCCATCATGATGCGACCGCGCATGTGGCGGGACCTGCTGCGCGAGACCTTCGAACAGGTCCTGACGGCCGAGGTGTTCACCGCGTACCCGCACATCGGCGAGTGGCGCGAGGCGGACGCCGAGGCCGTCTTCAAGGACAAGATCCAGGAGCTGGTGGCACGTCTGGAGTCCGTCGACGCGGCGGCCGAGCTCGACCGGCTCGCCGACACCGGCCGGCACCTGGACGGCAGCTCGAAGGGCACGACCTTCCAGAACATCGCCGACACCGACGACATCGGCCCTGACACGCGGTTGCGCCGCGGCGGCGTGGACCTGACGTTCGGTGACGACGAGGGCGGCCGCACCCAGCTGGTCGTCAAGGGGCACAAGATCGCGGTACCCACACCGATCGCCGAAACCCTGGCCGCGCTCGGCCCGGACGCGGAGATCGAGGCGTCCCACGTGTTCCCCGGTGTGGACGCGCTCCGCTCGGCCAAGGCAGCCCAAGGACTCACCCGGCTGGGTGTCTTCGAGCTGTCCCAGGCCGGCTGAGGAGCCGCCGGTACCCCTCGCGAACCGTCGCGGGTCCCGTGTCCAGGGGCCCGCGACGGGATCGCCGGCGCGCCCGGGCACACCGGCGGGAGAGGCGGGCGGACACCGACCCATCAGGAGGAGGCAGGAGAGCGTGGACATCTATTCATTCGAGGACTTCGTCGGCGACAGGGACGTCTTCTTCGCCCAGTACTTCAACCGGAAGCCGCTGTTGCGCAGGGGAGCGCTCGCCGGCCGGCTGGACGGCCTGCCCTCGGTCCGCCACCTCGACGACCTCCTCGCGCTGGAGACGGTCCCGCCGTCCTACCTGCGCGTGACGAAGGGGGGCAAGGGCGTGCCGTCCGGCGCCTACACGCGCACGGTCGCGCGCGGCGCCGCCCTCGCGGAGGCCCTCAACCCGGAGAAGGTGTACGAGCTGTTCCGCTCCGGCGGCACCGTCACCTGGAACTCCCTCAACCACGTCCTGCCGTCGGCCCGCCGGCTGACGGAGCCGTTCACCGACGCCTTCGCGAGCCCGGCCGAGGTCGTCGTCTTCGTCACCCCGGCCCGCACCGACGGCTTCTCCCCGCACCACGACTCGATCGACGTGTTCGTCGTCCAGGTGGACGGCACCAAGACGTGGCGCGTGTGGGACACCCCGGACGAGCGCCGGGGCGACGAGGGCTCCCACACGCCCGAGGAGCTGGGCGAGCCCGTCATCGAGGTGACGCTGGAGCCCGGCGACGTCCTGTACGTCCCGCACGGCACCCCGCACGCGGCGTCCGCCCGCAGCGAGCTGTCCCTCCATCTGTCGGTCGGGGTCGAGCCGCGCCGCTGGCGGCATCTGCTGACCGACACCGTCGCCGCGCTCGTCGAGGGCGACGACTTCCACGCCGTCCCGCACCTGACCGACGGGGGCGGGGCGGCCGTCGCCGCGCTCGCGGGCAGACTGGCCCTGCTGGGCGAGCGGCTCGCGCGCCTCGACGCGGTCACCGAGGCGGCACGGCTGACGGACGTCGGCCGCACCCGCGAGCGAGCGGTCCACGGCCGGGAGTTCGCCCGGCTCGCCGCGGTCGACGCGCTGGGCCCGGACACCCTCGTCCGCCGCACCACCACCGCCGTCGAGATCGGCTCGAGTGCGGACGGCAAGACCGGCCTGCACGTCGCGGGCCACCACCTGAACGTGCCGGACGCCGTCGCGGACGCGCTGCGCGCCCTCGACGGCGAACAGGCCGTCACCGCGGCCACGTTCTTCCCCGGAGTCCCCGAGGCACGGTCCCTCGGCGTCGCCCGCGGGCTCGCCCGGCTGGGCGTCCTCGAACCGGCCGGCGCCGCCCCCGGAGCGTCGCGGTAGCCCGCAGCCGGTGCACCGCCCCGTCCCCCACGTCGAGAGGAAGTGAGCCGTCATGGCCACCGACACCACAGCACCGACCACCGAGACCGGGCCACCGCCGGTCTCCCGCAGCGCATGGCGTGACGTCTACATCCTCGCCGGCATGCGAGGACTGTCCTTCGCGGGCGACATCGCCGCCGAGACGGCCATCGCCCTCCAGCTCCAGGCCCAGGGCGCCGGTTCCTACGCCGTCATGGCCCTCCTGCTGGCCGCGACCGTGCCGCCGGTCCTGCTGTCACCGCTGACCGGCAGGTTCGCCGACCGCTTCGACAGCCGCACGCTCATCGTCGCGGTCGGCGGCATGCAGGCGCTGATCTGCGTGGCGATGACGATCTGGACCTCGCCGGCCGTCCTGATCGCCCTGTCCGCCCTGCTGTCCGCCGGTCTCGCCTTCACGCACCCGGTGTTCGGTTCGCTGCCCAGCGCGATCGTCGGCAAGGAGAACGTCCCGCGGGCCTCCTCCATCTCCCAGACCTGGGCGATGGCCGGCATGGTCGCCGCACCGGGCATCGCCGGCTTCCTGATCGGCCGCTTCGGCGTGACCGTGCCGCTGCTCATCGACGCGCTCAGCTTCGCCGCCGTCGTCGCCGGTGGCCTGCTCATCCGTACCCGGCTGCACAAGGGCCGGGACGCCGCGGCGGCCGGGAAGGACAGCGCGGGGAGCGGCGCCGCCGACGCCCCCTACAAGGTCACCTCCGACCGCTTCCTGACCGCCGTGCTCATCCTGAGCGGCGCGGTCATGGCGGCCGCGAGCATCATCAACGTCCTCATCGTCTTCTACGTCCGTGAGACGTTCGGCGCCTCCGAGGAGACCTTCGGCCTGATCATGTCCGCCTGGATGCTGGGCCTGATCCCCGGCGGCATGCTGGTCCGCCGCGTCAAGCGGTTCAGCCACGAGGCCATCCTGATCGGCACGTTCCTCTGCATCGGCGTCGCCGTCCTCGGCACCGGCCTGGCCCCCGGCGTCTGGTGGATCCTGCCGTTCTACGTCCTCGGCGGCATCGGCAACGGCGCCCAGGCGACGGTCACCCACATCCTGCTCAACGTCCGCGTCCCCGACACCCACCGCGGCCGCGCCTTCGCCGCGCTCGGCGCCGTGTCCAACACCGGACCCGCGCTCGGCTACCTGATCGGCGGCGCGATCCTCAGCTTCACCACGCCGCGCTACGGCTTCCTCGCGTCCGGCCTGTTCGCCCTCGCCGCCCTGGCCGTCTTCGCCAAGGGCGTGCTGCGCAACACCGACGCGAAGACGCCCGCCCCGCAGCTGAGCGAGGCCGCGCGATGACGGTGGCCTCGGACCCGGCATCGACGCCGGCGTATCTGCCCAGCGGCACGGAACCCGACCTCTCCTCGCGGCCGCAGGACGACTTCTACCGCTTCGTCAACGGGCGCTGGACGGACCGCTACGTCCTTCCCGCCCACCGGGCCGAGGCCACCACCCTGACGTTGCTGGCGGACAAGGTGCAGGACAACGTGGAGCGGGTCGTGCACCACGCCGTCGCCCACCCCGGGCGGAGCGGCGCCGACCGCCGTATCGCCGGCCTGCACGCCAGCTTCATGGACGAGGAACGCATCGAGGAACTGGGTGCCGCCGGAGGGTTCGCGGCCGATCTCGCCGCCGTCCGGGACGCCGCCGACCGCGAGGCCCTGGCCGAGGTCATGGGGCGACTCCAGGCCCAGGGGATCGGCGGCGCCTGGGACTTCTCGGTCGGCGTCGACACCGTGCGCGCCGACCAGTACGTCCTCACCCTCTCCCAGGCGGGCCTCGGTCTGCCGTCGGCCGGCCACTACGGACGGGCCGGACTCCTCACGGAGTACACGCGGCACATCGCCGTGATGTTCACCCACGCCGGGCTGCCCGACCCCGCCCGGGCGGCCGGGGACGTCGTGGCACTGGAGAACGGACTGGCCGCCCGGCACACCGTTCCACAGCCCGGGAACCGGACACCGGTACGCCCGTGGACCGGCACGGTCGCCGCGCTCGCCGCCCGGCAGGACGGGTTCCCGTGGGCGGCGTGGCTGCGCGGACTCGGTGACGTACCCGCCGGCGCCACGGTCCGGCTGCGCCACCCGGACTTCGCCGACGGCCTCGGCGCGTGGTGGCGGGACACCGGCCTGGACGAGCTGCGCCTGTGGCTGTCCTGGCGCTATGTGCACGAGATGGTGCCGTTCGGGCCGCGCCAGGTCTTCGCCGACAACTTCGCCTTCTACGGACGTACCCTCAACGGTTTCAGCGAGCCGCGGCCGCGCCGCCTGCGCGTGATCTCCTTCGTCGAGACGTTCCTCGGGGAGTCCGTCGCCGAACGGTATCTCGCCGAGCACCTGGCCCCCGGCACCGTCGACGCCGCCCGCACCCTGGTCGGCGCGCTCGTGGACGCCTACCGCGCCCGGCTGCGGCGGACCCCCTGGATGTCGTCCACGACCCGGGACGCCGCCCTGGGCAAGCTGGCGGACATGGTCTTCGGGATCGGCCGGCCCGAGGGCGCCCGGACCGGCGGCGAGGCCGCCCTCGACGTGGACCCGCGCGACCTCCTGGGCAACGTCAAGCGCGGCCGGTCCCTGCACACCGCCCGTGAACTCGCCCGGCTCGGCTCCCCGGTCGACCGCTCGGAGTGGAAGATCCACCCCCACCAGGTCACCGCGTACTACCGCCACGGCCTCAACCAGGTCGTCGTACCGGCCGCGTTGCTCCAGCCGCCCGTCTTCGACCCCGCGGGCGACCCCGCGCGGAACTTCGCGGTGCTGGGCGCGATCGTCGGCCACGAGATGGCCCACGCCTTCGACAGCCGCGGCTCCCGCTACGACGGCCGGGGCCGGCTGCGGGACTGGTGGGCACCCGAGGACCGGGCCGAGTTCGCCCGGTGCACCCGGCTGCTCGTCGCCCAGTACGACGGCTACGAGCCCGAGGGCCTCGACGGGCTGCGCGTCGACGGGACGCGCACGGTCGGCGAGAACATGGCCGACATCGCTGGCGTGACCGTCGCGCACGCGGCGTTCGTCGCCCACACCGGCACGACCGACCCCGAAGCGTCGCGTCGCTTCTTCGCGCACTGGGCGACCATGTGGCGCGCCCGCACCACCGCGGCCCGCATGGCCGAGCGGATCGCGTCGGACCGGCACCCGCCGGCCGAGTTCCGCTGCAACGGGGTGCTCGGACACGTGGAGGCCTTCTACGACGCCTTCGACGTGCGCCCCGGGGACGGCCTGTTCATCGACCCGGCACAGCGTTTCACCCTTCTGTGAGTCTGTGAGGACCCGACATGCTGCCCACCGACATCGACCTGCTGCCCGTCCTCGGGCGCCCCACGCTCTCACCGGACGGTGTCCACGCCGTCGTGGAGGTCACCCGCGCCGACCTGGCCGGCGACGACTACACCACCGAGCTGCTGATCGTGGACACCACGGGTGCGACCCCGACCCGGCGCATCACCCAGGGCCCCTACGACGGTGCGCCCGTCTTCTCACCGGACGGCCGTCACCTGGCCTTCCTGCGGCCCGGCGCGCACGGCCGCGCGCAGATCCACCTCCTCCCGATGCGGGGCGGCGGCGAGGCCCACCCCGTGACCGACCACCCGATGGGCGCGGGGCAGCCGGTGTGGAGCCCGGACTCGACCCGGATCGCCTACACCAGCCGGGTGCCCGCCCCCGGCCGCTACCAGGGCCCGGCCGAGCAGGAACGGCCCCGCCGCGTCACGACGCTCGTCTACCAGCTCGACGGCTTCGGCTACACCTACGACCGCCCCCGTCAGGTCTTCGTCACCGACCCGTTCGACCTCGAGGCCCCGCCCCTGCAGCTCACCGCCGGCGACTACGACCACGGTGACCTGGCCTGGAGCCCCGACGGCTCGTCGCTGGCCTTCGTGACGGCCCGGCACGACGAGCGGGGCGACGACTCCCGCAACGACGTGTGGGCCGTCGGAGCCGACGGCACCGGGCTGCGGCCGCTGACGCACGGCGGGATGTACCTGTTCACACCGCGCTTCGCCGCGGACGGTGCGTCGGTCGTCTTCTGCGGTGCGGAACTGGACAAGAACAACAACTCGTGCGCGACGGCCAGCTACGGCCTGTGGTCGGTGCCGGTGCGGCCCGCCGACGACGAGCCGGCCCGGCCGGTGGTGCCGCGCCGTCTGACCGGTGACGCCCACCACCTCAGCTTCGCCAGCCAGATGATCCAGCCCGCCGCCGACGGTGTGTACTTCGCCGGCGACCACCGTGGCGAGGTCAACCTGCTCCTGGTGCCCTACGACGGCGGCGAGCCCCGCCCGGTCGTCACCGGCCGGCGGCAGGTGAACGGCTACGCGGTCGCCGAGTCCGACGAGGGGACCACCGTCGTCGCCGTCGTCGCGAGTGCCGGCAGCGCCGGCGACCTGCTGGTGTGGCGGGACGGCACCGAGCACGTGCTGACCCCGTACGGCGCCGAACTCACCGCACGCGGACGCCTTCTGCCGATGGAGGAGTTCACCGCGTACGCCCCCGACGGCTATCCCCTGCACGCCTGGGTGGTACGCCCCGAGGGCCCCGGCCCGCACCCCGTGATCTTCCAGATCAAGGGCGGCCCCTACACACAGTGGGGCTACACCCTCAACGGACCGGCCGCCTTCGACGAGGCGCAGGTGTACGCCAGTGCCGGCTACGCGGTGGTGCTGGGCAACCCGCGCGGCTGCTCCGGCTACGGTCAGGCGCACGGCGCGTACGTCCGCGACGACCTGCCGCGCAGGTCGGCCACCGATCTGCTCGCCATCCTCGACACGGCGCTGGACTCCTCCGACCTGGACGGCGAGCGGGTGGGCGTGATGGGCGGCTCGTTCGGCGGCTACATGGCGGCCTGGCTCAACGCCCACCACGGCGAGCGGTTCCGGGCCATGATCGGCGAACGCGGGCTGTACGCCATCGACAGCTACGCCGCCACCAGCGACGACGGAGCCGACCTCGCGGTCTCGCTGTACGGCGCCGACCGGGCGCGCTGGGCGGAGCAGAGCCCGCTGACGTACGTGGACCGGATGTCCACGCCGATGCTGCTCATCCAGTCCGAGGAGGACCGGCACTGCCCGCCGGAGCAGGCCCAGCGCCTGTTCACGGAGCTGAAGGTGCGGGGCGTCCCCGTGGAGATGCTCCTGTTCCCGGGCGAGGGGCACGACATGTCCCGCACCGGGCTGCCGAGCCATCGGCTGGCGCGCTTCGAGGCCGTCCTGGAGTGGTGGGAGCGGCACCTGTGAGCGGCCTCGCCGACATGGCGGGCCTCGCGGACCTACGACCCGAGCGGGAGGACGTACGGATGGGCGACACCCTGGTACACGGGACGGACCGGCCGCTGTCCCTGGACATCGACGCGGACCGGCTGCTCGGCCGGATCGACGCACTGGGCCGGATCGGTCTGGACGAGCGGACGGGCGGCATCACCCGGGAGGGCTTCGGCGCGGCCGACCGCGAGGCGCGGGGCTTTCTGATGGACGAGGCCCGCGGTGCGGGGCTGGTCCCCGAGGTCGACGCCGCCGGCAACCTCATCGTGCGTTCCCGGCCCCGGCTCGGTGAACACCCGGGCGAGCGCAGGGCCCTGATGATGGGGTCGCACCTGGACACCGTCGTCAACGGCGGACGGCTGGACGGCGCCTACGGGGTGCTGGCCGCCCTGGAGGTGCTGCAGACCCTCACGGACAGCGGTGTCCACCTGCCCTACGAGCCGCTGGCGGTGGCCTTCGCCAACGAGGAGGGGGCGCTGTTCCCCCAGCCGTTCTGGGGCTCGATGGCCATCGCCGGACGACTGGCCGCGCTGCCCCGGGAGCCGCGCGACCACGACGGACGTCCGCTGCGCGAGGCCCTGCGGCTGGCCGGCGGCGACCTGGACGCGCTCGGCAGCGCCGGATGGCCGCACGGCTCGGTGGCCGCCTACCTCGAACTGCACGTGGAGCAGGGGCCCGTGCTGGAGCGCAGCGGCAGCCGGATCGGGGTGGTCGACGCGATCACCGGCCGTGCCGTGCTGACGGTGGAGGTGCGGGGCGCCGCCGGGCATTCGGGCACCAGTCCGATGGACGGGCGCCAGGACGCGCTCGCCGCGGCCGGCCGGGTGGTGCTGGCTGTGGAGCACATCGCCCGGGACCGCGGACTGTGCCGCGTCGGCACGGTGGGACGGCTCGACCTCCACCCCAACACCCCCAACACCATCCCCGGATCCGTTCGGCTGACCGTGGACCTGCGGGACACGGACGTGTGGCGGGTCGCCACGGCCGAGGAGACGCTGCGCCGGACCCTGCGGACGATCGCCGCGGCCACCGGTACCGAGATCGAGGTGGTCGCCGAGACGCGTTCCGACCCGGTGTCCACCGATCCGGTGCTGCGCGCGGCGATCGCGTGCAGCGCGGACGAACTGGGGCTCTCGCACGAGGTCCTGCCCAGCGGTGCCGGACACGACGCGCAGATGGTCGCCGACATCGCCCCGATCGGGATGATCTTCGTGCCCAGCATCGGCGGGATCAGCCACGTCCCCGAGGAGGACACGGCCCCGGCCGACCTGGTCGCCGGCGCACGCGTGCTGCTGCGTACGGCGTTGCGTGTCACCGGTCTCAGCGACCGCCCCGCCCCCGGGTCCGGTCCGCGTCGGGAACAGGCCCGCGGCGCATAACCCCACGGCCGGCTCGCGGGAACAGTCCGAGACGGCCCCACCACAGAGGAGATGCCATGAAACCCAGGCTCAGCAAGTGCGAACGCGTCGCCGTGTTCTGCGGCGCCCGGCCGGGCGTGCAGTCCGCCTACACGGATGTCGCCCGGGAATTCGGTCAGTTGATCGGCCGCCGCGGGCTCGACCTGGTCTACGGCGCCGGAGGTGTCGGCGTCATGGGCGCCGTGGCCGCCGGGGTCCTGGACGGAGGGGGCAGCGTCACCGGGGTGATCCCGCGCAGCCTGCACGAGAGGGAGCGGGCCGACAAGGCGCCCGGGGAGATCTTCGTCGTCCGCTCGATGCACGAGCGCAAGGCCCTGATGTACCGCCTGTCGTCCGCCTTCGCGGTGCTGCCCGGCGGCATCGGCACGCTGGACGAGCTGATGGAGGTGATGACGTGGAATCAGTTGTCGCTGATGGAGAAGCCCATCGTCGTGCTGAATCACCAGGACTTCTTCACCCCGATGCTGGCCATGCTCGACCACCTCGTCGCGGAGGGCTTCCTCGGTGAGCACGAACGGCGTCTGGTCCAGGTCGCCCGGACGCCCGAGGAGGCCCTGCTGCTGTGCGGATTCCCCGAGCCGGCGGCCGCCCTGGTTCCGGCCTGACCTGCCCTCAGGTGCGGGACATACCCGGGAAATCGTTTCTGCTGTGTCAGTCCGGGAGCGCCGGCAGATACCCCTTCTGGACCGCGTAGACGCCCGCCTGGAACCGGCTGCGGGCGTCGAGATGGGTCATGAGCCCATGGGCGATCCGCCGGGCGGTACGGGCGGAGACGCCGAGACGTTTGGCGATCGCCTCGTCCGTGGAACCGGTGGCCAGTAGTCTCAGGGCTTCGTACTGCTGGCGCGTGAGGCCGCCAGGATCTGGTGGTCTCACTGCGTCCAAGGGATCGGCCGACTGCCATACGCTCTCGAACAGGGCGTGCAGCGAGGCGATCATCCCCTGCGACGACACCTGCACCGCCCCGGCCGCGGTGTTGTCGGTGTCGGTGGCGAGAATCGCGGCTTCCCGGTCGTAGATGATCATCCGGTTGGGGAGCGAGGGAACCGTCCGGACCTGGCAGCCCTGCTCCGCGAGCCAGCGGGCGTATTTCATGGTGTCGGGGCAGAAACGAATGGATTCCAGATAGATCGTGCGCATGCGCACGCCACGGTCCAGCAACTGCTGATTGAGAGGGCGGGACGCCTGCATGTTCGCTGACGTCTGGGGGCCGCCGGGCGCGAAGGTCAGGAGTTCGTCGGTGACCTTGTCGTGCAGGGTCGCGAGATGGTCGCGAATGGCGTCGAGGCCTTCGAGATGCTCGATACCCGCGGACGAGGAGCCGGTGTGACGCTGACCGTCGCATTCGAGGATGAGTCTCGCCGCGGCCGCCCGGCTGGCCTCCAGCCGCTCCTGCTGGGCGGCGAGCTGGGCCTGTTGCTGGGCCAGCAGAAGCTCCATGCCGACGTGCGGGCTGACCGCGTACAGCTGGCTCGGATCCTCGGTCGAGGCACGGACCAGGGCCAGCCCACTGAGCTTGTCGAGCGCCTCCCGCAGCTCGCGCTCGGGAAGCCCGAGAAGCGAACAGAGGCCGGCGACACCACTGCGAGGATGCGCGAGCATCGCTTTGTAGACGGACTCCGTCACGGCGTCAAGACCCAGAACGTGAAGCATCTAATTCGGCAGCCCCAAGTCGATGGTCCGGAATTGAGTACCGGTCGCGCTCGGCAGTCAAAGGATCAGGCGACAATACGTGACCGCTCCATCACGGGCAAGCGGGTGTCCTTGATCGGGTGTTTTGCGTCCAGAAAATCGATCGGTAAGGCGCATTCCCTGAGGGTGTTCCTGACCTGCCTGAGGTAACCCATGTATCTCGTCCATGTTCATCTGCGAGCACACCCCCGCGGTCACGCCCTGCCCGAATGGACCGCCGCCGCCGTCGCCGGCCGCGGCGCGGAAGTCACCGGATTCGAGCACGTCAGCGTGCATCGCACCCCGGCGTCGGACCCCACGGTCGGAATCTTTCTGCGCGCCCCGTCCCTGGCGGAGGCGGAGGCCGCGGCCGAGCATCTCTGGCGGCGTTCCTGTGCCGTCCATCCCTCTTTGCACGACTGGGAGTTCCGGCGCGCCGAAGTGCCGCTAATTACGCTCGAATACCATCCGTGGCTCGCGGAATGAATTACTCCGCCCCACCTTTTACGGCTTCTTGACCGAATTCGGAGATCGAGACGGGCGCCTCGCCCCGCCTCGGCGGCGGGGGTGGACACAGTAGGCCAGGGACGGTTTGCCCCACGCGGGGACTCTGTCCCCGGCGCCGGAGCTGCGACAAGACTTCTTCCTGCCAGCACAAAGCCAACAGAAAGGCAGAAGCCATGTCGCACAAGAACTCCTCCGCAGTGTCCCGTCGGCTCGTGCGCGGTGTGATGGTGGCCGGCGCGGTCTTCATGGCCGCGGGCGCCGGCGCGGTCACCGCGGAGGCGCAGACGTCCGCCGACGGTACGGCGGTCCACACCTCGGTCACCGCCACCGCCCCCCTCGCCGGAGAGGACGACCTCGGCTGGCAGTGACCCGCTCCCGTTCGGCAGTACCTGGTGGGCACGTGGGACGTATTCCAAGGGGGACGGCTGTGGAGCAGGACACCCGCGAGCACGGACGCGACCGGAGCACACACGAACTTCCCGGCGTCGGAACGACACCGGACGACGGCGCCGACCATCTGATCAGGCTCCGGGACCGAGGATTCCTCGACCAGCCCGTCGAGCGCGTACCGATCGCACGACTCGTCGTCGACTTCGAGAACTTCTCGCCCCGCAGTGAGGGCGAGGACGCCGACTACGTACGGATGCTCGCCGAGACGGAGGCGGACTTCCCGCCCATTCTCGTGCACCGCTCCACGATGACCGTGGTCGACGGCGCGCACCGGCTGCGGGCCGCGGGTCTGCGCGGGGCCGAGCACATCGCCGCCCGCTTCTTCGACGGGGACCTCGCCTCGGCCCGGTTGCTCGCCGTGGCCACCAACGTCACCCACGGCAGGCCGCTGACGACGGACGACCGCGTCGCCGCCGCCCGGCGCGTCCTCGCCGTCCACCCGTGCTGGGCGGACCGGGCCGTGGCGTCGCTCACCGGTCTGTCCGCCAAGAAGGTGGCGCAGCTGCGCACTGCCGCCGACACGCAGGCCGGAACGTCCAGGATCGGCCGCGACGGGCGTTGGCGCCCGGTCGACCCGGCACGCCGCCGTGAACTGGCCGGTGAGCTGATCAGAAACAATCCGGACGCCTCCCTGCGGCAGATCGCCGCGTCCGCCGGCCTGGCACCGGCCACCGTCGCCGACGTCCGCGCCCGGATCCGGCGCGGCGAGAGCCCGGTCCCCGGGCGGGCCGGCGACGACCGGGCGGCGCCGCCGCCGCGCGCGGCCGTGGCCCCCGGGCAGCGCCGGGTACCGCCGGCGAGCACGGGCCGGCCCCTCGCGGACAACGACGTGCTGCGTCTCTTCGACGCGCTGCGGCGTGACCCGTCCCTGCGGTTCAGCGACACCGGGCGCAGCGTCCTGCGGATCCTGGACGCCAGCGCCCTGATCGCCCGTGAACGCGACCGCATCGCCGCGACGGTACCGCCCCACTGCCGCGAATCGCTCGCCCAACTCGCCCATGGATACGCCGGGTTGTGGAACGCGCTCGCCGACGATCTGACCGGCGGAGGGAGCGGACGCACCGCGTCACTGGGAGCATGACCCGGCGCGCGGCGCAACGGGTGGACGGGCACGACGACGTGGTCAGGAGGGGGACCGGCGTGGACAGGACGCGGCAGACCGCCGTACCCGGGCTGGCGTCACTGCTCGGCGAATGGCGCGACGGCGACGGCGACGGCAGCGTGTACCGGCAACTCGCGGGAACCCTGCTCGGGCTGATCCGCGACGGCCGCGTCCCGCCCGGCACGCGGCTGCCAGCCGAACGCCGGCTGGCCGCCGACCTGACCGTCAGCCGCACCACGGTCACCGCCGCCTACCGGCTCCTGTGCTCCACCGGTCACGCGGAGAGCCGCCACGGCTCGGGCACGTACACGATCCCGTCGTCGGCCGCACCGCCGCCGCACCACGGCACGGCGGCCCCGTGTCCACCGCCCGGCCGGCGCCGGGCGCGGCCGGGCACCGAGGGACCGGACGACGGCGGTGTCATCGACCTGGTGACCGCCACGCCGCCCGCGCCCGAGCCGTGGCTGTCGGCCGCGGTGGACGCGGCGGCGCGAGAACTCGGACGGCACGCACACGGACACGGCTGTTTTCCGGCGGGGCTGGCCGAGTTGAGGGAAGCCGTCGCCGCCCGGTACACGCGACGGGGTCTGCCCACGGACCCCGGGCAGATACTCGTCACGAGCGGGGCCGCGGACGCCCTCGCACTGGTGCTGCGGGAGCTGGCGGACCCCACCGACCGGGTGGTCGTCGAATCGCCCGCGGACCCCCACCTGGTACGGGCCGTGGAGGCGGCCGGCGCTCACCCCCGCCCCGCCCCGCTGGGCGACGACGGATGGGACATGCCCGCGTGGAACAGCGCGCTGCGCGCCGCCACCCCTCGACTGGCCTGCCTCACCCCCGACTTCCAGCGACCGACCGGCCTGCTGATGCCCGAGGAGCAGCGCCGCGCCCTCGTCGACCTGGCCGCGTCCAGCGGTGTGACCCTGCTGGTGGACGAGACCCTGGCGGACACGTCTCTCGAGCCGTCGGCCCCGGCACCGCCGCGGCTGGCCGCGCTCGACGCGGGCTCGACCGTGATCACCGTGGACTCCGCGACCACCCTGTGGTCAGGACTGCGCGTCGGCTGGCTCCGCGCCACGCCCGAACTCGTCCGCACCCTGGCCGCCCGACGCGCGGGCATCGGCCTCACACCCCCTGTCCTGGAGCAGCTGGTCGTCCGCCGGCTCCTCGACGAGTGTGTGTACGCGGAGATCGTCGCGGCCCGGCGCACCCGCGCCCGTGCCTCGCGGGACGCCCTGGTGACGGCCCTGCGCACCGACCTGCCCGACTGGACCTTCCGCGTCCCGGACGGCGGACTCAGTCTCTGGGTTCGCACCGGAGGCAGAGCGGTACCCGAGGTCGTCGCCGGCGCGGAACGCGACGGCGTGCGCCTGGCGGCGGGCCCCGGCTCGGGCACCGACCGCTTTCTCCGCCTTCCCTTCGTCCTGCCCCCCGAGGCCCTCGCGGAAGCAGTACGCCGTATCGCCGAGCACACGCCCCGCACGAACCCGACCACACCAGGAACATC
Organism: Streptomyces sp. NPDC059852; assembly: GCF_042731455.1. Lineage (NCBI taxonomy): Bacteria > Bacillati > Actinomycetota > Actinomycetes > Kitasatosporales > Streptomycetaceae > Streptomyces > Streptomyces sp. NPDC059852. The sequence goes on along the minus strand of NZ_JBHWJK010000015.1, from coordinate 165,660 downwards.
AGGAGGACCGTCATGAAACCGCAGTCCCGGACCACCACCCGGCACGAGATCTCCGGTGTCGTCGACGCCCTGGTCACCGCCAACCAGGACGCCGAGGGCGGTGTGGCGTTCCACCTGGTGGTCGGTCCCACCGACCGCCCCTCGGAGTGCGACCGCATCGAGTTCGCGCTCGACGCCGAACACGCCGCCGCCCTCTTCGGCACGTCCGCCGCCCGCCCCGCACCGTTCTCCGGCGCGCTGCCGCCCGTACCGTGCCGAGTCGGCGTCGAACTGCACTCCGGATCCCCCGGGCGCCGCTGACGGCGGCCGTGCGCCCTCGCCCATCCGCACTGTCCGACCCACCTGCCATGATCGCCCCATGCCGCTGAAACCGGTGATACCGGGATACGAGGACGGCCCCCTGGTCGAGGGGGACGGCCACCTGGACGATCCCCTCTTCTGGCCGGTGCACCTCGGGAGCTGCCTGCGGGACGAGGCCGCCGAGGAGGCCGCGTTCGGTGCCGACTGGGACGCGGCCATGGAGCTGTACCGCACCCTGTCCGCGGAGCACGCGTGGCCCGTGTTCGACGTGCCGCTGCGCTCGGGCCACACCGTCCACGTCGTCTACCGCAACCTCGACGGGGAGCGGGGCGTGGACTACCTGATCCATCACCCGTCCTGGCCGGCGGCCGAGACGCTCGCCGTGGACGACGGCCACTTCATGGGGCCGGGGACGGCCTGGCACGAACTGGCGGCGGTCGCCGGCCAGTCGACGGCGACGGGCGTCACCGACGCCGACGCCCGTCTGCTGCTGCTCTTCCCCACCCTGGGCGACACGAGCCTCCCCGGCGACGCGGCCCCCCGACTCACGGCCGCGCTCGACGCCCTCACCGCGATCGAGGAGCCCGCCGACGTGGCGGCCATGCTGCTGGAGCACCAGGGGCAGTGGGAACCCGCCCACTGGAGGCGCAGGGACGGCGTCTGGATCAACGACGGCGGCCACTCCTACCGCAACCCGGGCAACCCCTTCGCGCTGCCGGGCGGACGGCTGCGGGAGATCAGTGCCGCGCTGAACGGGGAGGACCGCTCGCGGCGGAGGAGCGGGAGGGTGCCCGCGTGAACGCGGAGGGGGCGGGCCGGTCACCGGCTCGCCCCCGTAGCTGTCGCGGTTCGGTTCAGCTGAACGGAACCGCGTCCTTCGGCGCCGTGTGCCAGTTGGTGACGATCGCCTTGTCGACGGTGATGGTGCCGACCTTCAGGGAGACGGGGTTCGCGTCGGAGTCGTCGACGGCGACGATGATGGAGTCCAGTTCCTTGCCGTCGTTCGTGTTGGTGGTCTTCGGGTTCACCCCGGCGTAGGCGGTCGTGCCCCCGGACAGCTTGATCGGCTCGCCGACGGCCTGCTCCGCGGGGCCCGCCTCGGTGCCGTCGGACCCGAAGGCCACGACCGGGTGGGTGCCGGGCAGGTAGCAGGTGATCCCCGGCTTGGCCTTGGCCATGACCAGGATGTAGCCGCCCGCCTGGCTCTCGGACCGGGTGCTCCATGTGATGTCGTTGGCGCCGCATCCCTGCTCGACCGGCACCCGCGTGCCGTCCCCGGCGTCCACTCCGGACCCGGCACCGGCCGGGTCTCCGTTCCCCTTGCCCTCGCCGTCGCCCTTCGCACCGGAGTCCTTGCCACTGCCCGCTCCCGCCGAACCGGACGGAGCGGCGGACGCACCGGCGCTCGACGCGGGCGCGGAACTCCGCGCGGCACCGGTGTCCTTGGCGGCGTCCCCGTCCTCGCAGGCGGTCATCAGCAGGGTCCCGCCGACGAGGGCGGCGGAGACGAGAAGGGCCTTGCGGTGGTGGGTGCGGAACATCGGATCCCCCTATATGAACAGTGGTCGGTGCGAGTCAGGAAGCCGCTTCCGGCGGCTGCGTGGTCACTCGATCACTATGAGGGCCCCCGGAGCCGGAAGGCTCCGCTCGCGGTCGTTCCAGGACACCGTTGTCACAGACTGCGGACATCGTGAAGGCGAGGTGCGGGAACGTGCCCACCGCGCTGGGGAAGCTGCCGGTGGCCGTTGTGTGTCGCCGCCGTCCGTGCCGTTGATGTCAGGCGTGGATGTCAGCGGAACAGTTCCGGCACCGGGCAGGCCTCGAAAGGCTCGTCCGGCCGGTCGGCCCACTTCCACCAGACGTGCCCACCAGCGCACCTCCACAGCGACCGGCACGCCCGCCGGCCGTCGTCCTCCCGCCGTGAGAGCACAAGGCCATCAGACTTCATGGACTGGCCGCACCCGGGACAGGCCTCGGCACGGCTGATCATGCGGCACCCATGAGATCCATCGCGCCCAGCACGAGACACACCGTGCCGAAGAGAAAGAAGCAGCCCACGACCATCATGACGGCCCCGAGCCTGACGACGCCGACACTCTTGTGCTCTGGCGCCGACAGTGAGCCTGAGATCTTCTGCCCGAGATCCAACATCCCTGGGAGCCGCCCGTTCCGTCGAAGCATCAGTCCGACGCTGATGAGCGCCACGCCGAAGATCAGGGTGAGCGCGCTCGTCCGAAGCTGGTAGACCGGGTCGTAGGCCTGCGAAACCGCGATGATCAATGAAACCCCCCAGATGCCGGGCAGAGTGATGCCCGAGGCAAAAAGCACCCCATCTTGCCGCACCGCCACCCGCGTGCGGAAACGCGTGAGGTCAGGACGCTCTGACTTGGGGTTTCGTGGATGGCGACTCCAACTCGACTGTCACTGTCGGTCGTCCTTGGGCGGCCGCGGGCGCCCTCGCACGGCCCGGAGACGGCGACCCGGAGACGGCCCAGCCGGGCAGGCGAAATGGGTCACCTCCGTTGTCAGAGCGTGTCGCTATGGTGCGTCCGCCATCAAGGGCAACGCTTCGGGGAGGGGCTTTGGGAGCCAAGACGGGACTGCTGGTGTACGCCGACAGCGACGTGCCGGGGTTGCTGCGACGCGTGGGGGCGGCGGACCCTGATCGGACGGTCACGATGATGCGGCGGCTCTACCCGGGCTGGGAGATCGAGGAGTGCGAGGGCTCGACCCTCTGGGATGGCGTGTACCCCCCGAAGGGGACGGCGTACGCGGCCAGCTGGCCCGGCGTGGACGTCGTCGGTGATCAGAGGGTGATGATCGACGCCCCCTCCCAACTCCCCGAGCACCTCGTGGCGGCAAGCGCCGGCCGACGGCTCGTCCTGCACGCCATGCACAGCGTCGTCGACTGGCTGGCATTCGCCGTGTGGGAAGACGGGCGTCTCGTCCGTTCCCTGAGCCTGTCTCCGGACAGCGGCATCATCGAGAACATCGGCGAACCGCTCCCCTTCGAGCTGCCCTACTGGGCCGGAGACCGCCCAGCCGACGTCATCCCCTGGCCGGACGAGGACGAAGAGCCGTACCCGTTGCCGTTCCACCCCTTGGAACTGGGCGAAGACGCACTGCGGGCGCTCTGCGGCTTCATCCAGGAGGGCCACCCCGAGCCGGACGACGTCGACGCAGAGAACATCCGACTGCACGGCTTCCAGGTGCGGGACCCGCACCGCCCTGATCCCGCAGAGCAGGAAGCGCAACTGCGAAGGGCCATGGAAGCCATGGGACCACCACGCGTGTACACGTTCGGCCCCGACGGCTCGCTGATCGAGCAGGACGGCCTTTAGCCCACGACCTCTTGGTCCGGTAGCAAGACGGACACCACGGCCGCTGAGGTCTTCTCGGCCGGTCGGTCGGCCGCTGGGAGCCGCTGACGGTCGGCCCATCACCCTGCCGCGTTCCGGGGGCCTCTCATGGGACGGAGAGGGCGTGACCTCCGAGCACCAGGGCGACGATCAGGCAGACGAAGGTGACGCCGGCGGCCGTGCGCCGCCCCGGAAGAAACCTGCGGGGCAGGCAAAGAACCAGCACCGCACCGGCCCATGCGACGGACACCAGTCGGGGGAGCCATGCCTTGGCCCGGTCGTTGACCAGGTAGCAGTGCTCAGCCTGCGGTCCCTCAACGCCCAAGTAGAAGAGACAGACGTGCCCGAAGTTCTCGGTGAACAGGGCCGTAATTCCCCACCACACGGTGGTGAGGACGGCCGCGGCCAGGGCGACAGCGAGGAACGAGCAGCCGCCAGGGCCACGCGGCGGGAGTGTGTCCATACTCTGTTTTCTCCAGCGAGGCACGGCTCTGAACTGCTCAGATGCGGTGGGCTTCTGTCGTTGTCAGTCGGCGTCAGGTGACTTCGGACGGCCCGGAGGCGGCCCGGGCCCACGTGGTCGTGCAGGAAACCACAGTGCGGCAGCACAAAGCCCTGATCTACGATCACCCTGCCTGCGCCGGCCGGCAGCTGTAGACCCGCAGCACCGGCCCGTTGTGGAGGGGGCCGGCCCGTTCGAGTCGGGCCAGGCGGGCTGACATCCGCTCTGCGTGGCCAAGTGGCAGGGAGCCAACCTGGTGTGGGACGGCGCGTTCTACCGCGTTCGACGTGACGGCTACTAGATCTGCTTCGTGCCCGATGATGGGGTACCACTCGACGACATCGACGACGTCGACATGTGGGTCATCTTCGACAGCGGGGATCGCTGGTCGGGGACGATCTACACCTTGGACAACGTCCGCCGCACGATGGACCGTTGGCAGCGGAGCGGTGAATGCCTTGGCGGCAGCTACTTCCACGTCTGGGACGGGCTGATCGTCCGCGACCGAGGCATTCCCGGGATGGTGGACGTTGTCGACGACCTCGTTCGGAGCGGTGACTACAGAAGAGTCTTCCGCGACGTTGGTCCGGAAGACACGGATGACTGACGCCTTCGTCCCGAAGCGCCTTCGAAGGCGATGCTCACGCTGCCGCCCCCTACAGGAACCACATAGGAGTGCGCTGTGGAGCGTCGACATCTTCTGGCTGTGCCGGCCGCCCTGACCGCTTTGGCCTTCGCAGCCGGCGGACAGCCTGCCGTTCGTCGGGGAGAAGGGTGCACCGTTCCGGAGGAGCACCTTCGGGCGGAAGTGGCGTAAGGAGCGTGAGATCGTCGGAAGGACACGATGGTCCGTGCCGGGCAGTCCTCCGAGGAGGCCGCGCTGATCTATCAGCACTCCGACGACGATCGACAGCAGGAAGTTGCCGACGGACTCGACGCGACCGTACGCAAGGCACGCCAGGAAGCTGCGGCCGGGCCAGAACGACACACCGCTGACCCTGGCGATCAGCGCTCTGGCACGCATCCGGCACGCGGCGAGTGATCACCGCGGACAGCAGAAAGGCCCGGGTCGATGACTTGGGCCTTCTTCATGGAGCGGGTGACGAGAATCGAACTCGCGCTCCTCAGCTTGGGAAGCTTGGGTTCTTGGCGGTGGTTGCTGCGCTGACCTGCGACGAAGTGGCGAGGGGACCTGCCTGACTCTCGACCTGGTCCCCGCCATTCCCCGTGGTTCCCCGCACGATCTGGCACGCACCTGGCACATGGGCCTCGGCCGGTTGCCGCCTCGCGGTCGTTGACCCAAGTGCTTAGAGGACGCGGGCACCGCCCTGTAATGCCTTCTGCTCGGTTGGCGCCACTGCCGTAACCGACTGCTGAGGGCTACCGTTTCCTGCCGCCGTTGCCGTCAGCGCTGCCGTCACTGCATGGGGCTCCGGACAGCTTCCGGCGCGGCCCGCTTGAGCCTCAGCCGACAGCACTCAGTTACGACGGAGGGTGCGCCGACCGATGTTAAGGGCTACTTAACATGCCGATGCTTAGCCAGAATTTCAGCCTGAAGGCAGCGGAACTCCTGTACGAAGCCCGCCGTTCGCCTTGCCCACTCTTTGGCTTCAATGACCTCACTGGCATCCGTCTCCTTCACATACCGCAAGAAATCCTCAATCGCATAGAGGATGTTCATCCAGTCGCTATAGATAGGAGTGATGTCATCCGAGATCGACAGTTTCTCGTTCCAAATCTCGGTGATCCGACTTGCGGGAATCGGAGGTCGTGTGAATGCGGTGAGGATGTGCGGAGACTCCGACCCCATTTCGGCGACTAGGATGTTCAAGGTGCGCATCAGCTCCTTGTGGCCCGACCGCGCCAGCTTGCTCAGAATCTGAAACCTCGTGACCTCCTCCCTTACATGGTTGAGTTGAGGCGGGACATGGAGATTGCGAGTCTCTCCGGGACCGAGCGCTGGAGCAGTTCCATGTTCGACGCCGGGGTTGTCCGAAGGCTTCCGGCGGCTCTCGTGACGGGCGTGATCCAGTCGCCGCAGCCACGTCCCAGGGTTGCCACCCCACTGCACGGCGATCAGCCTCATGGTCTCCTGGCTGGGTAGCCGAGGGCGTGTGGGTGAGACCATGGCCTTGATGGTCGACTCCCCGACCCCGGTGGCCTTGGCCGTCACCCTGTACTGTCCCCTAGCGCCGGCTCCGCGACGGAAGTCCCGCACGGCCGCAGCGAACGCGCGCACCGCGGGCTGAACATCCTCATCTACCAACTGTGCCCCCCCCTCATGAAACGGGTCTCGTCTCGTCTCGCGCCCGTCTCGGTCCGTCTCAGGCCCCAACTATGCCTTTTCCAGTGCTGGATCGTGATCGGCGGAAGTCGACATGACCTAGGAGGAAGACCTGGAGATGAGCAAGATCAATATGCTCATGCTGCTCACCCTGGTAGAGGCGGCTCTGATCGTCGGGCTGGTGAGGATGATCATCGATCTACTCGACGAAGGCGCATCGGGCATGCTCGCGTCACTCAAAGGTGGTAGCGCTGCGGCGTTCTTCGGAACGTTGACGCTGCTGATCACGTTGTTGCTCGCGTTCAAGATGATCAAGTAGCAATTCCTTGAGCCGAAAGCCCCCTCGGCCTATGGCGGAGGGGGTCTCGTGATGTTTTGTACAGGTCAGCAACTTGCGATTCCGACAATGCTCATCACAAACGCAATCGCGGCCAGCACCTCCCGGTCGCCATGCCGACTCCGTCCGCCACCCTGGGGCCACTTAGGCGCCTCGGGCGCCACTCGCTGTAATAACTCCCACAACTCGTCCGGCCCCAGCCGCTCAATGATTCTCACCACGGCCCACGGCCTACCGAGCCAATTTGAAATGACTGGTCAAAGGTCCTGCACGCAGCAGATGGGCTTGGATACGACCGCAAATAGGCCACAATCAGCTGAGCATGGCTGGGGAGTTTCGAGCGGCGACCCTTCCTAGAGGTGGGGCCAGTTATTCCACGTGAGGACGCCATCCCTGCTCGCAGTCTTCCACATGCTTTTGAAGAGCCGCATCGACTTCCAGCTCTCGTGGCAGTCTAGTGCTGCGAGTGATTACGGTGTTCAACAGTTGCTCTTTGGTCAACCCAACGGTGTCACTTAGGTCAGCTCCATCTAAATCAGAGCTGTGCAGTATGGCGTCGGTGAGGTCCGTAGGGTTGGTTAGTTTCCATTTTTTTGCGCTCAACGTTCGAGTGTTGGGTGTCAAGTCTGCATTTGCCAGACATGCCCCCGACAAATCGGCTCCACGGAGTCGAGCTCCATTTAGATGGGCGTTGGTGAGATCAGCATTGCGCAGCATGGCCTCATTCAGCTCAGGGCAAGACCATCTGACGCTGCGCAGTTGGGCTGTGCTGAGGTCGGCGCGGTCCAGCTTTAGATCCTCACCATCCGTGTTGTTTAGTGGGGCACCTCGCAATCGCAGAATCAGACTACGAGGATCGTGGCTGAGATCTCTACGCCCCAGGACTCGCAGTGCGGCATTCACGTCATCTCTTCCGGCTGCCTCTTTGGGTGCGGGAGGATTTCGAATATAAGCAGCTAGGACTTCTGTGACAGTTGGATGATCCCTTGAACTATCACGCGCGATCCTTTCCAGGCTGTAGATCCCTCCAAGACGCTCATGCAACCGGTCAGACGCAAGGAGTTTGATGGCTGCAACATAGCGGTCAGTAACTTGACCTTCCCGCGTAAGTGCAGCCTGCTCGACATCCTTGTCTCGAGTGTGCTTGAACAACCTTTCAGTGTGTCGATGATTTTGATGGCTATAGTAGAGGCCCATTGCTGCGACAGCGCCGGCCCCGAGGGCAACGAGAGCAGTTCGTACGCCAGTGATTACTACTCCGTCGGCGGGTTCGAGGTTTTTACTCCTCAGGTGATCGCCGTCAAGCCACCATGGTCCCTTCCATATGAGCAGGCCGAAACCGACAATTACAGCGACCAGCATGATGGTGTAACCGAGGGCTTTCAGTGCACGCTTCATGGCTAACACCTTGTCCGGAAGAGGAAGGAAACGGAGCACTTTATCTCTGCTTGGACACCGCAACTCGGCTGAGTCCAGGAGTCCGCCAGCCTCCTCTGCCTGCCACGGTGACTACTTCACCCCGAAGCAACTTGGAGGAGGGCTGTGCATTGGGGGGCGTCGGCGGTGTCACGCAGTTAGACACTCACCGTGGGCGCGACTTTGGCTGCGGCGTGGCTACAGTCGTCAGTTCTGCAAGTGATTGGCCCACTCAGCTTTGATCTGCTCGCCCTGCTCAGCAGTGATGACGCCAGCTTCCATCGCCACGGCCACGAGATCGGTGCCGGCCGCAAGCTTGAGGGTCGTGAACGCGTCGTTCATGCGGTCGGAGTTTCGGGGTGTTCCGACGTGCCCCGGCTCCAAGTCACCGGGGAGGAAGTTCGCTACCTCTCCGTCCTGGCCCTCAAACGCGGCTTTGTCCATCCTTACGTGGACCCGTTTGGTGCCTATGGTGACGACGGTCCCGTGTGACCCATGGTGGTACAAGGGCCTGTCACTCGGCACTTTGACCGTGACCTTGTCACCGACCTTGAAGCTGCTCAGGCTTCTCCCGCTGTCGAGCATGCGTGTCCCCCCTCTAGGACATGTGGATCAAGAGGCACTTCATACCGCCCCTCTGCCCTACTTGTACACCTCGTTCTGACACTGCGTGGACAAGATGGCGCGGTTGCAGTGTTAGTGGATCTGCCCCGACTGTGGAACGCTGCCTCATCAGCGTCAGGGGTAGCGGACCTACATACGATGGCAGCGGTCACCTACTTCCCCGATACGCGCCCGCCTCGCGCACGGTAGTGGAATGCTGCGGCCATGCAGAAGGTGACTGAAGCGCTCGTAGGCTGGGTACCGCCAGCCCGGCTCACGTACGACCAGAACTTGTATCCACACCGGTACGCAATCGACTTCCTCATTGGGCCCGGTCGCTCGGTCGTGCCTAAGGAGATTCGCCATCGGATCGATCGGGAGGTCATGGCTAAGCCCAACGCTAAGGGAGAGCAGCGGAAGAAGAGGCATCCTGCGGACTCCATGGCACGGCTGATGTTGAACGCGTGGCTGAAAGAGACCGGTGAGGACGAGGACGCTGCGTACCGGGCGCTGGCGGACAAGTACCTGGACGCCCACGGCATTGTCCGACCCTAGGCGCACGCGCCGTCCCCATCAGCGTCCACAACGTCGGCCGCTACGCCTTGGTCGTCATCACTCGGCCCCGTGGTCATGGGGCCGAGACGATCAAAACAGGTCATTCCCGTTGCGTTGATGCGGTCCCCACGCCCTCAGCTTGGGGGGAGTTGGCCGGCTCAGCGGGCGCACTGCTTCCCCGTGATACCCCGCTGCTTCCCGCCCGATCCGGTGCGTTTGTGGTGCGCCGGGCGGCTCCGTGTGCCAGCTCAACTCTCGGTGGCTCACGCTCGAGGTGGACACGTACCAGCCCTCTGGCGTTGCTCAGTGTGATCGCGTAGCTTCACACAGCAGGTCGATGAGGGGGGCACGGGAAGTCGTCGGTATGCCCGAGGGCTTCCGGTTCTACGACCTCCGGCACACCGGGCACACGCTCTCCACCCGGTCCGGGGCCACCCTCAAGGACACGATGGTCCGCGCCGGGCAGTCGTCCGAAAAGGCGGCGCTGATCTATCAGCACTCCGACGAGAAGCGTCAGGAAGAGGTTGCCGCCGGCCTCGACGCGACCGTCCGGAAGGCTCGGGCCGCCGCCTTCCGAGAGGCCGACGAGAAGCGCTCTGGCACGAATCCGGCACGCGGCGAGTGATCACCGCGGACAGCAGAAAGGCCCGGGTCGATGACCTGGGCCTTCTTCATGGAGCGGGTGACGAGAATCGAACTCGCGCTCTCAGCTTGGGAAGCTGATGTTCTACCATTAAACTACACCCGCGTAAGACGCCCTGTCCGGGGTAACCGGAGGGGGTGTCCGATCGCCTCGTCACTGTACCTCATCTCCGGGCCCGGGCGCTGTCGCGTCGGGGCCTGAGTGCTTTTCAGGGCGTGGACGCGACTGCGGGGCGCAGGAGTTGGGGCGTACCGTGGAGGGGTGGAAGAGGGTCCCGGCGGGGTCGGAGTGCCGCCTGGAGGGCCGTCCCTTTGATCCCGTAATGTGGCCTCGCGTCGCCCGGCAGGCAGCAGCCGGGCGCGGCTCTTGGGGAAGGGACTCTAGGACTTGATGGAGCGCACCGTCGTCCAGTGTGCCGATGGGCACGTGTTCAGCACCGCGTCGTTCCCGATGCAGCAGGCCGACCGGCTCGGCCCCGGCCGGCTCGTCCGATGTCCCCGCTGTGCCCGGCTCCGCAGCGCGGTGCCGGTCCAGGTGGGGAAGCGGTAGCCGGCGGCACGGACAGACCCGGGCGTGGGCGCGCGGACGGTGCGGTTGTGGCCGGTACGCGCGCCTTGCGTATCCTCGGGGCGTGCTTCTCTCAGACAAGGACATCCGGGCCGAGATCGACGCCGGGCGGGTACGGATCGATCCCTACGACCACTCCATGGTGCAGCCGTCCAGCATCGACGTACGGCTGGACCGGTACTTCCGGGTGTTCGAGAACCACCGGTACCCGCACATCGACCCCTCCATCGAGCAGGCGGATCTCACGCGTCTGGTGGAGCCGGAGGGCGACGAGCCGTTCATCCTGCACCCCGGGGAGTTCGTCCTGGCCTCCACGTACGAGGTCATCACGCTGCCCGACGACCTCGCCTCGCGGCTGGAGGGCAAGTCCTCGCTGGGGCGGCTCGGGCTCGTCACGCACTCGACCGCCGGATTCATCGACCCGGGGTTCAGCGGGCACGTCACCCTCGAGCTGTCGAACCTCGCCACGTTGCCGATCAAGCTGTGGCCGGGCATGAAGATCGGGCAGCTGTGCATGTTCCGGCTGACCTCGCCCGCCGAGTTCCCGTACGGCAGCGAGCGGTACGGGTCGCGGTACCAGGGGCAGCGCGGGCCGACCGCGTCCCGGTCCTTCCAGAACTTCCATCGGACCCAGGTGTGAGGACGGCATGAGCGACGCCCCCCGGGAGAACCTGACCTACGAGCGCTTCGGCACCGCCGTCCGCGAGTTGGCGCAGACCATCGCCGACGACGGGTACCAGCCGGACATCGTGCTGAGCATCGCCCGGGGCGGGGTCTTCGTCGCCGGCGGCCTCGCGTACGCGCTCGACTGCAAGAACCTGCACCTGGTGAACGTCGAGTTCTACACCGGCGTCGGCACCACGCTGGACATGCCGGTCATGCTGGCGCCCGTCCCGAACGCGATCGACTTCACCGACAAGAAGGTGCTGATCGCCGACGACGTCGCCGACACCGGCAAGACGCTCAAGCTCGTCCACGACTTCTGCGTCGAGCACGTCGCCGAGGTCCGCTCCGCCGTGATCTACGAGAAGTCCCACTCCCTCGTGAAGTGCGAGTACGTCTGGAAGCGCACGGACGAGTGGATCAACTTCCCGTGGAGCGTTCTGCCTCCGGTACACAAGTCGGGCGACGCGCCGAAGGACAACAAGGAAGCCCTCTGAACGGCCTTTCCGCCGGGAAGCACGCCGGGGCGGTGCTCGGTCGGGAGGCCGGCTCCCAGCAGGGCGACCGCGGCCGAGGAGATGTTCATCGGCCGCCCGGCCCTTCGGGTGGGAAAGGGCCCCTGCCGACGACCGCGGCAGGGGCCCTTTCCGTGGGCTGTGAGGGCTAGAAGGTGCCCAGTTTCACGATCGACAGCAGGGCCACCAGCTGGATGGCGCTCGCGCCCAGGGCCTTCGGCCAGGGGAGGTCGTGGGACTTGGAGACCATCAGGGTGAGCAGGGCGCCGCCCGCCACCCAGGTGGCCCAGCCGAGGATCTGGACGAACGAGGCGTCGCCGCCCGCGAACATCGCGACGACCAGGCGCGGCGCGTCCGACAGGGACATGATCAGCATGGAGAGGCCGACCGTGGGCTGCCAGGCGCCGTCGCCGCCCAGCTGGCGGGCCAGGGTGTGGGTGACGACGCCCAGGACGAAGGCCGACAGGACCATGGCGACGGCGGTGGTCAGGACGATCGGGACGGCGTTGGAGAGGGTCGCGTTGATCGCGTCCTCACGGGCGCCGTCGAAGCCGAAGACCGCGAGCAGGCCGTAGAGGAACGTCACGATCAGGGCGGGGCCCCACATCGCGTAGTCCCGCATCTGCAGGAACGTCTGCTGGGGCGAGAAGATCACGCCGCGCAGCAGGTCCTTCCAGTGCAGACGGGGGCCGATCGGGCCGGCCGGGGCCGTGCCCGCGCGGTAGGTGTCGCCCTGCGTGTACGGGTCCTCGCCGACGGAGAACGCCTGGGTGTGACCGGGGTTGTTCGCCGCGTACGGGTCGGCGGGGGCGTGCGGGTAGCCGCCGTCGCCGAAGTACTCCGGCTCACCGTGGTTCCCGGGGCCGTGTCCGCCGGGGCCGTAGGCGCCGTGCCCGCCGTGCCGGCCGCCGTGCGCCTGCGGCCAGCCGCCTCCGCCGCCCGAGCCGCCGTACGGCTGCTGCGGCGGCGGAGGGTAGCCGTACGACGGTCCCTGGGGCGTCTGCTGCGTCTGCGGGGTGCCGTTGTTCCTGCCGCCCCGTCCGATCCTGAATCCAGCCACGTCTTCGAACGTACCTGGTCCTGGCGAACGGCGTGCCCGGCCCCGGGGTCGGGGCCGGGCTTTGCTGCCGAGCTGTGACATCCCCTAGGGGGTGGCCCCGAGGGGACGTCGTGAGGGGATGCCGCGTAGGTGTCGTCAGCGGAGCATGTCCTGGCCGAGGCGCAGGTAGCCCGAGGGCAGGCCGAGCGAGCCGGGGCCGAAGCTGGTCGCGTTCGTCGTGGTCACGCCGGTGGCGGAGCCGCGCAGGCTGTAGATCGAGCCCGCCGGGTGGTTCTCGCCGTCGGCGCCCACGGACAGGTCGGCCCGGCCGTCGCCGGTCAGGTCGGACAGGCGGACGGAGGAGCCGAAGCGGTCGGCGGACTCGGCGGTGCCGGGGACGCCGGCCGTGTCCTGGGTGAACGTCTTCGCGCCGGTCGCGGTCAGGCCGGCGGCGGAGCCGCGGAGCACGGTGACGCTGCCGGCGATCTCGGCGTCGCCGATCGTCTCGTGGATGGTTCCGACGGCGAGGTCGGCGTAGCCGTCCTTGTCGATGTCGCCGAGGGAGAGCGCGTTGCCGAACCAGTCGCCTTCCTCGTCGGCGCCGGGGACGCCGGCCGTGTCCTGGGTGATCGTCGTCTGGGCGCGGGTGCTGATGCCGTTCGGGGTGCCGAGGTAGGCGCTGATGGAGCCGCCGAGGCTCTTCACGCCGTCGCCGAAGGTCGAGGTGACGATGTCGTCGTAGCCGTCGCCGTTCAGGTCGCCGGTGGCGGCGATCTCGTAGGCGCCGTTGACCAGGAGGGTCTGGCGCTTCAGGCCGGAGGAGGAGCCCAGGTAGACGAAGGTGCCGTCGGCGTAGGTCCCGTCCTGGGTGCCGCTGATGACCAGGTCGTCGGTGCCGTCTCCGTCGACGTCGCCGGCGGCGAGGCTCTGGGAGCCGTAGATGGAGCCGGTGTGCAGGTCGGTGGTGAGGGCCTCGCGGGACGCGGCGCCCGAGGCCTTCAGGAAGCCGCCCTTGTGGATCCAGACGTCCTTGCCGGTGCTGCCGACGGCGAGGTCGGCCTTGCCGTCGCCGGTGAAGTCACCCACGGTCAGGGACATGCCGTACTCGTCGTGGGCGGAGGGGGCGCCGTCGGGGACGGACTGACCGCCGGACAGGCCGTTCTTGCCGCCCCAGACGATCGTGACGGCGCCGCCGTCCACGTCCGAGCCGACGTCCTCGCCGGGGCTGGCGATCACGAGGTCGGCGTAGCCGTCCCGGTTGAGGTCGCCGGAGGCGAGGGCCTTGCCGAAGCGGTCGCCCTGCTCGGCGGTGCCGGGGACGCCCGCGGTGTTCTGCGTGACGATCGTGCGGTTCGAGGCGCTGATGCCGCTCTTGGAACCGTAGGTGACCACGACGGCGCCCGCGTCGGTCTTGCCGCCGACCGGGGTGTACGGCGCCGCCGTCGCGAGGTCGCGGTAGCCGTCGCCGTTGAAGTCGTCCGCGTACTTCGCGGGGGCCGCGGCCGCCGGGGCCGCCGTCAGCAGCGGGGCGGCGGTGAGGGCCGCGGCGACGGTGGCCGTGGCGAGCGCGAGGGAGTGGAGGCGCTTGCGCGTGCGGTGGTGCCGGAGCATGTGGGGTCTCTCCTGCCGTGTCGGGAGGGCCCGAGGGGGCCGGCCGCCGCGGACGGCGGCCGGCCCCGTCGGAGGTCCGGGTGTGGGCGGGTCAGCCGGTCAGGACGTCGCCGAAGTAGGCGAGGCCGGAGGCGCCGCCGAGCGTGGCGCTGCCGAAGGACTTGGCGCCGGTGGCGGTGATGCCGGAGGCGGTGCCGCGCAGCGTCCAGACGGAGCCGGCGCCGTCGTTCTCGCCGCGGGCGCCGACGACCAGCTCGGCGCGGCCGTCCTTGCTGGCGTCGGTGAGCAGCACGGAGTGGCCGAAGTAGTCGTAGGACTCGGCGGTGCCGGGGACGCCGCTGGTGTCCTGCGTGAACGACTTGGAACCGGTGCCGGTCAGGCCGGAGGAGGAGCCGCGCAGGACGACGACGGATCCGGCGTCCCGCTTGCCGCCGAGGTCCTCTTCGGCGACGCCGACCGCGATGTCGGTGTAGCCGTCGCCGTTGGTGTCGCCGGCGTCCAGGCTCCAGCCGAAGGCGTCGTTCTTCTCGGAGGCGCCCGGCACGTTCGCGGTGTCCTGGGTGATGCGGACCGGGGTGCGGGTGCTCAGGCCGCCGGCCGCGCCGTAGGTCACCGTGATGGCGCCGCCGAGGCCGCCGTTGGGCTCGTCGGCGGACTTCTCCATGAAGTTGCCGGTGACGATGTCGCCGTAGCCGTCCTTGTCGACGTCGCCGATGACGGACGCGTAGCCGCCCGCGACCTTGGCGCCGGGGGTGAGGCCGGTGGTGGAGCCCTTGTAGAGGACGCTGCGGGTGCGGTAGCCGCCGCTGTACTCCTCCTGGCCCATGACGAGGAGGTCGGTGCGGCCGTCGCCGGTGACGTCGCCGGAGGTGATCTGGTCGGCGTTGATGCCGGTCTGCTCGTACGTGTCGACGCCGACGAGCGCGGCGGCCTTGCCGGTGCGGGTCAGCGGGCCCTTGAAGACGTTCAGCTCCGGGGCGGCGTGGTTCACCGCGGCGAGGTCGGTGGCCCCGTCGCCGTCGAAGTCACCGGTGGCCACGGACCAGCCGAGCTCGTTGCGGTACTCGGGCAGCGGGGAGGAGACGTCGGTGCCGGACGTGACTCCGTTCGCGCCGCCCCACAGCACGGTCAGGGCGCCGAAGTCGTCGGTCGAGCCGATCCGTTCGCCGTGCACGCCGACGACGATGTCGGTGTAGCCGTCGCCGTCGAGGTCACCGGTGGTGACGCGGTCGCCGAAGTAGTCGCCGCTCTCCGGGACGCCGGGGATGCCGGCGGTGTCCTGGCTGATGATCTGGCGCTTGCCGGTGTTCGGGCCGCTGGAGCTGCCGTAGACGACGGCGACGTAACCGGCCTTGCTCTTGCCGGCGACCTTGGCGAGGGGCGCGGCGATGACGGTGTCGCGGTAGCCGTCGCCGTTGATGTCGCCGGCCAGGCCCGAGGGGGCGGCGGTGGCCGTGGTGGCCGGGAGCGCGGTCAGCAGGCCCGTGGTGAGGGCCGCCGCCAGCAGGACGCTGCGCTTGCGCAAGGTCGTGTCCCCTTTCGGGAAGGAGGGCTTCGGGAGTGCGGGGCTGGGAGCGGGGCGCGTCACTGGGCGATCACCGAGCCGAAGTAGTAGCCCTTCACGGAGACGCCGGCGGCGGTGATGCCCTGGGCGCCGCTGGTGGTCAGGCCGGTGGCGGAGCCGCGCAGGGTCCAGACGCCGCCGGTGCCGTTCTCGTCGACGCCGACGGTGAGGTCGGCCCGGCCGTCCTTGGTGACGTCGGTGAGGTCGACGGCCTGGCCGAAGCGGTCGCCGGTCTCGGCGGTGCCGGGGACGCCCGCGGTGTTCTGCGTGTAGGACTTCGAGCCGGACGTCTTCAGGCCGGACGCCGAGCCGAACAGCACGGTGACCGAGCCCGCGTCCTTCGCCTTGTCGATGTCCTCGCCGGAGGCGCCCACGACGACGTCGGCGTAGCCGTCGCCGTTGATGTCGCCGGTGCTCAGGGCGGAGCCGAAGGAGTCGCCGGTCTCGCCGGAGCCGGGGACGTTCGTCGAGTCCTGGTGGACGACGGTCGGCTGCTGGGCGGGGTCGGGGCCGTTGGGGCCGCCGTACCAGACGGTGATCTGGCCGCCCTTGTGGCCGCCGGGCTTGTCGGCGCTCGGGTCGGAGGAGTCGCCGAGGACGAGGTCGCCGTAGCCGTCGCCGTTGATGTCGGCGATGGAGCCGGTCAGGCCGTCGGCCTGGGCGAGTTCGCCGAACTTGTAGCTCGTGCCGGTCCAGCGGTAGCTGAGGACCGTCCCGCCGGGGTCGCCGTCCACCAGCATCGGGTAGACGCGTTCGGCCGCGCGGTCACCGCTCAGGTCGCCGGCGACGACGTCGTACGTCGTGCCGACCTCGCCGACGCGCTGGTGGCTGAGCGGGCCGCCGGTGCGGGTGAACGGGCCCTGGTAGAGGTGGGTGTGGTTCTGGCCGGTCAGCGTGACGTCGGCGTCGCCGTCGCCGTCGAAGTCGGCGGCCGCGGCACCCCACGAGTAGCCGCCGTACCGGGCGAGACCCGACGGCTGGGGCAGGCCCTTGCCGCCGCTCAGGCCGGACTGGGAGCCCCACAGGACGGTGCCGGAGCCGACGCTCACGTTGGTGCCGACGGTCTCTCCGGACGCGCCGACGACGAGGTCGGAGTAGCCGTCGCGGTCGAGGTCGGCGGCGGCGAGGGAGGAGCCGAAGAGGTCGCCGGACTCGGCGGTGCCGGGGACGCCGGTGGAGTTCTGGGTGATCACGGCCTTGCGGCTCGCGGACAGACCCGAGGAGGAGCCGTACAGCACGATGACGGCGCCCGCGCAGGACTGGGAGCCCACCTGGGCGCACTGGGCGGACACGGCGACGTCACGGTAGCCGTCGCCGTTGAAGTCGCCGGCGAGCTTGGAGGGCGCGGCCGAGGCGCCGGTCGCGGGGAGCGCGGTGAGCAGGCCGGTGGTGAGGGTGGCGACGAGGAGGAGGGGGCGCTTGCGCAAGGTGGGTGCTCCTGGTGGGACGGGTCGGGGGCCGGGCCCGTGGGGACGGTGGGGGACGGGCCCGGCGGGCGGCGGGACGTCCGCGACCGCGCGGGTGACGCGGTGCGGGACGTGGGGTCCGCCGCGGGGGTGGCCGCCGCCCGTCTCCGCCGGTCGGCGGGGAAGGCGGGCGGCCGGTGGCCGGGCGGGGGTCAGGCGGCGGGGAGGGCGCGTGGGCGCGGGCTTCCGGTGGCCCGGGTACGGCGTGCGGTGGCGCGCGGGACGGCCGGGCGGGCGGTGCCGCGCGGAACGGCCCGGTGGCCGGTCCGTACGGCCGCGGCGGCCGTCCCGGGGGCACGGCGTGGACCGGCGTGCCGGCGCGGGTGCGCGGGCGCGTACGCGTGGTGCATGCGGTTCTCCTGCGGCATGCGGGATGCCCGGCGGGGCATCGCAGACGGGGCTGCGACCGGCCTCGTCCAGCTGGCCTTGGCCATGGCTTTACGAAGGGTCGACTCTGAGGAGACCGTCAGCCGGGTCCAAGGGTTGTATGCGAGTTCGCCGAGTTTTCCGGGGCCCTTCGGGTGAAATTCGGGTGGATGCGGACGCGCCGGGTGAGGGGGCCGTGGCGGGACGGGAAGGTCTCGGGCGGAGCGCCCTGCCGGCGCCGTGCCGGCGAGCAGGTCAGGAGTGTCCGATGCCGAAGTTCCTCATCCAGGCCACCTACACGGCCGAGGGCACCCAGGGGCTGCTGGAGGAGGGCGCGAGCGGGCGCCGCGCGGCGGTCGAGCAGGTCGTGTCGGGGCTCGGCGGGACGGTCGAGGCGATGTACTTCGCCTTCGGCGAGTACGACATCGTCCTGATCGTCGACCTGCCCGACGCGTCCGCGATGGCCGCCGCCGGCCTCGCGGTCAAGGCGAGCGGGGCCCTGCACACCCGGGCCACTCCCCTGCTCACCCTGGACGAGGTCGACGAGGCCGCCCGCCGCCAGGTGCGCTTCCGGGCACCCGGCGCGCAGGGGCCCGCCGGAGCCTGAGCTCAGTCGCCGGACGGCTCGGCCAGCGTGTGGGCGACGAGCGCGTTGGCGTGCCCGTGCCCGAGGCCGTGCTCGGTCTTCAGCCAGCCGACCAGCTCCATGTGCCGGGTCAGCGGCGAGATCCGGATGAGGTCCTTCCAGTACGCGACCGGACGGCCGTACTTCTTCTCGATCGCGGGGAAGTAGGAGGCGGGGCCCTTCACCGGTGCGCTCATGTCGTCCCGTCCGTTCAGGTGGCTTGTCGTGTCGTCGATCCAGACCGGTGGCGGCGGCGGAAATCATCGCTCCCGGCGGAACTCCGCGAATGCGGCGGGAGTTCTCCTCGTGACGTGACGTGCGGGAGCGCGCCGACGACCGAGCCGACGGATACGAAGCCGAGGTGGCACGCATGGCGATGTGGGACCGGATCAAGGACCAGGCCAAGGGGTTGCAGCAGCAGGCCCAGGGCCGCGGCTCCGGCGGGCACGGGCGGCCGGGCTCCGGGTCCGGGGGCTCGAAGGCCCAGCTGGTGAGCACGCTGAAGAACCAGCTGACCTCGCTCAAGACGGAGTTGAAGAGCGGCGCCTACCGGGACGCGAGCATGGCCATGTGCGCGCTGGTGGCCGCCGCCGACGGGCACGTCGACCCGGCCGAGCGGCAGCATGTGGAGTCGCTGATCCTGACCAACGACGTCCTGCAGAACTTCCCGTCCGAGCAGCTGCGCCAGCGTTTCAACAAGCACGTCGACCAGCTGGCGGCCAACTTCGCGCAGGGCAGGGCGGACGCGCTCCAGGAGATCGCCAAGGCCGCGAAGAAGCCGACCGAGGCCCGTGCCGTCGTCCAGACCGGCTTCGTCGTGGCGGGCGCGGACGGCTATGTGGCCCCGGCCGAGGAGCAGGTGCTGCGGGAGGCGTGCGGGGTGCTCAACCTGTCGCCGCAGGAGTTCGGTCTCTGACGACGCCGGCGAGGTCAGTGCGGTGGTGGTCCGGGCATCGTCGTGAGGTCCGGTGCCGGTTCGGGCCAGACCAGCAGCAGCGGGCACGGGGCGTGGTCGACGACGAAGCGGCTGGCGGGGCCGAGACTGTGCGGGCCGAGCCGGGTCCGGTCGCCGTCGCGGGCCAGGACGAGCAGGTCGGCGCCGTCCGCCGCGGCGACGACCTCGCGTTCGACGCGGCCGGTGCGCTCGGTACGGGTGCAGGGCCGGCCCAGCCGTTCGGCGGCGGCGCCGAGGAGGGTCTCGGCGGAGGCGGCGGCGAGGTGCTCGACCCGGGTGCCGGGGTCGCGTTCGCGGTGTCCTCGGCCCAGCAGCCCGGCGAACGCGCCGTGCGCGGCGTCGGCCACGTCGTCCCCGGTGACGTGCAGCAGGACGATCTCGGCGTCCTCGGGCGCGTGCCGGCGCGCGGCGTCCACGCAGGCCGGCCAGGTGCCCTCGACGATCCAGACGACCACGGCCATCGGCTTCAGCCTCCTCCGATCACGGCCAGTGAGGCCCACAGTGCCACCACGGCGGCGCACAGGCTCGCGGGTACGGCGTACAGGCCGAGCCGGGTGAACTCGCCCAGCCGTACCTCGGTGTCGTGGGCGTGCACGATACGCCGCCACAGCAGGGTGGCCAGAGACCCCGCGTAGGTCAGGTTCGGCCCGATGTTCACGCCGAGCAGCACCGCGAGGACGGCGCCGGGCCCGGACCCCGCGGTCAGCGGCAGCAGCACCAGGACGGCCGGCAGGTTGTTGATGACGTTGGCGAGGACGGCGGCCAGCGCGGCGACGCCGAACAGGGCGGCCAGTCCGGTGCCGTCGGGGACGAGGCGCCCGAGGGCGGTGTCCAGCCCGTTGTCCACGACCGCGCGGACGACGATCCCGAGGGCGAGGACGAACGCGAGGAACGGCACGGACGCGGCGTTCAGCAGCGCCTTCGCGGTGGTGCGGCGCCGCAGCAGGGCGCGTACGGCGAGCACGGCCGCGCCCGCCAGGGCCGCCCAGGCCGGGTCGACGCCGACGGCGGACGTCACCACGAAACCGGCCAGCGTGCAGGCCACCGTCACCAGGGCGAACAGCGGCAGTTCGGGGGCGTCGCCGCCGGACGGGGCCTGTGCGCCCGCGTCCAGGTCGGTGGCGAAGAAGCGCCGGAAGACCGCGTACTCGACGGCGATGGCCGCCAGCCACGGCAGCGCCATCAGCGCGGCGAAC
Source organism: Streptomyces sp. NPDC059852 (assembly GCF_042731455.1). NCBI lineage: Bacteria > Bacillati > Actinomycetota > Actinomycetes > Kitasatosporales > Streptomycetaceae > Streptomyces > Streptomyces sp. NPDC059852. Next base: position 145,094 of record NZ_JBHWJK010000015.1, on the reverse strand, counting down.
CGGGTGAAGGTCAGCCCGCTCGCCGCGAACGCCAGCAGGTTGGTCAGGTTGGACACCGGCAGCAGCAGGGACGCCGTGTTGGACAGGTGGGTGCAGGCGTAGACGTGCGGTTTGGGGCGGGCGCCGAGCCGGGCGGCGGTGGCGAACACGACGGGGGTGAGCAGGACGACGGTGGCGTCCAGGCTGAGCACGGCCGTGATCGCGGACGCGGCCAGGAACACCTGGCCGAGCAGCCGGCGCGGCCGGCCCGCCGCCGTCCGCGCCATCCACGCCCCGCACGCCTGGAACAGCCCCTCGTCGTCGCAGAGCTGGGCGAGGACCAGCACGGCCGCGAGGAAGCCGATGACCGGGCCGAGGCGTTCGGCCTCGTCCAGCGCGTGGGCGGGGGAGAGAGCACCGGTGGCGACGACCAGGGCCGCGGCCGGCACGGCGGTCACCGCCTCGGGCAGTCCGAAGGGACGGACGACGGCGCCGGCCAGCACGAGCACGAGCAGGGCCACGGACAACGTCTCCGCGAGCGAGGCGTTCAGCTTCCGGTCCTTCCGGGCGGGGCGGAGGGTCCGCCGGTCGTTCTCGCCGCACGGTACTCCGCGCGGACGTCCCTCCGTCCGTCCCACCCCCTGCGGCCCGCCCGATCCCGACCGGGCGGCTCACCAGGGGGGTTCCCTATGCGCACCCGAGGACGCGTCACTCGCCCTAGGACGCGTCCCGCTCCGCCGCCTCGCGGGTGGGCACACGCCGCGGCGCCTCGCCCCGCGCCGACGGGGACGCCGTCGTCTCCGCCGTGGGCCGGGCCGCCACCTCGTCCTCCGGTGCGCGCGTCACACCGTCCTGGGACCTCTCCGTGGGCACCGAGGGGCCCGTCCGTGCCGGGGGCGACGACGGGGTGCGCCGCGGGGACGGCCCGGTGCTGGGCGTCGGCACCGGCGCGGGCACCGGGGTCGCCGGTGCCGAACGGCCGCCCGCGGGAGGCGCGAGCGGCGGAGCGGGGGTCGCCGGCGGGTCGGGGCGCTGCGAGGTGAACGGCAGGGCGGCCAGGAGCGCCACGGCACAGGTGACGCCCACCCCGGCGGCCGTACGCGCCAGGCGCCGGCGGGACGCGCGGCGGCGGATCGCCTCGTAGCGGCCGGGCGGCGGGGCCAGATGCTCGGACGGCGGGCGCAGGACGACGACCAGCGGGTCGTCGTCGGCGAGGGCGCGGCCGTCCGGGTCGTCGCCGTCAATGCGAGTGGTCAAGGCTTCTCCTCAGGTGGACGCGGAGCAGTTCGCGGGCCGCGTGCAGGTCGGCCTTGACGGTTCCTTCCTTGCGCCCGGTCAGCACGGACACCTCCCGGATCGGCATGTCAGCGTAGTAGTGGAGAAGGATGGGGATGCGCAGCCGTTCCGGCAGGGACTGCACCAGCAGCCGGACCGAGGGGTCGGCCTGTTCGAGGTGGGGCGCGACGGCGGCCTCGGTGGTCGCGCGCCGCACGGCCCGGCGTTCGCGCTCCAGTTTGCGCCAGTGGTCGCGGACCAGGTTGGCCGCGGTGACGTAGAGGAAGCCGCGCGGTTCCTCGACGCGGCTCCAGCGGGCCCAGAGCCGGGTGAAGGACTCCGACGCGATCTCGTGCGCCGTCTCGTCGTCGTCGACCAGCCGGCGGCACCAGCCGGCCAGACGGGGGTAGAGGGCGGCGAACAGCTCGGACGCCGCCTCGTCTCGGGACCGTTTCAACGCTCTCCATGGTCGGGCCGGCGACCGGGTGCGGTGGCCGGGGTGTCACGGGGGAGGATGCCGGTACGGCCGCGCGCGTTGCGCGCCCGTACCGGTCTCCGCCCCGGCGGGCCGGTTCAGGGGGACGTGGAGCTGAGCACCGCGAACACGATCACGTTGTCGCGGTACTCCTGTCCCTCCTTGGGGCCGCCGCAGGTGATCAGCCGCAACTCGGGCCGGTCGACGTCCCCGTAGACGTCGTCGGCGGGGAAGTGGGCCTTGGCGACGGTGCGGACCGAGACGACGGTGAACCGCGCGGTGCTGCCGTCCTGCCGGCGCGCCTCGATCGTGTCGCCCTGGCGCAGCCGCACGAGGTCGCGGAACACGCCGTCGCCGAACTCGCCCACATGGACATGGCCGAGGACGACCGACGGGCCGACCTCACCGGGGGTGGGCGAGTGCCGGTACCAGCCCGCGCGGTCGTGGGCGGTGATGGGCGGCACCTCGACGGTGCCGTCCTGCTCCAGCCCGAGCCGGATCAGCGGGGTGTCGACGTCGATGGCGGGGATGCGCAGCCGGACGGGGGCCGAACGCCCCAGGGCGCGTGCGGGGTTCGCGGACGCGTCGGCGGACCGGTCGCCGGTCTGCCGGGTGCCCCGCGTCCGGCGGGCGGGCGCGCTCGCGGGCTCCGAGGTCCCGCCGCCACATCCGACCAGGACCGAGGCGAGCGCGGCCGTGCCGAACGCGCGCCGGGACAGCGGCGTCATGCGCCGTGCGTCCGCCGGCGCCGGACGACGAACGTCGCCGCGCCTCCGGCGAGGAGCACCGCGGCCGCGCCGCCGCCGACCAGGCCGCCCGTGGTGGAGGAGGACGTGTCGGCCACGCCGGTGTCGGGCGCCCCGGACGGGCGGACGGCGACCTGGCCACGCTCGGCCGGCACGGGGGAGGCGGCCTCGTCGGCGGGGCCGGTCGAGGGCACCGGCGAGGCGGCCTCCTCCGCCACGCGGGTGGGCACGGGGCTGGGGGTGGAGCTGTCGGCGAGGGCCGGGGCGGCGCTCGCCAGCAGGGCGGTGCAGGTGAGGGCCAGGGCACTGAACACGGTTCGGCGCATCGGGTCGCTCTCTTTCGTCGTTCGCCCGGCCGGAACGGCGGGCGGGTGGTGACGGGTCGAGCGAAGAGACGACGCGGCCCCCTGCCGGGTTGTAAAGAGATGGCAAAGCCACGGGGGAGGGGGGTTTCCTGGAAGCCTGGAACGCTTGGAACACCTGGAACACCTGGAACACCTGGAACGCGGACCCCCGCGACCGGGCGACAGGAGGCACGGGCCGGGAATTCCCCTACCGGGCCCGCGAGTTGACCGGACACATCCGTCGACGAAGGAGGACGCCATGCCCGAGACCCCCGCCGAGCGGCCCGGCCGGGTGCGTGAACTCCGGCTGGTGGTCACGGCCGAGGACTACGACGAGGCGCTGCGCTTCTACCGGGACGTGCTCGGCCTGCCCGAACAGGCGGCGTTCTCCTCGCCGGACGGCCGGGTCACCATCCTGGACGCGGGCCGGGCCACCCTGGAGCTGACCGATCCGCGCCACGCCGAGTTCATCGACGAGGTCGAGGTGGGCCAGCGGGTCGCCGGACACGTCCGGGTCGCCTTCCAGGTGGACGACACCCCCGAGGTCACCGCCCGGCTCGCGGCGGCCGGCGCCGAGGTGCTGGCCGAGCCGGTCCGCACACCGTGGAACTCCCTGAACTCCCGCCTCGAGGCACCGGGCGCCCTGCAGCTGACGCTGTTCACGGAGCTGGGCGACACGACGGACGATGCGACGCAGGGCGATTCCTCCCAGCCGTAGCCTGTTCGTCCGTTTTGGTGATAATTGAGGCATGAGTACGGCGACGCTTGAACTGGCGGCCACGGCGAGCGAGGTCCTTCGCTGGATCGCCGCCCTGGCAGGTGGCATTTTCATCGCCGGAGCACTGGTGTGGGCGGTGCAGTTCGGCATGCGGGTCCGCGACAAGGAGTCGCCACGGCCCACCCCCGAGGAACAGACGCACCTGCCCGACACGGGTGCCGTCCGCGAGATCCGTGAGGTGCGGGAGCCCGACGAGGTGCCGCACACCACGGGCGCGACCCGTCTTCTGCCGCACGAGCTGCATGCCGCGAGCAGCAGGCGCAGCGAGGACCAGCACCGCAAGCGGTGGGATCCGGGCCACAGCGGGTCGTTCGGCAGCGGCGGCTACCGCTGACCCGGCCACCCCCGCTCCGGCCACCGCGCGGGTCAGGCGGGGTCCGGGGCGAGGGCCAGGGCCAGGATCACGAAGAAGTCCACGGCCACCATGATCACGGACCAGACCGGCGCGTACGGCAGGAAGAGGAAGTGCGCGACCATGCCGAGCGACGCCAGGAAGATGCCGGTGATCCGGGCCCACCAGGCGCCCCTGAGGATGCCGTAGCCCACGCACACGGCGAGCACGCCGAGGGCGAGCAGCACCCAGCCCCAGGTCGTCAGGCTCCCCTTGAAGACGTAGTCCCCGACCCGGGCGTACACGTCGTCGGCGGCGAGGGCGCTGATGCCCTGCAGGATGGCGAGCACCCCGTCGACCAGCATCAGCACACCGGCGAAGACGAGACCGCCGGTCAGCCAGTCGGACGAGCGGCCGGTCCCGGCCGCCGGGGCGGGCCGTGGCGTACGGGGCGCGGACAGACCGGCGGCGCTGTGGGCCGCGTCGGTGGCGTGCGCCTGCGGTGGCTGCTGCTGCTGGGTCATGGCTGCCGTACCCCACTTCTCGCGGTGTCCGCGATCGGTCGTCGAACGGGTGCTGCGGTCGGTACGACGATCCGGGCGCCCGGGGCCGCCCACCAGGGGGCACGGGCCGATCGGGTGACGGCCGGGGTGCGGGCGGACCGGCCGCGCCCTTCACTTGAGGGACCGCCGCAGCCCTCTGGAGCCGTCATGTCCTCTCCCCGCACCCCGTGGACCCGTACCGCCGTCGCGCTGACCGCCGCCGCGCTCACCGCCATGGCCCTCACCTCGTGCTCGGACGACGGCACCCCCTCCTCGGTCTCCTCGGCCGCGAGCAAGGCGGCGTCCGCGTACGCCTCGGCGACGGCGGAGGCGGGCCGCGCGCTGGACGAGATCAAGGGCGGGGTGAACGCCAAGGGCGCCGTACGGGTGGGCGGCACCACGACGGACTCCGACGGCCGCGCGGAGGCGGAGATCACGGTGGAGAACACCACCGACGCGACGAAGTCCTTCGCCGTACAGGTCGACTTCAAGGACGAGGACGGCAACCTGCTGGACGCGGCGGTGGTGACCGTGTCCGACGTGGCGGCGGGGGCCACGGGCAAGGGCACCGCCCGCAGCAACCGCGACCTCGGCGGCCAGGTGCGCGCGGAGGTGGCGCGGGCGGTGCGCTACTGAGCGGTGCCCCGTACGGCTTCCGGTACGGCCGTCAGCCGGCGACGGTGATGTCGATCTGCTCGCTGGTCGCGGACACCCCGTTCAGGGTGGCCGTGGCCTGGAGGCGGCCCGGCCCGGCGGCCAGGGCGACACCCGGAACGCACGACCAGGTGCCGTCCGGTGCGGCGGTCGCCGAGCAGACCTCCTGCTCCAGCGCGTCCACCACCGTGACCTGGGCGCCCGGGTAGGCGGTGCCCGAGGTCTCGGGCGAGCCGCCCAGCGCCACTCCTGAGTCGGGGCGGGACAGGGTGGGCGCGGGCAGGCCGACCGTCACCGCGCAGCCGCCGCGCTGGTGGACCGTGCCCTTGGCGTCCCGCAGCTCCAGGGAGCAGTCGGGGAGCCGGGTGCCCGGTTCGGCGTCCGGCGACACCGTCAGCGTGAAGGGGAAGGTACGGCCGTGCCAGGCCCCGGCGGCGGCCGTCCCCTCGAAGGCGTACGAGGCGCTGTGGCCACCGGCGGCCACCGTGCCCCGGAAGCCGGCCGCCGCGAACGGCACACCCGTCACGCGGGTGCCGGCCGGTGCCGTCAGCGTCAGCACGCTGCCCGCGCCGAGCGGCGCGCCCTCGTAGCCGCCGACCTGGACGATGCCCGCGCGGCCGGGCTCGATCGTGGCGGACGCCCACAGCTCGTGGCCCACGGGGTCGGGTGAGCCGCCGGCCGCCTGTGCCGTGCCCGGCGGGCCGGCCGCGAACAGTGCGCCGGCGGCGGCCAGCGTGGCGAGGATCGTCGTCTTGAAGGTCCTGCTCATCGTCGGGGGAGCTCCTCACATACCTCGGCGGTACCCCACCCTCGCCCGCGATTCTCGCGGCCGGCACCCCGCCCGGCCCGCGCTCGGCGGCCGGACGGGGCCGGAGGGAGGACGCCGACCACCCGTCCGGGCGCGGCGGCGTGCCCGGGTGGATGGAGGCGAGACCTCCGAACACGCCCAAGGTCGTGTCCGCAAAGTCCCGCCTGCCGAGCGGACACGCCCTAGTCGAGCCAGGCCGTCGTGTCCGGGGCGAGCCGGCCCGACTCCAGGGGGGCGCTGGTGAGCAGGACCTCCCCCGGTGGCAGGTCGACGGCCTCGGCGGAGAGGTTGGCCACGCAGCGCCAGCCGTCGGAGCGGCGGAAGTGCAGCACCCCGGCCGGGGTGTCCGGCATCCAGCGCAGGTCCTCGCCGTCCAGGAGCTTGCGGCGCAGCCGCAGGGCCCGGCGGTACAGCTCCAGGGTCGAGCCCTCCACGCCGTCCTGCGCCTCGACGGCGTACGCCGCGAAGCGCTCCGGCTGCGGCAGCCAGGCCCCGCCCGCGCCGAAGCCGTACGAGGGGCCGGTCGTCGTCCACGGCAGGGGCACCCGGCAGCCGTCGCGGCCCTTGCGCACCCGCCCGGTCTGCTCCCACACCGGGTCCTGGAGGACCTCGACGGGCAGGTCGGCGACCTCGGGGAGTCCGAGCTCCTCGCCCTGGTAGAGGTACGACGAGCCGGGCAGCGCCAGCATGAGCAGGGTGGCGGCGCGGGCGCGGCGCAGGCCCGCCTCCTCGTCGACCTCGGGGGCGTGCCCGCCGGACAGCAGCCAGGCGTTGTCGTCGGTGCCGGGCGGCAGCATCAGCCGGGAGGGGTGCCGGACGACGTCGTGGTTGGACAGCACCCAGGTGGCGGACGCGCCGGCCGAGCGGGCCGTGGCGAGGGAGTCGGTGATGATCCGGCGCAGCTCGTCGGCGTCCCAGCGGGCCTGGAGGTACTCGAAGTTGAACGCCTGGCCGAGTTCGTCCGGACGGGCGTACAGGGCGCGGCGGGCGCTCGGGTTCACCCAGGCCTCGGCGACCGCCATGCGGGGCGGGCGGTAGGAGTCGAGGATCTTGCGCCAGTCGCGGTAGATCTCGTGGACCTCGTCGCGGTCGTAGAAGGGGTGGCTGCCGGGCGGGAGGCCGGGGAGCGCGTCCTCGCGGCTCAGCTCGGGTGTGCCGAGGTCGCGCAGCGGTTCGCCGAGGTCCTTGGCTAGGGCGTGGGCGACGTCGACGCGGAAGCCGTCGACGCCCCGGTCGGACCAGAACCGCAGCGTGGTCCGGAAGTCGGCGCGGACCTCCTCGTTCCCCCAGTCGAGGTCGGGCTGCTGCGGGGTGAACAGGTGCAGGTACCACTGCCCGTCGGGCACCCGCTGCCAGGCGCTGCCGCCGAACACGGACTGCCAGTCGGTGGGCGGGAGTTCGCCGTGCGCGCCGCGTCCGTCACGGAAGACGTAGCGCTCGCGGGCGGCCGAGCCGGGTCCGGCGCGCAGGGCCTCCTGGAACCAGACGTGCTGGTGCGAGGTGTGGTTGGGGACGAGGTCGACGATGACCTTCAGGCCGAGGCGGTGGGCCTCGGCGACGAGGACGTCGAAGTCGTCCAGGGTGCCGAGGCGCGGGTCGACGTCCCGGTAGTCGGCGACGTCGTAGCCGCCGTCGGCCAGCTCGGACGGGTAGAAGGGGCTCAGCCACAGGGCGTCGGCGCCGAGGGCGGCGATGTGGCCGAGGCGCTGGGCGACGCCCTTCAGGTCCCCGAGCCCGTCGCCGTCGCCGTCGGCGAAGCTGCGCGGGTACACCTGGTAGATGACGGCCTGGCGCCACCAGTCGGGGTTGCTGGACGAGAGGTCGGGCGTGGTGGTGCGGACAGTCACGCGGTCTCCTCGTGGATGGGTACGGCGACATCACCATGACTGTCCACTTGGCCCGGAAAGCGAACACCGCGCAGAGCGGATCGAATCATTCCTCGTGTGACGAGATTGTGATGACCGTTTGAACTTCCCTTGTGTTTCCGCAGGTTGACACGAGTGATCCACCCCAAGACGATGTGCTCACGCTGTGGCGCATGTGACCAGTGGGCCCAGTGTTCTTCGACCACTCTCCACCCCACGAGGGGATACGCATGTCCATAGCGAGACGTGTCACCGGACGGCGCCTGCTGGGGGCGGGCGCCGCGTCGCTCGCCCTGTGCGCCGCCACCGTCGCCTCCGCCTCCGGCGCCTGGGCCCACGGCTCGGGCGGGGACGGCTGGAACTCCGGCGGCAGCTACCGGCCGGGCACCGGCGCCGGCACCCGGACCGCCACCGACCGCTGCGAGTTCTCGCTCGACGGCACGCACTTCACGGCCTCCGTGAAGGTCGACGACCAGAACCTGAAGGTCACCGGCGACGGCAAGGCCCACATCACCGTGCGCGCCGCCTCCGACGCCTCGACCTGCACCGCCTCGCTCGCGTCCTACCTCGCCCACGGCTCGACCTTCGCCACCTCCGGCGAGCAGGTCTTCGTCGACTTCGACACGGTCACGGTGAAGCCGGGCGCCACCGACACCCTCGACATCGCCGTCCCGGACGCCGGCTGCTTCGCGCAGATCGACCTGTACCGCGGGGCCGTGAAGTTCGACGGCCGGCACGACGCGAACGACGGCTTCGAGCACGGCGACCTGCCCAAGGGCCCGGACCGCCCGGTCATCAAGGACAAGCTGATCGCCGCCTGGAACGGCGGCACGAAGGACTGCACGGCCGAACCGCCGGCCACCGAGGAGCCCCCCGCCACCGAGCCGCCGGCCACCGAGCCCGGCACGCCCTCGGAGCCCGCGCCGTCCACCCCGGCCGAGGAGACGGCCCCGCCCGCCTCCGAGACGCCCGGTGACGAGTCGCCGGCCCCGGAGCCGTCCGGTTCGACGAGCGCGCCGGCGCCGAAGCCCCAGGGCGGCGGCGGTGACCTCGCGGAGACCGGTGGCAGCAGCGCGACCGGCCCGATCGCGCTCGGCGCCGTGGTGCTGGTCGCGGGCGGCGCGGCGTTCGTCGTCGCTTCCAAGCGGCGCCGCTCGGCCCGCTCCTGAGCGAGGACGCCGACGGGGGCCCGGGGTTCACCACCCCGGGCCCCCGTGCGCGTGGAGAAGGAGCCGACGGACGCGCAGGGGACCGACGGGCCGTCAGACGCCCGCGACCGTCTCCAGGTAGAGCTTCACGAACCGGTCCACGTCCACGTCGAGGGCCACGTCGACCAGGGACTGCTCGCGCAGCCCGGCGTGGATCTCGGACTCGCCGGGGCGGACGCGGCGGTCCACGAGGGTCTGGCCGCGGGTGGGGCCCGGCGCCAGGGAGACCTCCACCGGGAGCAGCCGGGTCGTGAGGCCCGCCGGGTCCACGACCGTGCAGACCGCGCCCGCGTCCCCGATGCCGCCCGCCTCCGGGTCGCCGTCGACGTCCGGCGCGGCGGGCCGGTGCGCGAGCAGGTTTCCGGCGAGCCGGGCTCCCGGTTCCGTGCTCTCCCGCAGCCGGCGGACGTCCGCGCCCGGCACCACGACCCGCTGGAAGACGTCCAGGCCGTACATGGTGATCGGCACCCCGGCGGTGAGCAGGATCGCCGCGGCCTCCGGGTCGTGCCACACGTTGAACTCCGCGACCGGCGTGGCGTTTCCGCAGGCCACCGCGCCGCCCATGAAGACGATCCGCTCGATGCCGTCCGTCACCTCGGGGTGGGTGCGCAGCAGCAGGGCGATGTTGGTGAGGGGCGCCGTCGGGATCAGGGTCACCGGGCGCGGGGACGCCAGGATCTCCCGCCGCAGCAGGTCCACCGCGCCGAGGTCGGCCGGGGCGCGGGTCGGGGCGGGCAGGCTCATGTCGCCCATGCCGTCGTCGCCGTGCACGTGCCGGGCCGAGCGGGACGGCTCGATCAGCGGGCGGGCGGCGCCGCGGGCGACCGGGATGTCCGGGGCGCCGGCCACCTCCAGCACGGTCAGGGTGTTGCGCACGACGCCGTCCACGTCCGTGTTGCCGGCCACGCAGGTCACCGCGCGCAGGTCCAGCCCCGGATGGCGTACCGCGAACAGCAGCGCGAGGGCGTCGTCCACGCCCGTGTCACAGTCGATGATCACCGGGATCGGCCGGCCGTCGTTCGTCACGGCGGTTCTCCTGTCTGGAGCAGTGCGGTGGCGGGCCCTACGAACCGACCTTACGGTGTCGTACAGGTGGAGTGCGTCGCCGTATGGCGTCGCCACGCGGAGGCGCGTGCGCGGCGTCATGCGGCGTCTCCGCTGTTCGGGGCGGGTGGCGTGCGCGGCGGGCCACGCGGCCGTGGTGTCACCCGGACGGCCCGGCGCGCTGGTGGGGCGGGGCCCGCGGTGGTGCCTTGGGAACACGTGCCGATCTTGAGCGCGTCCCTCACCCCAGACCAGGGAGGCCCTGCGATGCCCCGTACCCCGGCCCGTGCACTCGTCGCCCCGGCGCTCTCGGCCGCCGCCCTGCTGTCCGTCTCCGCGTGCGCGCTCGCCGGTCAGGAACAGGCCGCGCCGCCGCCCGTGAACGTCCCCGCCTCGCAGTCCCCGGCCGCCGCCCCGACGCTCACCGAGGCGCAGGCCAGGGCCGCGCTCGTCACCGAGGCCGACCTCGGGGAGTCGTGGGTGCCCACGCGGGGCTTCGCGACCTGGCGGGAGGCCATGCTGAAGGCGACCGCCGAGCCCGCGGAGTGCGGGGACCTGCTCGACGCGCTGTACGCGGACGAGGTCTTCGGCCCCGACGCCACCACGCGGGCGGCCGTCGGGCTGGACGACGAGTGGGGCGGCGCCCAGCTGCGCTACCAGGTCGTCGCCCACCGCCCGGACGCCCTGGACCAGGCGCTGCGGCGGCTCGGGGACGTGCCGGAGCGGTGCGGGTCGTTCACCGCCACCGCGGCGGGCGGGCCGCTGTCCGTGGAGGTCAGGGCGGTCGGCCTGCCGGAGATCGGGGACGCCCGGCAGGCGCTGCGGATCGTCGTCGGCGCCGTCTCCGAGTACGAGGACGCGCCGCGGCTCACGCTGGACGTGGCCGCCGTCCGGGTGGGCGACGACGCGATCGCCGTCACCAACGGCGGCCTCGGCGAGGTGCCGTCCGACGCCACGCTGGCCGCCGTCGAGCTGGGCACGAGCCGGCTGGAGGAGGTCAGGAAGCGGGGCCGGGCCGAGGTGTGAGTCCCGCTGGGGGTGCTGGTCAGGCCATGCGCTCCACGGCGTCCTTGGCCTCCGCGAGACCGGCGCCGGTGATCTCCCGGTAGACCTTGATCGCCTGGATCTTCTTGTCGTCCCGCAGCAGCGCCGCCACCTCGGCCAGGCGCGGGTCCTCCTCCCGCAGCCCCAGGTGCCCGAGGATCAGGTCGAGCTTGTGCTCGAGCCGGGCCGCACGCCGCTCCGCCTGGGACATCCGGCTCTGCATGCTCAGCAGGAGCAGGACGCCGGCGGCCACCGCGAGGATCACTGCCATCGTCTCCATGCCGTGGAGGACGCCGTCCGGGGCGCCCGGGTTCACTCGGTGTCGAAGCGCAGCCGGTGGGCCACCACGTCCTGGGAGACGTCGAGGGCGGTACGGCCCTGCGCGAACGCGTGCGCCCGCAGCCGGGCCAGCGCCTCGTCCGTGCCGACGGCGAGCTGGGCCATGATCATGCCGGTGGCCTGGTAGAGCGGGTCGTGACCGGCGGCGAGGCCGCCCAGCCACACCTCCTCGCTCCGCTCACCCGTGATCTCGCCGTGCGGGAGCTCCATCAGGGCCAGCGTCAGCATCCCGGCGACCAGCCGGGCCGTGCGCAGGTCCGGGCCGGACAGCTCGCCGGGGGTGTCGCCGTAGAGGTCGAGGGTGCCGACGCAGACATGGGCGTCACCGAGGGGCAGCGAGTACACCGCCCGCACTCCGGCCGCGGTGGCCTGCTCGGCGAAGACGGGCCAGCGTGCCGCGTCCCGTCCTGCGGTCAGATCGCCGGCGAGCACGGGGGCGCGGCTGCGGGCGGCCCCCTGGCAGGGACCGTCGCCCAAGGTGGCCTGGATCTCCGTCACATACGCGGCCCGTGGGCCGGTCGCACCGAGCTGGAGGGGCATCCCGTCGTGGTGCAGCGACACGCTGGCGCCTGTCACGGGCAGCAGGTCGACGGCGGCCCGGCACAGCCGCACCGGCGCCTCGCCGGGCCCGGCGCCGCGCATCCTCTCGGCGATCACGTCCGCGGCACGCCGCTCCGGCCCCGGTCCACGATGATCTTCTCCGCGCCGCACGGATGCCTCCCGGTGTGGCGACGGGCAGAGGTCCGAAGGCTCCCGACCACCCGCCCCCGGACCAGCCCCGACTACCCGGCCCCCACCCCCCGAAACCCGGTACGCGCGCTCCCACCAGGCAGCCACCGTTCCACCCCCGTCACAACGGTGGCTGCGCCGGCGCCGGCCCCAGTGTGGTCGTGCCGGGGGCCGTGCGGTGGCCCAGGCCGGTGCGGTAGGCGTCCAGGGCCGCCTCGACGCGACCGGTGCGGCGGAGCAGGTCGCCCAGCAGGCGGCACAGGTCGGCCAGGTCGCCGGCCGCGCCCGCGCGTTCCAGCAGGCTCAGGGCACGGACGTAGTGCTCCTCGGCGGTGTCGGTCTCGCGGGCGTCCTCGGCGATGATGCCGAGCAGCCGGTGGGCGGCGGCGGAGTGCAGGGCGCCGCGCTCGGAGCTGAGGTCGCTGAGGACCTCGTGGAGCAGAGCGGCGGCCTCGGCGGACTTGCCGCGCCGGTGCAGCACGTCGGCGAGTTCGACGGCGACCTGGCTGGTGTACAGGGCGGCGCGCTGGGCCGTCAGCATGGTCTGCGCCTCGCGCATCTCCGCCTCGGCGCGCTCCAGGTCGCCGTTCTGGGCGTAGATGTAGCCGCGCATCCAGTGGCAGTTGGCGAGCTCGGTGCGGATCTGGAGCTGCCGGTACAGCTCGGCGGCCTTGGCGAGCGAGGCGTCGGCCTCGGCGATCCGGCCCTCGGCGAGCAGGGTGCGGGCCACGGACCGGTGCATCCGGGCCACCAGCGCGGGGTCGCCGGCCTGCGGGGCGAGGGCCAGGGCGTACTCGGCGGCCTGGGCGGCCCGCGCGTGGGCGCCCATGTCCATGTAGGGCCCGATGACGCTGGCGTACAGCAGCAGAAGGGCGTCCGGGTCGTGCAGTCCGCCGCGGTTCAGCTCGTCGAGGGCGGACTCCAGGAGGTAGACGGCGTACCGCAGTTCACCGGTGAGGTAGTGCGAGACGGCGCGCCCGCGCACGGCCGGCGCCCGGGCGGGCAGTGGCGCCCCGGCCGCCGTGAGCACCTGCTCGGCCTGCTCGAAGTGGCCGCGCGCGGCGTCCAGTTCACCGGCGTCGAGGCCGCAGTCGCCGAGCCCGATCAGCGCGGCGGCCCGCTCCTCGGCGAGGTCGTGGGCCGTCGCCTCGGCGAGCAGGTCGGTGAACTGGACGGCCGCCGCGTCGGTGTCGCCGGTGGCGAGGACGCGCTGGGCCTCGGTGAGCCGCAGCCGCAGATCGGTGACGAGATGGGCGGGCCGGCCGGTGGCCAGCTCCTCGAAGGCGACCCCGAGCCGGTCGGCGATGTGCCGCAGCGCCTCGTCGGAGGCGCGCACCCGGCCCGCCTCCAGGGTCGAGATGTAGGCGGGGGTGTACGCCGGTTCGGCCAACTGCCGCTGGGTCAGGCCCCGGTCGGCGCGCAACTGCTGCACCCGGCGTCCGATGGTCCCCGGATCATCACGGTCCGACACGCTCAACTCCCCCTGGTGCCCTTGCCGTTCCACTGCGACAGCCCCTAGGTTAAACCGCGTATTAAACGTGGTTAACCCTTGGCTGTTGCGAGGTCGCCGTGCAGCAACGCACCAGCACCACCGAGCGCTACACCCGGGGCGTCGCCGCCGCGGTGGTCGCCGTGACGACCCTGATCCTGGCGGCCAACGCGGGTCCGGCGAGAGCGATGGAGCCGAAACCGGAACAGCAGCGGACTCAGCATGTCATTCCGCAGGCCCGCACGCGGTAGGTCTCACGGAATCGCCACGCGCCCGGCCCCGGCGCTCACCCGCTGACCTGGAGCTGCCGCAGCTGCCGGTGCACGTTCTCCAGGGCGCCCCGCCGGCGGCCCGGCACCCGGCTGCGCAGTTCCACCAGGATCGGGCCGAGCTCACGCGCGAGCGCCGGGTCGTCGATCCGGCGCCACTGGTGATGGGCGTGGTCGACCGCCGACTCCACCGCGGGCGCGTCCGGGGACTGCCCGGCGGTCAGCCGCGCCGAGGCGACCGTCAGCCAGGTGCGGCAGCTGCGCACCGGGTCCCCCGCCAGCATCGCCAGGTCCGCGCGGACCTCGATCCAGTGCAGGGCCTGCTCCGAGGCGGGCCCGTGGGTGTGCACGGCCGTCCTCTCGTGCCCGGCGGCCAGCGCGTCCGCCTCCGCGTGCCGCCCGGCCCGCGCGGCTTCGGAGATCGCGGCGTGCGGGTCGCCCGGCGCGGGCGGGTACGCGGTCAGCACCAGGTCGACGCCCACTCCGGCCTCCGGCGCGATCCGTGCCAGCGCCTGCTCGTGGAGCCGGTCCAGCGGCGGCCGGAGCCCGCTGCGCAGCAGCGTGGCCACCGCCTTCATGTACACGGGGCCGGCCGGCGCCCTGCGGCCCGGAGGCGGGGCGATCCGGCCGAGGACGGTGCTGCCGCGGCCGCAGTCCAGGGGGTGGGCGCGCAGCCACTCCCAGGTCTCGGCGTCGGCGTGCAGGTCGAGGAGGAGGGACGTCGACCCCGGTGGCCGCAGACGCAGTTCGTCCCGGAACCAGTGCCACGGAAGACCCGAGTAGCGGATCGTGGCCGGCGTCGAGCGGGCCAGCGCGAGATGCGGCAGGCGCTGGCGCCGGTCCAGGTGCAGCTGGCCGGTGACGAACACGGTGAGCGGGCCGGGGGAGACGGCGGCGGCCCGCAGCCGGGTCAGGACGGCCTGCGGCTCCAGCGGGTCGGCGAGCTCCACGACGTTCGCGGTGTCGGTGCCGGACAGCACGGGCGGCGGCACGGCGGCCAGCACCGGGAGCACGGACGCGGCGTCCACCAGACGCCCCCGGCCGGCCGGAGCTGCGGCGAGCAGCAGCACTGTTCCGGGCATCGGTCCCTCCCCGTCCCCGTCGATCACGTACGGCAGCACCGTAACCGCTGTGCGTGGGGGAAGGGGATCTCAGGCGGGTGAACGTCCGTCCCCCCGCCGCCCCTTCCCCGCCGGGGGGATGCGGCGGACCGCGAACACCGTGGTGTCGTCGCCGAGATGCCCGCCGCTGTGCCGCAGCGTGCTCTCCCGGACGAAGTCGACCAGCCGGCCCGGCCGCGCCAGCCCGGGATCGGCGGCGACGGCGTCGGCGACCGTGCCGGCCAGCGGGAAGAAGGCGCCGCGGCCGTCCCGTGCCTCGGTGACCCCGTCGGTCGTCAGCAGCAGCGTCTCGCCGTACCGCAGCGGCGCCCGCAGCACCTGCGGCGGCCCCGCGGACGGGTCGAGTCCGCCCATCCCGACGGGGAGGCGGGCGGTGCGGCACCGCACCTCCCGTACCCCGTCGGGCCCGACGACGAGAGGGCTGTGGTGCCCGAGCACCAGGGCCTCGATGGTCTCCGGCTCGGCGTCCGGGAACCCGACCAGGACGACCGTCGCGAACCGGTCGTCGTCCTCCCGGCCGAGCGCGGCCCGCATCCGCACATGCCGCTCGAGCCGCACCTCCAGCCGGGCGGCGATCGTCGGCAGGTCCGGCTCGTGGTAGCCGGCCTCCCGGAACGTGCTGAGCAGCGCGGCGGCCACCTCGACCGCGCCGAGCCCCTTGCCCTGGACGTCGCCGAGGATGACGCGCGTGCCGTGCAGCCCGGTCTGGATGTCGTAGAAGTCGCCGCCGACCCGGGCCTCGCTGTCGGAGGCGAGATAGACGGCCGCGTGCTCCAGGCCGCCCCAGCCGGGCGGCAGCGGGCGCAGCACGGTGCGCCGGATGGTGGCCGCCACGTCCTCGATGTGCAGTATCCGCTCCTCGCCGCGCACCCGGACCGCGCAGGCCAGCGTGGCGAGGACACCGCCGATCGCGGCCAGGATCAGGTCGGGCAGCCCCGCCTGGAACTGGTGCGGCAGGACCGCGTCGGCCGCGATGTACGTCAGGGGCGCGAGGACGGCGTACGCGGCCGTCCCCCACACCCCGCAGATCGCGGCCGCGGTGCCGGGCACCAGCACGATCCAGGACAGGATGCGGAAGTCGCGGCCGGTCCAGAAGTCCACGGCCACGATGCCGACGAGGAGCAGCAGCGGCGGCACCCAGGCCACGCTCCTGCCGCGCACGCGCAGGGGCCGCGCCCGGCGCATGTCACCCAGCGGGCTGACCTCACCGTCGCTGACGGCCCTCATGCGCCTCAGCGAAACACGGCGTCCGGTGGGCCGCATCCGGGTACCCGAGCCGGCGACACCGAGCCGGCGCACGGCGCCGACTTGCCAGGCCGCCGCCCCAGGTGTGCTCTGGAGGGCGGGGGCGGAGAGGAAGGAGTGCTCCCATGGCTCATGCGGCACCCGCGTCCCGGCGGCGCACGGCGAGCGCACGCCCGGCGACCGACATCCTCAGCCCGCGCGCGCACCGCGTCGCGCACGTGGCGGTCCCCGTAGTCCTCGGTCTGATCTACGGCTTCTGGGTGGCGGCCGACCGCCGTGCCGGCGGCGAGATCACCGGCTGGAACCTGCTTCTGGGCTTCGTCTCCGCGGCGGTGTTCATGCTGCTGTTCGTCGCCGTCCGGGCCGTCTCCGGCCAGATGCGGCGCGAGATGCACGCGATCCTGTGGGCCGCCTTCACCGGCAGCGCGGTCGGGTTCCTGTACAGCCAGACCGGCCACAGCGTCGTCAGGTCGTCCCTGATGGGGCTCGCGCTCGGCGCGGCCTGTTTCGTCGTGCTGTTCTACCGCTACTACACGCACGAGGACGCCGAGGGCCGGCGGACCTGACACACCCGTTCGGGTGAACGCTGCACCGGAGCCTCCACCGGAGAGGGGAACCGTGCGCCCGGATGCAGGCACCCGGCGGGCGCCCCGGGCCGTGCCGTCCTTCGCTTGAGGGGTGTCCACCCGGCTGCGTGACGGTCTGTCGGCGGCGCTGATCGCGCTGTCGTGCCTCCTCCTGCCGTTCGGCGCGTCGGCGGCCTGGGCCGCGTACGGGCTCGCCGACACCGGCCGCTACGTCACGGCCATGGCGCCGCTCGCCTCCGACCCGGCCGTACGGCGGGCGGCCGCCGACGCCCTGGGCACCGGGATCATGCGCGAGGTCGACCGCCGGCTGGCCGGGTCGCCCGCGGCGCCCGCACCCGGCACGGTCCGCCCCTTCGTCCGGGACGCGGCCGACTCCTTCACCCGCACCGCGACCTTCCGCACCGCCTGGGACGCCGGCAACCGGGCGGTCCACGACGCCCTCCTGGACGCCCTGCGCGACGGCCGCGCGGGCCCCGTCACCGTCGACCTCGCGCCGATCACCGCGCAGGTCAAGGAGCGGCTGCTGGACGACCACGTGACCGTCGCCCGGCACATCCCGGTCGAGCACACCGAGGTGCCCGTGCTCGGCGCCGACGAGCTGGCCCGGCTCAGGAGGGGGTACGACGTGCTGGAGGTCGCCGGGTTCTGGCTGCCCGTGGCCGCCGCCGTGCTCGCGGCGGCCGGGATCGCCGTCGCCGCCTGCCGCCGCCGCGCGGTCACCGCGACCGCGCTCGGCACGGCCCTGGGGGGCGCGCTCCTGGTCCTCGCCGTGTCCCTCGGCCGCCGGCTGACGCTCGCCGACCTGCCCGAGGCCGCCCACCGCCCGGCCGCCGGAGCCGTCTACGACGCGCTGACCCAGCCGCTGCGCTCGGTGGCCTGGTCCCTGGTCGCCCTCGGCCTGGCCGTGGCCCTCGCGGCCCGCCTCACCGGCCACCTGGCCCGGCGCCGGGAGGCCGCCCGGCCCGCCACGGACCCCGCCCGCCCGCCGACGCGCGCCCGCGTCTGACGGGACGCGGGGGACCCGGCGCTCCTGGCATCCGCGCGCCCCACCTCGTAACGTCGTCGCCGTGACAGACCGGGGGAACCAGAACGGACGCCGACGCCACAGGGCCGGGCGGTGGCTCGCCGCGCTGCTCCTGCTCGCCGTCACCGTCGTCGTCGCCTGCCGGGCCGCCGACACCGACGCCCTGACCCCCGTCCCGCAGCTGCTGGCCTTCCTGCCCTGGCTGCTCGTGCCCACCGTGGCCGGACTGCTGCTCGCCCTGCTCGCCCGCTGGTGGACCGGCCTGGTCTGGGCGGTCGCGCTGCTCGGCCTGCTGGCCTGGTTCATCGAGCCGTACGGCAGGAGCGGGCGGCCGGAAGGACCACCGCTGGCCTCCGTGCGCGTCCTGACCTCGAACGTCGAGTTCGGGCACGCGGCCGGCGCGCTGGCCGCCGCCGTCCGCCGCGAGCGACCGGACCTCGTGTTCGTCCAGGAGTGCGAGCAGACCTGCGACGCCGTCCTGCGCCGGGAACTCGGCTCCGCCTATCCGCACCGGGTGGCGGAGGTGGCCGCCGGGTCCCACGGCTCGGTCCTGCTCAGCCGGTTCCCGCTCGCCCCCGCCGAGGGCGTCGACGGCACCATGGCCATGCCGGGCGCCGTCGCCGACGTCCGGGGGCGGCCGGTACGGCTCCAGCTCGCGCACCCCATGCCGCCGCTGCCCGGCAGGACCGGGCCCTGGCGCCGCGAACTCGGGCGGCTGCGCGACCTCTCCGCCGGGCGCGGCCGCGCCCCGCTCGTGCTCGCCGGGGACTTCAACGCCTCCCAGGACCACGCGGCCTTCCGCCGCGTCCTCGACACCGGTCTGCGGGACGCGGCCCGGCTCGGCGGCCACGACCGCACCCCGAGCTGGCCGTCCCGCACGGCACCCCCGTTCGGCGCCCAGATCGACCACGTGCTGCTCTCCCGGGACTTCTCGGTGCGCGCCACCCGCTTCCTGGACCTGCCCGGCACCGACCACCGCGCCCTGCTCGCCGACATCACCCTGCACCGGCCGCCCGGCTGACGACATGGGCGCGGCCGCCCTGTGCAGGAGGGCGGCCGCGTCATGTGGGGGGTGGAACGGGGGAACCGCCCTACCGGCGGGCTCCCTTGTCGAGGGCCTTGTCGAGCGCGGCGGCGAACCCGTTGGCCCACAGCTGCTCGACCCGGGCCCGCTCGTTGGAGTCCGGCTGGGAGTTGGTGCACGACGGGCCGGGGCCACCGCCCGACATGAGCTCGCTGCAAGGGCCCTCGTAGTGGTCCGGCAGCCCGAGGACGTGACCCGTCTCGTGCGTGGTGACGCGGGTGGAGTCGTACTGCTGGTTCTGCTGGTAGTCGAGGAAGACGTACCCGTTGCCGTGCCCGTCCGTCGAGGCGTACGAGCCACGCGAGTCGTTGCCCTCGCGGTAGGTGAAGTCGGCGTTCGAACCGGACTGGAGCTTGACGTTGGAGACCGAGCTGTTCCAGATCTGGGCGCTGCGGGCTATCTGCGCGCTGAACGTGGGCGCGCCCGAGGCGTCGTAGACGACGGTGACGGCCGCGGCGGCCGTCGGACGGGCCGCCTGCTTCTCGGCGACCGACTTCAGCACGGCCTGGAAGAAGGCCTCCGAGGCGTCGGAGCCGGCCGGACCGGCGGTGAAGCCGGCCTGGACGGGAGCCGGGGCCGCGGTCGCCGGGGCGACCATGCCGAGGCCGAGGGCCGCGACACCGAGAGCGGCCGCCGCCGTCGTACGGGCGGACAGGACGAAGGACATGCGCATCGATGACTCCTAGGTGGGGGGTGAGTCGTCAAGGCGAGTGTCCGCGTCCGAAAAGCCGCTGTGATGATGGCAATCGGCGATAGCACGGGCCTATCAGGGCCCCGATTCGCCGTGTTCGGAGGGGATTTGGGTGGCTGGTGAAACCAGTCCTTCCGCTTTAGTCTCCCAGGGCATGGAGCTCGAGGTGAGACACCTCCGCGCGCTGTGCGCGATAGCCGACACCGGCAGTCTGCACCGGGCCGCGCGGCAACTGGGCGTCGCCCAGCCATCGTTGAGCACACAACTGCGCCGCATCGAGCAGGAGCTCGGCGGCCCGCTGTTCCTGCGGGCCCGGACCGGCTGCCGGCCCACCCCGCTGGGCCGTCTCGTCCTCAGCCGCGCCCGCCCCCTGGTGTCCGAGATGCGCGCCCTCGTCACCGAGGCACGGGCCGCCGCGATGGGCGGCGCCGCCCTGCGGGTCGGCTCGACCGCGAGCAAGGCCCTGGCGGGCTGGCTGCGCCGGCTGCGCCGCCACGGGCAGGACCCCAGCCTCCACATGAACGTCTCCCCCAACGCCCTGCTGCGCATGGTCGCCGACGGGCAGCTGGACGTCGCCTTCGTGCACGAGGTGGAGGGATGCCCCCTGCGTATCCCGCCGGAGCTGCGGCTGCGCGTGCTGATGGACCGCGAACCGCAGTTCGTGTCCCTGCCCACCGACCACCCGGCCGCCGCCCGGCGCGAGGTCGACCTCCGCGACCTCGCCGGCGACCGCTGGATGGTCGACCCCACCGTCGACGGCGAATGGGACGCCGTCCAGCGGATGTTCCGCGCGGCCGGCGTCAGCCCGCGGGTCCTGCACGGCGACTACTACACCGCCGACGCCCTGGTGGCCACCGGTGAGGTCGTCACCGTCTGCCAGCCCACCCACGCCGACAGCCCCACCATGGCCGTACGCCGGCTGCGGGGCGACCCCCTCGGCGTACGGCTGCTGCTGGCCGCCCGCGCGGAGACCGACCTCGACGGCGTCTACCCCGCGCTGGAGGAGGCGTACTGGGAGGCGGCCCGGCAGGCACCGGCGTACCGGGACTGGCTGGAACACGACGGCGAACGGCGTCCGCGGCGCGTTCCAGCCCTCCCCTGACCGGCGTCCGACCGGCCTCAGACGCCGATGTCCCGCCCGTCCCGGCGCCACACCGCCACCACCGCGGGCCGGTTGATCCGGCCGGGCCCGTCGGGCCAGGCGCTCAGCGGCTTCTCGGCCGTCGCCCCGTCGATCTCCCCCGGATGCTGCACGGAGACGAGCACCCGCCGGTCCTGGACGAGCGGACCGCAGGTCTCGGCTCCCTTCGGCATCGTCAGGAACTGCTTGAGCTCGCCGCGCCGCTCCCCGCGCGTGGCGACGCCGAAGAGGCCGTCGTGGTGGCCCAGGGCGTTGCCGTCCGTGGAGATCCACAGGTTGCCGTGGGGGTCGAAGGCCACGTTGTCCGGGCAGGAGATCGGCGAGACCTGGTCCTTCGGGAACCCGGCGAAGTAGGTCGCCGGGTCGTCCGGGTCGCCCGCCACCAGGAACAGCGACCAGGCGAACCGCTCGCTGTCGGCCCGGCCGCGGTGCTCGGTCAGCTCCAGGATCTGGCCGTGCTTGTTGGCGCGGCGCGGGTTGGCCTCGTCCGGCCCGGGGTTGGACCCGACGCCCCGGTTGCTGTTGTTGGTCAGGGCCACGTACACCTTGCCGGTGTGCGGGTTGGGCTCGATGTCCTCGGGCCGGTCCATCTTGGTGGCGCCCACCTTGTCCCCGGCGAGCCGCGTGAAGACGAACACCTCCTCCGCGCTCATCCCCTCGACGTGCGAGACGGCCCCGTGCGCGGTGGCGGTGGCCAGCGGGATCCACTCGCCACCGCCGTCGAACTCCCCGTCAGCGGGCAGCTTCCCGGTCCCGTCGATCTCGATGGCGGGGGAGTCGCCGCTGAGCCGGGCGACATACAACGTCCCCTCGTCCAGCAGCGACAGATTGTGCTCCCGGACGGCCCGGCCCGCCCCCTTCCGCATCCGCTTGCTGCCGACGAACTTGTAGAAGTAGTCGAAGCGCTCGTCGTCCCCGGAGTACACGACCGGCCGCCCGTCGTCGGTCAGCCGCACGGTCGCGCCCTCGTGCTTGAACCGGCCCAGCGCGGTGCGCTTGCGGGGCGCGGCCGTCGGGTCGTACGGGTCCAGCTCGACGACCCAGCCGAAGCGGTGCGGCTCGTTGGGCTCCCGGGCCACGTCGAAGCGCCGGTCGAACCGCTCCCACTTGCGCTCGGTCGCGCCACTGCCCAGCCCGTACCGCTTGTCGGTGGCGCGGGTGGCGCCCGCGAAGTACTGGTTGAAGTTCTCCTCGCCGTGCAGCGTGGTGCCCCACGGGGTGACGCCGCCGGAGCAGTTGTTGAGGGTGCCGAGCACCTTCCGGCCGGTCGGGTCGGCGGAGGTCTTCAGCAGGTCGGACCCGGCGGCCGGCCCGGTCACCCGGAACTCGGTGGTCGCCGTCACGCGCCGGTTCAGCGGATGCCGGGGCACCGGCGTGAGCCTCCCGGACCGCCGGTCCTCCTCCACGACCACGGCGGACAGCCCATGGGCCGCCCAGGCGACCTCGACCTGCTGCCGGGTCGGGTTCTCGGGGTCGTACCCCCGGAACATCAGCACCTCGTCGGTGTACTCGTGGTTGGCGACGAGGACCTGCCGGTGGGGCTCGCCGTGCAGCGGGAGCAGGGCGAGGAAGTCGTTGTTGTAGCCGAACTGCTTCGCCTGCGCCTCGGCGGTCTGCCGGTCCGGGTCGAAGGCGGGCGCCCCGCGCAGGATGGGCTCGCCCCAGCGGATGACGACGTTCTGGGCGTACCCGTCCGGGATCGTCACGGTGTCGGCGGTGTTGGGCGCGACGGGCGTGAACCGCAGCCCGCGCGCGCCCCGGGAGCCGTGGGAGGCGTGGGAGGCGCGCGCTTCCGCCGCGCTCGCCCGCGGCGCCGCGACGGTCGCGGAGACCCCGGCCGCGGCGGCCGCGGTGACGACGGCGGCGGCCCGCATCACGGTACGGCGGCTGAGGGCGCCGGCGACGACGTCCCCGACGTACGGGTTGGCGCTGGTGTTCGGGACCTCGTGGAAACAGGCGTCCCCGCACCGGAAACGGCAGGTCAGGGCGGCCCTGCCCCCGTGGTGCGCGGCGCCGTCGACGCTGATGATCGGCAACTGGATACGCATGGCTGCTGGTTCTCCCCTTGCTTCCCCTTGAAGTGCGGCGTGGGGGACGGTAGGGGTGCGTGCGAGCGGCAGCGGGGCGCGAGCGTGAACGAGGAGTGAACCGAGGGTGGCTGTACGGGACGCCGACGGGCGGCTCGATGCGACCTTGACGGACGGAAGAGCCTGTGTTCACCCCTCCCCAAGATCACCACCGGGGGCCGCTAACCTTACGTGTCCGTCCTGGCCAGGGATCTACGGGCATCAACTCACGCGAAGGGTTGCGCACATGGGCATTCTCACTCTCCTGCGGAACGCGTTCGGCCGGTCACGCAAGGGGCGGACCGCCGAGGCGGAGGGTGCGACTCCTTCGCAGGAACCGCAGCCGACCGCCACGACCACCGCTACCGCGACGGTCCCGGAGCCCCGCTCCGCCGAGCCGGAGAAGCCGGACACCGAGAACGAGCACGACCTGGTCTCGGCGGCCTTCGACAACGTGACGGTCCCCAAGCAGACGCCTCCGGCGGCGGAACCGGCGACGTCCGAGCCGGAGCCGACCCCGGCCCCCGAGCCGACCACCCAGGTCGAAGAACCGGCCACGGAGCCGGCACCGGTGGCCGAGGCGGCCACGGAGGCCCCGAAGCCCGAGGAGCCGGCGACCGAGGAGCCGAAGGCCGAGGCGGAGCAGCAGCTGGAGCCCGCCCCCGAGCCCGAGCCCGAACCGGCCGCCGAGGTGGAGCCCGCCCCCGAGCCGGAGCCCGAACCGGCCGCCGAGGTGGAGCCCGCCGCTGAGCCGGAGCCCGAACCGACCCCGGAGCCCGAGGCCGCCCCCGAGCCGGCCGCGGAAGCCGACCAGTCGGAGGCCCCCAAGGCCGAGGAGCAGCCCGAGCCCGCCACCGAGCCCGAGCCGGCCGCCGAGCCCGAGCCCGAGACCGCGCCCGAGCAGGAGCCGGTCGCCGAGGCCGCCCCGGAGCCGGAGGCCGAGGAGCCGGAGGCTCCGAAGGTCGAGGAAGAGCCGGAACCCGCCGCAGCCGCCGACGGCGAGGAAGCCCCGCAGGGGCCACCCGCACCCGACGACGAAAGCAGCACGGGTGATGCGGGTGGGAACACCCAGGCCGAAGGCGAAGCCGAGGCCTCCGACCCCACCGGCGCAGCCGCAGCCGACACAGCCGTCCCGGCAAACCTCCGCACCGCCCACACCGCCGCCGCCAAGGCCCTCGCCACCCACAACCTCACCGGCACCCGCGCCAAGACCTACCTCGTCCTCGACCGCTCCGCCTCCATGCGGCCGTACTACAAGGACGGCTCCGCCCAGGCCCTCGCCGAGCAGACCCTCGCCCTCGCCGCCCACCTGGACGACAAGGACCCGACGGTCCACGTCGTCTTCTTCTCCACCGAACTCGACGGCACCGGCGAACTCACCCTCACCGAGCACGAGAACAAGATCGACGAGCTCCACGCCGCCCTCGGCCGCATGGGCCGTACCAGCTACCACGTCGCCGTGGAGGAGGTCGTCGCCCACCACGCCAAGACGGCCCCCGACACCCCGGCCCTGGTCGTGTTCCAGACGGACGGCGCCCCCGACGCCAAGACCCCGGCCAACCAGGCCCTCACGGACGCGGCGAAGAAGCACCCGAACGTCTTCTTCTCGATCGTCGCCTTCGGAGACCCCGAGCAGAAGGCGTTCGACTACCTCCGCAAGCTGAAGACCGGCAACACCGCGACGTTCTTCGCGGGAGAGTCCCCCCTGGAGCTCACGGACGACCAGCTCTACGACGGCATCCTGTCGTCCTGGCGCCCGTAGGACCCCCAGGCACCCGAGCCGCCCGCTTCCCACCCCTCAAAACGGGAGGCGGGCGGCTCGCCCGTGTCGGCTACGATTTCAAGGTTCGAAAGTGACGGCAGCGGCCGCGAAACCCGGCACCCGTCACCCCACGTAACGACCTGGGAGCAGCCCGCGATGGCTCGACACCTCATCACCAGCGCCCTTCCGTACATCAACGGGATCAAGCACCTGGGCAACATGGTGGGGTCCATGCTCCCGGCGGACGTGTACTCCCGGTACCTCCGCCAGCGTGGCCACGACGTCCTGTACATCTGCGCCACCGACGAGCACGGCACCCCGGCCGAGCTGGCGGCGAAGGAGCAGGGCCTCCCCGTGGACGCGTTCTGCGCCCAGGCGCACGACGCGCAGAAGGCGGTCTACGACGGCTTCTCGCTGGCCTTCGACCACTTCGGCCGCAGCTCCAGCCAGGAGAACGTCGAGATCACCCAGCACTTCGCCCGCAAGCTGCACGAGAACGGCTTCATCGAAGAGCGCGCGATCCGCCAGGTCTACAGCCCGGCCGACGGCCGCTTCCTGCCGGACCGCTACGTCGAGGGCACCTGCCCGCACTGCGGCTACGACAAGGCCCGCGGCGACCAGTGCGAGAACTGCACGCGCGTCCTGGACCCGACCGACCTGATCGAGCCGCGCTCGGCGATCTCCGGCTCCACGGACCTGGAGGTCCGCGAGACCAAGCACCTCTTCCTCCTCCAGTCCAAGCTGCAGAACGAGGTCGCGGAGTGGGTGTCCCGCCACGACGGCGTCTGGCCGCACCTGGCCTCCTCCATCGCCCACAAGTGGCTGACGGAGGGCCTGCACGACCGGGCGATCACCCGTGACCTGGACTGGGGTGTGCCCGTCCCGGCGGACACCTGGCCGGAGCTGGCGGCCGAGGGCAAGGTCTTCTACGTGTGGTTCGACGCCCCGATCGAGTACCTGGGGTCGACGAAGGAGTGGGCCGACCAGGACCCGGAGAACCGCGACTGGAAGTCGTGGTGGTACGACGTCGACACCGACGTCCGCTACACGCAGTTCATGGCGAAGGACAACGTCCCCTTCCACACCGTGATGTTCCCGGCGACCGAGCTGGGCATCCGGGAGCCGTGGAAGAAGGTCGACTTCGTCAAGGCGTTCAACTGGCTGACGTACTACGGCGGGAAGTTCTCGACCTCCCAGAAGCGCGGTGTCTTCACGGACCAGGCGCTGGAGATCCTGCCCGCCGACTACTGGCGCTACTTCCTGATCGCCAACGCCCCCGAGTCGGACGACGCGTCCTTCACCTGGGAGCACTTCATCGCGACGGTGAACAAGGACCTCGCCGACACCCTGGGCAACTTCGTCAACCGCGTCCTGTCCTTCTCGAAGAAGCGCTTCGGCGAGGAGGTCCCGGCGGGCGGCGAGCCCGGCGAGGCGGAGACGAGGCTGGGCGGGCAGATCGCGGAGCTGCTGGCCGAGTACGAGTCGCACATGGAGTCGCTGCAGTTCCGCAAGGCGGCGGCGGCCCTGCGGGCGCTGTGGTCGGCGGGCAACTCCTACCTGGAGGAGAAGGCCCCCTGGCTGGAGATCAAGACCGACAAGGACGCGGCGGCGCTGACGCTGCGCACGGCGATGAACCTGATCCACCTGTACGCGGTGGTGTCGGAGCCGTTCATCCCGACGACGTCGAAGGCGATGCGTCAGGCGTTCTCCCTGCCGGACGACACGGCGACCTGGGTCACCCCGGACGAGGCCCGCTCCCTGACCGCCGTCCCGGTCGGCACCCCCTTCATCGTCCCGCCGGTCCTCTTCGCCAAGCTGACGGACGACGACCTGGAGCTCTACAAGGAGCGCTTCGGCGGCGAGTAGTCCGACGCCGGCCACCCGACGAAGCCGGCCCACGCCTCCGCCCCGAGCGCGAGGCGGGGGCCGGCGTCGCCGTACTTGGAGTCACGGACGTGCACGGTGCCGGGGGCGAGGGCGAGCTCGACACAGGAGTTGCCGTCCGTGCCGCTGCTGTAGCTGCTCTTGAACCACTCCAGCTCGGCAGGGGTCTCGCGGGTCATGTCTCTCCCAGCAGTCTCTCGATGAAGGCCAGCGACTCCCTGGGAGGGAGTGCCTGCGCCCGGATCGTGCCATACCGCAGCTCAAGGATGCGCAGCTGTTTCGGATCCCCGGTCGGCCTCCCGCTGAACGCCCCGTCGGAGCGTCCCAGTGCCGTGCCGTCCGGGAACTTCAGCAGCTCGATCTTGCCGTCCACGCCTGGGTGAGCGTCCGTGTTCGTCGGCATGACCTGGAGCGTGACGCTGTTCAACCGCCCCACCTCCAACAGGCGTTCGAGCTGCCGTTGCCACACCATTGTGCCCCCGACCTGCCGGCGTACCGGTGCCTCTTCCAGGACGAAGTGCAGCGACGGCGCAGGGTCGCGTTCGAAGACGGACTGACGGGCCAGTCGCGCGGCCACCATGCGTTCCACGTCGCCCGCCGAGTAGGGCGGCTGGGCCGCCTCCATCAGGGCCCGGGCGTGGTCCGGAGTCTGCAACAGCCCGTGCACGCTGTTGCATTCGTACACCCCGATCTCCACCGCCCTCGCCTCCAGCTCCCCCAGTTCGCGCACGCGCTTCGGGTACCGGACCTTGGCCACGTCCTCCTTCATCGCCGCGAGCAGCCCACCCGCCCCCAGCACCTCGTCCGCCCTGTCCAGATACTCCTGCCGGGGAATCCGCTTACCGCTCTCGATCTTGTAGACGAGGTCCTCGCCGTACCCCACCGCCCTGCCGAACTCCCCGGCCCGCATCCCCACCGCCTCGCGCCGGAGCTTCAACTGCCGTCCCACGGTGGCGACCACGGCCACGCCCCACTCGTCGTCCGGGTCGACCTCCCACCCCGGTTCGTCCGCCTCCGTCCTCAGCATGCGCACCCCTCCGTCGTACCGCCTCGTACCAGCGACGCCCTACCCGTGCGCAACGACCCGACAGGCCCGGACAGCACCGGACAACGACCGGACAGTCACCGTACGCAACCATGGCGTCACTCCCCACGGTAGGCACATGCGGCCACTCTGAGTGACGTGAATCAGAAGCTCGTCGCCCCCGAACACGCCATCCGCGACTTCAGCGTCCTGCTGTCCCCCACGCCCCGGGGTGCCCGCCTCGCCCGCCTGCTCGCCACCCAGCAACTGCTCGCCTGGGGCCTGCCGTTGGACCCGGCCCAGCTCATCGTGGCCGAGCTGGCGAACAACGCGGCCAGCCACGGACGCGTCCCCGGCCGGAACTTCCAGCTCCTGCTCTACGTCGTCGGCGGCACGCTCCGCATCGAGGTCACGGACACGCGCGGTGACGACATCCCGTGCCACCGGCCCTCCGACCCGACCTCCGAGTCCGGCCGCGGACTGACCCTCGTGACCGCCCTCGCCGACCGCTGGGGCGTCTCCCGCAGCCTGCCACCCCGCAAGACCGTCTGGGCCGAGGTCACCCTCGCCGCCTCTCAGGCACCGGAACGTGAAACCCCACACTCCGGTCCCACCTGCGGTCCCTATGCACCACCCACGGGGGAGAAAGCACCCCGCCAAGCCCCACTCCTCCCTCCCGCCGGGCAAACTCACTCCGGCGAGTGAATATGCCCAAGTGGGCTGAAATCGGGACCGGTTGCCTGCCGTACGCTCAGCGCCAGCAGCACGAGACAACCCCCAGACATGCGACGGCCCTCGCCGGGACTGGCATTCCCAAGGCGAGGGCCTGACCACCGAGGAAAAGCGACTTCCCGATGGACACCGAAAACCCTAGCGCGCCCGCGCGCCCCCAGTCCCGTATCCCGGGCAAGAACCACCCCGACGGGCACCGGATCGCCGGCGCCCCCCTATGAAGAAGGACCCGAGACCCACACCAACTCGGGACCATAGAGAAGATTTGGCCAACCACTCGGCAACGATCGGACCCCACCGCCACCACCACCCCCGGAACGACCGTATGGTTTTCGCCATGGCAGTCCCAGAGGTCATTCCGATCGCCTACGAGCCCCACGGCCGCACCGAGGCGATCGGCTGTTACGAAGACGGGCAGTTCATGGGGTCCGTCACCTACGCCTTCCCCAAGGGCTTCGAGCTCGGTCCCGGCTGGGAAGAACAGAAACGCCTCTACGCGGTGCTGCACACCTTCGACACCGACGGGACGTACCGCGACTCGGAGATCTGGTGCGCGGGCACCTGGGCCGAGCAGCAGCGCGACCCCGACGGTCCTGGCTCCGTGCTCTCCCGGGCCCGCGTCCACCTCGCGACCCGGCTGCGCGGCCTCCCGCGGCGCACGTACACGGACATCGCGGTGCGGCCCTTCCAACTCACCGTCGACAACGTTTTGTTCGGTCTCGTGACCGGGGAGGACGACGGGGAGGGCTGGGCCGAGCTGTACCCGGACCACCTGGGCTTCGGCGAGCCGTGGGACGGCTCCTACGACACCTGATCTCCTCGGCCGGCACCTTTGACCTCGACGCCGAGCTGAAGATCTACGAGGTGCAGGCGATCCTGACGCAGTTCGTCGCCCAGTAGGGGCCATAATCGGCGGATCATGATCCCCAGCCGCCGCCATCTCACCGACGACGTCCTGACCGTGGGCGCCCGCTTCGCGCTCGTCCTGGCCGGCGAGTGCGCCGTACGCGCCCACGGGCTCGCCCCCGCCCCGCGGCGGGAGGCACCCCCGCGCGCGGAGGCGCTGGAACTGCCGGGCGCGGAGGACCACCGGCGTCGGCGCGGGCCGCGCCGCCCGCGTCCGCTGGAGGTCGCCACCCAGACCGCCGAACCCATGGACCGGATCGCGGCCGTGCTCCGCGCCGGTCTCGCCGAACGCGGCTGGGAGGTACGCCCGGTGGAGACCGACCCGCTCTCGGCGCGGCTGCTCGTCACCGACCCGGACACCGGCGAGGAGCGCACGGTCGACGTCGTCAAGGAGACCTTCTGGCGGCCCCCGGTCACCACCGACCTGGGCCCGGCGCTCGCCCTGGAGGACGTCATCGGCACGAAGGTCCGCGCCCTGGCCGACCGCGGCACCGCCCGGGACGTCGTCGACGTGTACCTGACCGCGCCCGGCTGGACCTTCCCCGATCTGGAGGAGCAGGGCCGACGGCACGCCTGGGACACGTTCGACCTCGCCGACCTGCAGTCCCGGCTGGAGGCGACGGACCTCCTGGACGACCGGGAGTTCACCGCCCGGGGGCTTCCCGAGGACGCCGCACCGGCGCTGCGCCGCTGGATCCGCGCCTGGGCCGACGACATCGCCGAGCGCCTGCTGGAGGAGGAGGCCCTCCGGCCACCACCCGAGCCCGAGGAGTGACCGGAGGACATCCACGAAGGGCGGTGGCCCGGAACCCTGTCGGTTCCGGGCCACCGCCCTTCGTGCGTTCCGCCTACTTCGGCTGGGGCTTGCGCACCGACAGGTGCAGCTCCTTCAGCCGGGCCTCCTCCAGCTCCGTCGGCGCGCCCATCATCAGGTCCTGGGCGTTGCCGTTGAGCGGGAAGGCGATCGTCTCGCGGATGTTCGGCTCGTCGGCGAGGAGCATCACGATGCGGTCGACGCCGGGGGCGATGCCGCCGTGCGGCGGGGCGCCGAAGCGGAAGGCGCGCAGCATGCCGGCGAACTTCTCCTCGACCGTCTCGCGGTCGTAGCCGGCGATCTCGAACGCCTTGAGCATGATCTCCGGCTCGTGGTTCCGGATGGCACCGGAGGACAGCTCGACGCCGTTGCAGACGATGTCGTACTGCCAGCCCAGGATGTCCAGCGGGTCCTGGGTCTCCAGGGCCTCCAGGCCGCCCTGCGGCATCGAGAAGGGGTTGTGCGAGAAGTCGATCGCGCCGGTCTCCTCGTCCTTCTCGTACATCGGGAAGTCGACGATCCAGCAGAAGCGGAAGACGTCCTCCTCGAAGTGGCCGGCGCGCTTGGCGGCCTCGACGCGGACCGCGCCCATGATCTTCGAGACCTCGTCGAACTCGCCCGCGCCGAAGAACACCGCGTGGCCGGGGGCCAGCGCGAGGCGCTTGGTCAGCTCGGCGACGTTCTCCTCGGTGAGGAACTTCGCGATCGGGCCGGTCAGCGAGCCGTCCTCGCCGACGCGCACCCAGGCCAGGCCCTTGGCGCCCTGCGAGACCGCGTAGTCACCGAGCTGGTCGAAGAACTTGCGGGGCTGGCCGGAGACGTCCGGCACCGGCAGCGCGCGTACGTGCTTGCCGGCGAACGCCTTGAACTCCGAGCCCTCGAAGATGTCGGTGATGTCGACGAGCTCCAGCTGGGCGCGCAGGTCCGGCTTGTCGGAGCCGTACTTCAGCATCGCCTCGCGGAACGGGATGCGCGGGAACGGCGACGTCACGTGGCGGCCGTTGCCGAACTCCTCGAACAGCTCGGTCATGAGCTTCTCGATCGGCTGGAAGACGTCCTCCTGCTCGACGAAGCTCATCTCGACGTCGAGCTGGTAGAACTCGCCCGGCGAGCGGTCGGCGCGGGCGTCCTCGTCGCGGAAGCAGGGCGCGATCTGGAAGTAGCGGTCGAAGCCCGAGATCATCAGCAGCTGCTTGAACTGCTGCGGCGCCTGCGGCAGGGCGTAGAACTTGCCCGGGTTCAGCCGGGACGGGACGACGAAGTCACGGGCGCCCTCGGGGGAGGTCGCGGACAGGATCGGCGTCGCCATCTCGTTGAAGCCGAGGGCGACCATCTTCGAGCGGATCGAGGCGATGACCGACGACCGCAGCATGATGTTCTTGTGCATGCGCTCGCGGCGCAGGTCGAGGAAGCGGTACTCCAGACGCCGCTCCTCGTTGACCCCGTCCTCGGCGTTGATCGTGAACGGCAGCGGGGCGGCGGCGCCGAGCAGCTCGACCTCACCGACCTCGACCTCGATCTCACCGGTGGGCAGGTCGGGGTTGACGTTCTCGGCGCCGCGGGAGACGACCTTGCCGTCGACGCGGACCGTGGACTCCTTGGAGACCTTGTCCAGGGCCTCGTAGGCGGGGGTGCCGGGGCGGGCCACGAGCTGCGTGATGCCGTAGTGGTCGCGCAGATCGATGAAGAGGATGCCGCCCAGGTCTCGCCGATTGTGCAGCCAGCCACTCAGCCGGACGTCGGTGCCGACGTCAGAGGAGCGGAGCTCGCCGCAGGTGTGGGACCTGTACCGATGCATCGTCGTTCATCCAGTCTTCGCGGATCGGGGGCGTGGTTCCCGTGAAGGAGAGGCTTTGTTTCACGTGAAACTCCCCCCAAGCCTACCGGGCAGCCCATGATCGCCTCCCCACCGTTTTCCCGCGCCCCGGGCCCCGGCCGGCGGACGGGAGCCCGCACGGCTTCGGTGGCACGGTCCGATCGGCTCTTCTTACAGTGGGGCCATGCATACGGGTGAGGCCCTGCCCGCCGTGGAGGAGGTCCTCACCGTCCTCGCGACGGGGCTGTGGCACTGGGACACGGACACCGGGCTGGTCACGGTCGACGCGGAGGCGGCACGCCTGCTCGCGCTGCCCGCCGAGACCCGCACGCTCAGCCAGGCCCAGGTCCGGGCACGTCTGCATCCGGTGGACTGGAACGAGATCACGTCCGTGATCCAGCTGGCGGTGGCCGAGGGCACGCTCGGCGAGGTGCGCGTACGGATCATGGACGACCGGGGACGGGTCGTCCGGGTCGCGCGCAGCCGCTTCCACGCCGCCTTCGACCGGGAGAAGCACGCCTACGAGGTGACCGGCTCCCTCCAGGAGGTCACCGAACCGGCGCCGGGCACCTCCTCGCAGCGCACCGCCGTCACCGGTGACTGGCGGCGCTCCCGGGAGGCGTTCCTGCTGGACGCGGGCCGGGCGCTGGCGGAGGCACGCTCGACGTCGGAGGTGCTGCGGGTCGCGGCGGGCCTGGCCATGCCGGGCTTCTCCCCGGACGGGCTCGCGGTGTTCGGCGTCACGGGCGACCGGCTGACGGTCATCGGCCACCACGGCCACGAGCCCGGCGACGAGGACCCCTTCAAGGGGCTGACGCTGGACTCCGACTACCCCGCCGCCGATGTCGTCCGCACCGGCCGCGCCGTCTATCTGTCCTCCCCCGAGCAGTACAAGGAGCGCTATCCGGCGACCTGGCCGCTGGCCGCGCACTTCGACCGCCGGTCCTGGGCGTTCCTGCCGTTGATCGTGGCCGGCCGCACGATGGGCGCCTGGATGGCCGCCTTCACCTATCCGGTCGCCTTCACCCCGGACGAGCGCTCGGTGCTCACGACGGTCGCCCGTATGCTCGCCCAGGCCCTGTCCCGGGCCGAGGCCGCCGAGTCCGCGCGCGAGCTGACGGACGGTCTCCAGCGGTCGATGCTGCCCCGGCTGGGCCCCGAGATACCGGGCATGGCCGTCGCCGCGCGCTATGTCCCGACCGGCGGCGGGCTCCAGGTCGGCGGCGACTGGTACGACATGATCCCGCTGCCTGGCGGGCCGGCGACCGGCGGTGGCCGCTTCGCCCTGGTCATCGGTGATGTGCAGGGCCACGACGTCCGGGCGGCCGGGCTGATGGGCCAGCTGCGGATCGCCCTGCGCGCCTACGCCTCCGAGGGCCACCGCCCCGACGCGGTGCTGTCCCGCGCCTCCCGCTTCCTGCACGGCATGACGTTCGGCTCCCCCGGTGAGGACCCCGCCGCACTGCGCTTCGCGACCTGCCTGTACGTGGAGGTCGATCCGGCGACCGGGCTGCTGGAGATCGCGCGGGCCGGGCACCCCGACCCGGCCATCCGGATGGCCGACGGCACGGTGCTGCACCGCCCGACGGCCGGCGGTCTGCCGCTCGGCATCGACCCGGACGCCGACTACCCGACCACCACGATCGCCCTGGGCCACGGCGAGACCATGCTGATCTGCACGGACGGCCTGATCGAGACCGGCGGCCACGACCTGGACACCGGCTGGAGCCGTATCCGTACGGTCCTGGAGGGCCACGACGGCGATCTGGAGGGACTCGCCGACGCGCTCGTGCAGGCCGTGCACGGCCCGTCCTCGCACCACACGACCGGGCCGCTCGCCGACCGGCGCGAGGACGACATCGCGGTGCTGCTGCTGCGCCGGACGTGCCAGGGGACGGCCGGCACCCGGGCCGCCGCACGGGACGCGGTCCGCCGCACGATGATGTCGGTGGCCCAGGCGGAGCCGGAGCGTGTGGCGGTGGCGCGCCAGCAGTTGCGGGAGCTGCTGCACGACTGGCCGGTCCCCGACCACGTCGACTCGGCGGTGCTGCTGCTGTCGGAGACGCTGACCAACGTCCTCGTGCACACGGACGCGGACGCCCTGTTCCTGGCCGAGGTGGGGGACGGGCCGGAGGGCCGCCGGCTGCGGGTGGAGGTGTCCGACACCAGTGACGACCTGCCGCACATGCGCCGGCCCGGGGAACTGGCGTCGTCCGGGCGGGGCCTGGTCCTGATCGAGCTGCTGGCGCACGCCTGGGGGGTGGACCCCCGGGGCGAGGGCAAGAGCATCTGGTTCGAGCTCTACGAGTCCGGCGGCGGCGACGGCTCCGGTACGGCGGTGGCGCCGGGCGGGTCGGGGCGGGCGTAACGCTCCCTCAGCTCGTGGGCGACGCCGGTGGCGGCGGCCGTCAGGGGCACGGCGAGCAGCATGCCGAGGATGCCGGCCACGGAGGCGCCCGCGGTGATCGTCACCATGACGACGGCCGGGTGCATCTGGACCGTACGGCTCTGGATCATCGGGGTCAGCACATGCCCCTCCAGTTGCTGCACGGCGAGCACGATGCCGAGGACCCACAGCGCGATGACGAACCCCCGGTCGGCGAGCGCGACGAGGACGGCGACGGCCCCGGAGATGAAGGCCCCCAGATAGGGGATGTACGCCCCGATGAAGACGAGCGCGCCCAGCCCGACCGCGCCCGGCACATCGAGGATCAGCAGTCCGACGGTGATGCACACGGCGTCGATGAGGGCGATGAAGGTGGTCCCGCGCATGAATCCCTCGACGGCCCGGAAGGCCCGCCGGGCCATGGCCTCGGTGAGGTCGCCGCTGTGCCGGGGCACCAGGGAGCGCAGCGCGCCGGCGGCCCGGTCGGAGTCGCGCAGGAAGAAGAACACGAGCAGCAGCGCGAGCACGCCGATCGCGATGCTCTCGCCGACCACGCTGACCCCGCTGATGACACCGGAGGCGGCGGTCTCGCCGAACCGGGACAGCAGTTGGCGGGAGTTGCCGGCGAGGTCGTCGAGCGAGGTCCCGGCCGGTCCGAAGCGCCCGGTGAGGTCGCGCCCGGCCTGCTTGAGCGAGGCGACGATCTCGTCGCCGCTCTCCACGATGGCGGCGGCGACGATGTAGACGGCCCCGCCGACCACGGCCACCACGGCGACACAGGTGAGCCCGGCGGCCAGGGACCGGTTCACGCCCGCCTTGACCAGCCGCCGGTGCAGCGGGCCGAGCAGGGCCGTCCCGAGCAGGGCGAGCAGCACCGGCACGACCGCGGTGCTCAGCTCCACCGTCAACCGGATGCCGACGTAGACGACTCCGGCGACGAGCAGGACGACGGCGCACCAGGCGGCGAGCCGCCGGACGGGCTCGGGCAGCAACGGGGTGGGAGCCTGCACGCCTCCAGCGGACCATGCCCGGGGCCGGGTGTCGTGCGCGGGCGATCCGGGCGGGTGACGGACGGCGAAAGGCCCGCGGCCGCACCCTGTCGGTGCGGCCGCGGGCCTCGTGACGTGCCGGTCAGTCCTGCGCGGGACCGGCGGCGCTCATGCCGTGCACCGCGGGGACGGTGCCCAGGCGGCCCTTCTGGAAGTCCTCGAAGGCCTGCATCAGCTCGTCCTTCGTGTTCATCACGAACGGGCCGTAGTGGGCCATCGGCTCCCGGATGGGCTGTCCGCCGAGGAGGACGACCTCCAGGTCCGGCGTGTGGGAGTCCTGCTTCTCGTCGGCGCGGACGGTCAGCGAGCCACCGGCGCCGAAGACCGCGGTCTGGCCCAGGTGGATCGGACGGCGCTCGGCACCGACCGAGCCCTTGCCCGCGAGCACGTACGCCAGCCCGTTGAAGTCCTCGCGCCAGGGCAGGGTCACCTCGGCGCCCGGCGCCACCGTCGCGTGGATCATCGTGATCGGCGTGTGCGTGATGCCGGGTCCGGCGTGCCCGTCCAGCTCACCGGCGATCACGCGCAGCAGCGCGCCGCCGTCGGGGGTGCTGAGCAGCTGGACGCTGCCGCCGCGGATGTCCTGGTAGCGCGGGGCCATCATCTTGTCCTTGGCCGGGAGGTTCACCCACAGCTGCAGGCCGTGGAAGAGGCCGCCGGACATGACGAGGGACTCCGGCGGGGCCTCGATGTGCAGGAGGCCCGAGCCCGCGGTCATCCACTGGGTGTCGCCGTTGGTGATCGTGCCACCGCCGCCGTTGCTGTCCTGGTGGTCGAAGATCCCGTCGATGATGTAGGTGACGGTCTCGAAGCCGCGGTGCGGATGCCAGGGGGTGCCCTTCGGCTCGCCCGGCGCGTACTCCACCTCACCCATCTGGTCCATCATGATGAACGGGTCCAGATGGCGGTAGTTGATCCCGGCGAACGCGCGGCGCACCGGGAAGCCCTCACCCTCGAAACCGCTCGGCGCGGTCGTGACGGCGAGCACGGGACGGGCCACGGCCTCCGCGGGCGCGGCGACACGGGGCAGCGTCAGCGGGTTCTCGACGGTCACTGCAGGCATGTCGGTACCTCCTTGTGCGGCCAGTTTAGTTGAGCGTTGAACTTTCTGCCACCCCGAACGCACAAAGCCCGGAGGGCATTCCCTCCGGGCGCTTGATCCGGGAAAGCGGCTCAGTGTGACAGCACGGGCCGGGTGGCCGCTCCCGGGCCCCCGGCTACGGACCACCTGGTCCGGTGCGTTCGAGACACGGCCCGGCCGCACACGCGACCAGGCCGTACACGCGGCCTAGCCGTACATGCGGCGCATGGCGAACTCGACCATCTGCTCCACGGCCTTCGCGTCGAAGACCATGCGGTGCTCGCCCTCCATGTCCAGGACGAAGCCGTAGCCGGTCGGCAGCAGGTCGATCACCTCGGCGCCGGTGATGACGAAGTACTTGGACTCCTTGCCCGCGTACCGGCGCAGCTCCTTGAGCGAGGTGAACATCGGGATCACCGGCTGCTGGGTGTTGTGCAGGGCGAGGAAGCCGGGGTTGTCGCCGCGCGGGCAGTAGACCTTCGAGGTCGCGAAGACCTGCTGGAAGTCCTCGGCCGTCAGCTGACCCGTGGTGAAGGCGCGCACCGCGTCCGCGAGCGAGGGCGGGGACGGCTCGGGGTAGAGCGGCGGCTGCTGGCCGTACCCGCCGGCGCCACCGGCCATGGGCTGCTGCGGCGGCGCGTACTGCTGCTGTGCGGCCCCACCGTCCATGGGCTGGCCGTATCCATACATGCGCGCAAGCGTACCCAGCCCCGCCGGACCCGTGGACCGGTACGGCCGTCAAGGTCGATCCGGTGGGACCTGTCACAGATCGGGGGTCGGGGTTGCGTCTTATTACTGGCGGGTAGCATCATCGTAGCTACTTGTCGGTACGTGAACCAGCGCGAGGATCCAGTGCCTCGCCGACCCGCTACGGAGCCGTAACCATGGGGCACTACAAGTCGAACCTCCGCGACATCGAGTTCAACCTCTTCGAAGTACTCGGACGCGACAAGCTGTACGGCACGGGTCCGTTCGAGGAGATGGACGTCGAGACCGCGAAGAGCATCCTGGAGGAGCTGACCCGCCTCTCCGAGAACGAGCTCGCGGAGTCCTTCGCCGACGCCGACCGCAACCCGCCGGTCTTCGACCCGGAGACCAACACCGCGCCCGTCCCGGCGTCCTTCAAGAAGAGCTACCAGGCGTTCATGGACTCCGAGTACTGGCGTCTCGGCCTGCCCGAGGAGATCGGCGGCACCACGGCGCCCCGCTCCCTCATCTGGGCCTACGCCGAGCTGATCCTGGGCGCCAACCCGGCCGTGTGGATGTACTCCTCGGGCCCCGCGTTCGCGGGCATCCTCTTCGAGGAGGGCAACGAGGTCCAGAAGCACATCGCGAAGATCGCCACCGAGAAGCAGTGGGGTTCGACGATGGTGCTCACCGAGCCGGACGCCGGCTCGGACGTCGGCGCCGGCCGCACCAAGGCCGTGCAGCAGGAGGACGGCTCCTGGCACATCGAGGGCGTCAAGCGCTTCATCACGTCCGGCGAGCACGACATGTCGGAGAACATCATCCACTACGTGCTGGCCCGCCCCGAGGGCGCCGGACCCGGCACCAAGGGCCTGTCCCTGTTCATGGTCCCGAAGTACAACTTCGACTTCGAGACCGGCGAGCTGGGCGAGCGCAACGGCGTCTACGCCACGAACGTCGAGCACAAGATGGGCCTCAAGGCGTCCAACACCTGCGAGATGACGTTCGGCGACAAGCACCCCGCCAAGGGCTGGCTGATCGGCGACCGGCACGACGGCATCCGCCAGATGTTCCGCATCATCGAGTTCGCCCGCATGATGGTCGGCACGAAGGCGATCTCCACGCTGTCGACGGGCTACCTCAACGCGCTGGAGTACGCCAAGGAGCGCGTCCAGGGCCCCGACCTGGCGAACTTCATGGACAAGACCGCCCCCAAGGTCACCATCACCCACCACCCCGACGTGCGCCGCGCCCTCATGACGCAGAAGGCGTACGCGGAGGGCATGCGCGCCCTGGTGATGTACACCGCCTCCGTCCAGGACGCCATCCAGGTCAAGGAGGCGAACGGCGAGGACGCCAAGGCCGAGCACGCGCTGAACGACCTGCTCCTGCCGATCGTCAAGGGCTACGGCTCCGAGAAGGCCTACGAGCAGCTCGCCCAGTCGCTGCAGACCTTCGGCGGCTCCGGCTTCCTCCAGGAATACCCGATCGAGCAGTACATCCGGGACTCCAAGATCGACACCCTGTACGAGGGCACCACCGCCATCCAGGGCCAGGACTTCTTCTTCCGGAAGATCGTCCGCAACCAGGGCGCGGCCCTGAACTCGCTCGCCGAGGACATCAAGAAGTTCCTCGCGGTCGGCGAGGGCGGCGAGGAGCTGGCGGGCGCCCGCGAGCACCTGGCCAAGGCCGCCGTCGAGCTGGAGGCCATCGTCGGCCTCATGCTCACCGACCTCGCGGCGACCGAGCAGGACGTCAAGAACATCTACAAGGTCGGCCTGAACACCACGCGTCTGCTGATGGCCTCCGGTGACGTCGTCGTCGGCTACCTGCTGCTGAAGGGTGCCGCGGTCGCCGCCGAGAAGCTTCCGACGGCCTCCGCCAAGGACAAGGCGTTCTACACCGGCAAGATCGCGGCGGCGAAGTTCTTCGCGGCCAACGTCCTGCCCGGCGTGACCGGCGCGCGCAAGCTCGCCGAGGGCGTCGAGCTGGACCTGATGGAGCTGGACGAGGCGGCCTTCTAGGACCCGCTCGCGCGGGAACGGCTCAGCGGCAAAGGGCCGTTCCCGTCACTCACGGACAATCCACATCGCCCGCACGAGGGCCCGCTCCCCTTCCCCGGGAGCGGGCCCTCGCACGTCGTTAAGGTGAACCCATGAGCGCACCCCCCCGCTTCGACCGCGGCCACACCGACGACCTGATGTCCTTCCTCGCGGCGAGCCCGTCGCCGTACCACGCCGTGGCGAACACCGCCGAACGGCTCGAGAA
This sequence comes from Streptomyces sp. NPDC059852, assembly GCF_042731455.1. Taxonomy (NCBI): domain Bacteria; kingdom Bacillati; phylum Actinomycetota; class Actinomycetes; order Kitasatosporales; family Streptomycetaceae; genus Streptomyces; species Streptomyces sp. NPDC059852. Next base: position 105,807 of record NZ_JBHWJK010000015.1, on the reverse strand, counting down.
GGCCGGCTTCCGCCAGGTCGCCGAGACGGACGCCTGGGACGGTTCGAGCGGCGGCAAGTACGTGCTGCGCGGCGGCGCCGTCGTCGCCTGGTACGTCCCCGAGGGCGCGGCGCCCCACACGCCGTTCCGGATCATCGGCGCCCACACCGACTCCCCCAACCTGCGCGTCAAGCCGCTGCCCGACACCGGCGCGCACGGCTGGCGCCAGGTCGCCGTCGAGATCTACGGCGGACCGCTGCTCAACTCCTGGCTCGACCGCGACCTCGGCCTGGCCGGCCGGCTCACCCTGCGGGACGGCTCGACCCGGCTGGTCAACGTGGACCGGCCCCTGCTGCGCGTCCCCCAGCTCGCCATCCACCTCGACCGCGCGGTCTCCTCGGACGGCCTCAAGCTCGACAAGCAGCGGCATCTTCAGCCCGTGTGGGGCCTCGGCGACGTCCGCGACGGCGACCTCATCGCCTTCCTGGAGGAGACCGCCGGCATCGGCCCCGGCGAGGTCACCGGCTGGGACCTCATGGTCCACTCCGTCGAGCCCCCGGCCTACCTGGGCCGCGACAAGGAACTCCTCGCCGGCCCCCGGATGGACAACCTGCTCTCCGTCCACGCCGGCACCGCCGCGCTGACCGCCGTGGCCGGCTCCGGCGCCGGGCTGCCCTGCATCCCGGTGCTCGCCGCCTTCGACCACGAGGAGAACGGCTCCCAGAGCGACACCGGCGCCGACGGCCCGCTGCTCGGCGGCGTCCTGGAGCGCTCGGTGTTCGCCCGCGGCGGCTCCTACGAGGACAAGGCCCGCGCCTTCGCCGGCACCGTCTGCCTCTCCTCCGACACCGGCCACGCCGTCCACCCCAACTACGCCGAGCGGCACGACCCGACGCACCACCCGCGCGTCAACGGCGGCCCCATCCTCAAGGTCAACGTCAACAACCGCTACGCCACGGACGGTTCGGGCCGTGCCGTGTGGGCGGCGGCCTGCGAGAAGGCGGACGTCCCCTTCCAGTCCTTCGTCTCCAACAACTCCATGCCGTGCGGCACCACCATCGGTCCCATCACGGCCGCCCGGCACGGCATCCGCACGGTCGACATCGGCGTCGCGATCCTTTCCATGCACAGCGCACGGGAGTTGTGCGGCGTCGACGACCCGTGGCTGCTCGCCACCTCCCTGGCGGCCTTCCTGGAGGGCTAGTTGGGGCGGGCCTCGCATGAGCGCCCGGAGCCGGGGTACCCGGACGTCCGGACCGGAACGTCCGGACCGGACAGGAGGCGACACTCATGGGCCTCGGCGGGTGCATCATCCTCATCGCCGCGGGAGCCATCCTCACGTTTGCGACCGACTGGGACATGGACGGCGTGAACCTCGACCTGGTCGGGGTCATCCTGATGATCGTGGGCCTCATCGGCGTCACGACCTTCAGTAGCATCGCCCGGCGCAAGCGCGTGGTGGTGCCGCCCGCGTCCCCGGTCGTCACCGAGGACCCGCACCGGCGGGACGGCTACAACGACGGCTACGGCGTCTGACCGTCCGCACCGGCGAACACCAGCGGCAGCCGCCCGGCACCCCCGCCGGCCGGCCGGACGGGGACGTCCCAGTCCCGCTGGTGCAGCCGGCACGCCGGATACGGGACCGAGGGATCGTCGTCGCAGGACGCCACCCTCGCCGAGACGTGCAGGACGCCGGACCCGGCGGACGGGTCGAACACGAGGGTGCGGGAGAGCGACGTCCCCGCACCCTCGCCCGTGCGCAGCAGCTCCGGCGGCGTCGCGGACACCAGCAGCCGGGCCGGCGGCCCGTACCGGTCGTCCGGGCGCTGTCCCACCGGCGCCTCGAACAGCACGTCCAGCACCACCTCGCCGGGGGCCACGTCCGTCACCGCCGACGGCGTGGGGCGCCCGGCCCGCCGTACGGCCTCCTCGGGCAGCCGCAGCCGGGTCAGCCGGTGCCGGGCCGACTCCACGACCACGACGTCCCCGCCCACCGCCACCGCGCCCGACGGCTCCCGCAGATCGCGGGCCAGTGTGGAGAGCTCACCGGTCGCCGGGTCGTAGCGGCGCAGCGCGTCGTTGTAGGTGTCGCTGACGGCGACCGAGCCGTCCGCGAGGGCCGTGACCCCCAGCGGATGCTGGAGCAGCGCCTGCCCGGCCGGGCCGTCGCGGTGCCCGAAGTCGAACAGACCGGTGCCGACGGCCGTGCGCACCACGCCCCGCCGGTCCACCCAGCGCAGCGCGCTCGTCTCCGCGTCCGCCACCCACAGCCGCTCCCCGTCCGGTGACACGGCGAGCCCCGACGGCTGCGCGAACCACGCCTCGTGCGCCGGGCCGTCGACCAGCCCCTCGTCCCTCGTCCCCGCCGCCACCCGGACGGTCCCCGCCACCGGGTCGTACGTCCACAGCTGGTGGATCCCGGCCATGGCGATCCACACCCGCCCGGCGAACAGCGCCAGGTCCCAGGGCGAGGACAGGTCCACCTCCCGCGCCGGTCCCGCCGTGGCCGCCCCGGGCCACCACTGCCGTCCGGTGCCCGCCACCGTCGTCACCGCGCCGGTCGTGAGGTCGACGCGGCGCAGCGCGTGGTTGACCGTGTCGGCGACCAGCACCGCCCCGTCGTCCAGGAGCAGCAGCCCCTGCGGCTCGCTGAACGACGCCGAGTCCGCCGGGCCGTCGGCGAACCCGCGCACCCCGGAGCCGATCCGCCGTACGACGCTCTCGCCGTCCCGCGCGAACTCCACCAGCCGGTGCCGGGAGGTGTCGCTCACCAGGAACCCTCCGCCGGGCAGCGCCACGATCTTCCCCGGGAAGCGCAGCTCCGTCGGCTCCGGCTCCGGCGGCACGTACGGCCCGTCGCCGCGCCGCAGCGTGCCCTTCGCCGCGTGCTCGGCCTCCAGCTCCGTCACCAGCCGGTCGATCTCCCGCACATGCCCCTCGCCCGAGTGCTGCGCGACGACGTACCCCTCCGGGTCGATCACGGCGAGCGTCGGCCAGGCCCGCACCGCGTACTGCTTCCAGGTCTCGAGCCCGGGATCGTCCAGCACCGGGTGCTCCACGCCGTACCGCTCCACGGCGTCGGCGACGGCCGTGTGCTCGGTCTCGTGCGCGAACTTCGGCGAGTGCACCCCGACCACGACGAGGGTGTCCGGATGCCCGGCCTCCAGCGCGCGCAGCTCGTCGATCACGTGCTGGCAGTTGACGCAGCCCGCCGTCCAGAAGTCGAGCAGCACGATCCGTCCGCGCAGGTCGGCCAGGCGGTACGCGCGTCCGCCCGTGTTGAGCCAGCCGCCCGCCCCGGTCAGCTCGGGGGCGCGGACGCGGGGGTGCCGGGGTGCGGGGTCGGTCATGTCCCCAGAGTGCCACCGGCGGCCCCACCCGGCTCAGCCCGTCGGCCTACACGCGGGGGTTCCGGGGCGGGTGGCGGGGAAGCCCTCGTGTCATGAGATTTCTCGTGCGGGACCGGCTGCTCGGCTTCGGGGACGACTACTGGATCGAGGACGACCGGGGGGAGAAGGTGTTCCTCGTCGACGGCAAGGCCATGCGGCTGCGGGACACCTTCGAGCTGAAGGACGTCCAGGGACGCGTCCTCATCGACATCCGCCAGAAGATGTTCGCGCTGCGCGACACCATGGTGATCGAGCGGGACGGCCGGCCGCTGGCGACGATCCGGCGCAAACGGCTGTCGCTGCTGCGCAACCACTACCGGGTCGCGCTCGCGGACGGCAGCACCGAGCTGGACGTCAGCGGCAAGATCCTCGACCGGGAGTTCGCCGTCGAGTACGACGGGGAGCTGCTGGCCGTCGTCTCGCGCCGCTGGCTGCACGTCCGGGAGACGTACGGCGTGGACGTGGTGCGCGAGGACGCCGACCCGGCGCTGCTGATCGCGGTGGCGGTGTGTGTGATCCACCTGGCGGAGAAGGAGCGCGGGGACGACTGAGACGGGGCTCGGCGCCGGGGCGGGGCTCAGCGACCGCAGCGGGGCTCAGCGCCGGGGCGGGGCGAGCCCGAGCACACGGTCCTTCAGCGCCGGGAACTGATCCCGCGTCACCGCGACCCGGCCGGGGTCGAACTCCACGGTGAGGACCTCCTCGCCGGGCCCGGCCTGGGCCAGGACCTCGCCCCAGGGGTCCACCACGATCGAGTGACCGGCCTGCGGAACTCCCGCGTGCGTCCCGGCCGTTCCGCAGGCGAGCACATACGCCTGGTTCTCCACGGCCCGGGCCTGGGCGAGCAGCGTCCAGTGCGCCCGGCGGCGTTCCGGCCACCCGGCGGGGACCACGAGCGTCTCGGCGCCGGCGTCGGCGAGGCCCCGGAAGAGTTCGGGGAAGCGCAGGTCGTAACAGGTGGCGAGGCCCAGCGTGGTGCCGGGCAGCCGGACCGTCACGAGGTCCCGGCCCGCGCCCATCAGCACGGCCTCGCCCTTGTCGAAGCCGAACCGATGGATCTTGCGGTAGGCGGCGGCCAGGTCCCCGGAGGGGGAGAACACCAGAGAGGTGTTGTAGAGCGGCCCGTCGGGGTCGCGTTCGGGGATCGACCCCGCGTGCAGCCAGACACCGGCGTCGCTCGCCGCCTTGGCCATCGTCTCGTACGTGGGCCCCTCGAGCGGTTCGGCCTCCGTGCCGAACTCCTCGTAGGCGAAGGCGCCGGTGGTCCACAACTCGGGCAGGACGACGAGATCCGCTCCGGCTTGTTCTCGTACCAGGGAGGCGACCCTCGCCCGGCGCGATTCCACCGATTCGTCCTCGTTCACGTCGATCTGGAGCAAAGAGGCGCGCACACTACCACCGTCCTGGCATTCGAGCCGTCCACACGGGCCTACGATCGTCACACGAAAGCACTGCCGGGGTGCCTCACAGCAGCGTAACTTTGGGGGTCCCCCCTGTTCGAGCGCAGCCGAGAACGTGGGGGACCGCCGAGACACCCGCCGACAGCCGCCGCCGCCCACTGGCACCGCCGCCAGAACCTGCCCGCGAACCGACGTACCAACCGCCGAGGGGTCCCGTTCCGTGAGTCTGCATCCCACCCTCCAGCCCTACGCCGACGCCTGGACCCACTCCATCGAAGCGATATCCGAGCTGGTCACACCGCTCGTCGAAGGGGAGTGGAACCGGCGCACCCCCTGCCCCGGCTGGTCGGTGCGCGACGTCGTCTCCCATGTCATCGGGCTGGACTGCGAGATGCTGGGCGACCCGCGCCCCATCCACACGCTGCCACGCGACCTCTTCCACGTCACCAACGACCACCAGCGCTACATGGAGATGCAGGTCGACGTCCGCCGCCACCACACGGCGCCGGAGATGACGTCGGAGCTGGAGTACACGATCATCCGCCGCAACCGCCAGCTGCGGAACGAGAGCCGTGACCCCGGCACCAAGGTGCGCGGCCCGCTGGGCGCGGAGCTGACCCTGGAGGAGGCGATGCGCACGCACGCCTTCGACGTGTGGGCGCACGAGCAGGACCTGCGCGCCGCGCTGGGCCGCCCCGGCAACCTGGACTCCCCCGGCGCGCTCGTCGCCCGGGACGTGCTGCTCGGCCGGATGCCGGAGGTCATGGCCACCAAGGTGGACGCGCCCCGCAGCTCGGCGATCGTCCTCGACGTGCACGGCCCGGTCGAGTTCCTGCGCACGATCCGGATCGACATCCAGGGCCGCGGCACCCTGGAGACGGCCCCCGCGCTGGGTCCGGCCGCCGCACTGACCCTGGACTGGGAGACGTTCGTCCGGCTGGCCTGCGGCCGGGTCACGCCGGAGGCGGTGGCGGACCGGGTGAAGACCGAGGGCGACCCCGATCTGACGGCGGCCATCCTGCGCAACTTCACCGTCACCCAGTAGCCCGCCGCGGGCGCGGCGGCGGGCCGAAAACCGGTGTCGCCGCCGCCCGGGTCCCGGCTACCGTCCCCGCCGTGACCGACACAGACACGCATCCCCCGCAGCTTTCCGACGGGCCGCCGCGGCTGACCCGGCTGACCTTCCACGGCCCCCTGTCCGAGCAGCGCGCCGGCCGGCTGGTCGAGCGGCTGGCCCGGACGGAGCCCGCCACCGTCCTCGACATCGGCTGCGGCTGGGGCGAGTTGATGCTGCGGGTCCTCGAGGCGGTGCCGGGGGCCACCGGGGTCGGGATCGACCTCAACACCGAGGACCTGGCCCGGGGCCGGCGCATCGCCCAGGAGCGCGGGCTGGCCGGACGGGTGCGGTTCGTGGAGGAGTCGGCGACGGGGACGTCCCACGGCCCGGCCGACCTGGTGCTGTGCGTCGGGTCCAGCCAGGCCCTCACCACGCTGGAGCCGCCCGGGCTCATCACCGACGCGCTGCGGGCGCTGCGCGGCCTGGTCGCCGACGGGGGCCGGGTGCTGCTCGGGGAGGGCTTCTGGCAGCGGCCGCCCACCGAGGCCGAGCTCGCGGGCATGTGGCCGGGCGCGAGCGCCACCGACCACCACGACCTGGGCACCCTTCTCGACCTGGCGGTGGAGGCCGGTTTCCGTCCGGAGTGGACGGAGACGGCGGACGCCGGCGAGTGGGAGGAGTTCGAGTCGGCGTACCAGGCGGACGCCGAGGTGTGGCTGGCGGAACACCCCGGCCACCCCCGGGCGGCCGAGACGCGGGAGCGTCTCGACCGGCACCGCGCCCAGTGGATGAGCTACCGCGGCGTCCTCGGGCTCGCCTATCTCACGCTGGTGCCCGTGCGGTGAGTCAGGCGGGGACGTGCACGGTCTCCACCCGGCTGGCGACCAGGCGTTCCCGCTCGCGGCGGGCGGCGCGTCCGCGCAGGCGCAGGATCTGGCTGACGCCGAGGGCCTGCAGGACGAAGACCGCCGAGAAGGCGATCCGGTAGTCGTCGCCGGTGGCGTCGAGCAGCACCCCGACCGCGAACAGCGTCGTCATGGAGGCGATGAAGCCCCCCATGTTGGTGATGCCGGAGGCGGTGCCCTGCCGCTCGGGCGGGTTGGCCGGGCGGGCGAAGTCGAAGCCGAGCATGGAGGCCGGTCCGCAGGCGCCGAGCACCACGCACAGCACGACGAGCAGGCCCATCGGCGCCGTCTCGCCCGGCCAGGCCAGGGTCGTCGCCCACAGGACGGCAGTGGCCGCGACCGTGCCGAGGGCGAGCGGCAGCCTCGCGCCGTGGTGCCGGGCGACGACCTGTCCGTAGACGAGGCCGACGGCCATGTTGGACAGGACGACCAGGGTGAGCAGCTCCCCGGCCGTGGCGCGGGTCAGGCCCTGCGCCTCGACCAGGAAGGGCAGCCCCCACAGCAGCAGGAACACCATCGCCGGGAACTGCGTCGTGAAGTGCACCCACATGCCCAGCCGGGTGCCGGGCTCCCGCCAGGACGCGGCGATCTGGCGGCGGACGTAGGCGGCGCCCTGGTGCGGGACCGGCTGCGGTTCGTGGCCCTCCGGGTGGTCCTTGAGGAACAGCAGGGTCAGCACGAGCACCACGACACCCGCGCCCGCGCTGCCCGCGAACGCCGCGGTCCAGCCGACGCCGTGCAGCACCCGGGCCAGGACCAGGGTGGAGACGAGGTTGCCCGCCATGCCCGCGAGCCCGGCGAGCTGGGCGACCAGCGGGCCGCGCCGGGCCGGGAACCAGCGGGTGCCCAGCCTCAGGACGCTGATGAACGTCAGCGCGTCTCCGCAGCCCAGCAGGGCCCGGGAGGCGAGGGCCATGCCGTACGACGGGGAGAAGGCGAAGGCGAGCTGTCCCGCCGTGAACAGCACGGCGCCCATGGCGAGCACCTTCTTGGTGCCGAGCCGGTCGACGAGCAGGCCGACGGGTATCTGCATGCCCGCGTACACGAGCAGCTGGAGGATCGAGAACGTCGACAGGGCGGAGGCGTTCACGCCGAAGCGGTCGGCCGCGTCGAGTCCGGCGACCCCGAGCGAGGTGCGGAAGATGACGGCGACGAAGTAGACGGAGACGCCGATGCCCCAGACGGCGATCGCGCGCCGTCCGCCCGGAGGGTCGCCGGGCAGGGTGGTGGCCGGCCTCATCGCTCCTCACCCCGCGCGAGGTGGGAGAACCAGTCGATGTGCCGGTGGACCAGTGCGACGGCCGCCTGCGGGTCGCCGGCGCGCAGGGCGGTGAGGATCTCCTCGTGCTCGCTGAGCGTCTTGGCGATCCGGTCGGGGTGGGAGTGCATCACGGCGGCGCCCATGCGCAGCTGCCGGTCGCGGAGCTGGTCGTAGAGGCGGGAGAGGATCTCGTTGCCGCCGCTGCGGACGATCTCGGCGTGGAAGCAGCGGTCGGTGACGGCGGCCGCGGCGAAGTCTCCGGCGGCGGCCTGGGCCTTCTGCCGGTCGAGCAGTTCCTCCAGACGGTCGAGGAGCCCGGGGGGCGCGGGGACGGCCTTGCGCGCCGCGTGCTCCTCGACGAGCATGCGCGTCTCCACGACGTCCTTGATCTCCTGCGCGGAGACCGGCAGGACCAGGGCGCCCTTCTTCGGATAGAGCTTGATCAGCCCCTCGGCCTCCAGCCGCAGCAGCGCCTCGCGGACCGGGGTGCGGGAGACGCCCACGGCCTCGGCGAGCTCGCCCTCGGTGAGGAGCGTGCCACCCTCGTAGCGGCGCTCCAGGACGCCCTGTTTCACATGGCTGTAGACGCGGTCGGCGGCGGGCGGCTGCTTCACGGGGGCGGGTGGGGCGGTAGACATGCCCACAGCATAGATACAACACGTACGCAAGGGCGGACCGGTCCACGATGCGGACCCGTCCGATGGAATCTCCCGGCAAAGAAGCACCGTCCGGGCCAGCGGCGGCACAACCTTGTGTGCTACTTACGTGTCACACACGTGCGGCCCCACTTTCTTCCCCTCCCAACTCGGCCGCACCGCAGGGGCATAAGACGTAATCGGGGTAAATCAGTTGATAACTGCACACAAGGGCATGCGTGTTCGCAGAGCCGCCGCCGTCGTCCTCACGACCGGCGCCGTTCTCGCCTCCGGCGCCCTCACGGCGGCGCCCGCGCAGGCCGTCACCACGCCCTCGATCAATGCCAAGGGCGGGTTCCTGATGAACAGCGCCAACGGCAAGACGCTGTTCTCGAAGTCGGCGGACACGAAGCGGCTGACCGCCTCGACGACGAAGGTCATGACCGCGAAGGTCGTCCTCTCGCAGTCGAACCTCAACCTCGACACGAAGGTGACCATAAAGAAGGAGGTCAGCAACTACATCGTCTCCAAGGGGGCGTCCTCGGCGAACCTGATCGTCGGTGACAAGGTCACCGTCCGTCAGCTGCTGTACGGGATGATGCTCAAGTCCGGCTGCGACGCCGCGATGACGCTCGCCGACAAGTACGGCACCGGCTCCACGGTCAACGCCCGCGTGAAGTCGTTCATCGGCAAGATGAACACCATGGCGAAGAGCCTGGGCATGACGAACACGCACTTCGACTCGTTCGACGGCATCAGCAACGGCTCGAACTACTCGACCCCGCGCGACCTGACCAAGCTGGCCCGCAGCGCGATGAAGTCCTCGACGTTCAAGACCGTCGTCAAGACGAAGTCCTACACGGCGAAGACCATCACCAAGACCGGCTCCACCCGCACGATGGCGGCGTGGAAGAACACCAACACCCTGCTCGGCTGGAACGGCACGCTCGGCGTGAAGACCGGCTCGGGCAGCGAGGCGAAGTACTGCCTCGTCTTCGCGGCCACCCTGAACGGCGAGTCCGTGATCGGCACCGTGCTCACCGCCTCCTCGGAGGCCAACCGCACGGCGGACGTGAAGAAGCTCATCACCTACGGCTACGCCAAGATCAGCTGACCTTCGGCGAGCGGTGAAAGGGGCGGCCACCTCACGGTGACCGCCCCTTTCGGCGTCCTGCGGGCTCAGGCCCGCGTCAGGCTCACGCCCAGGTGATCAGCCGCTTGGGCTGCTCCAGGATGGCCGCCACGTCCGCGAGCACCTTGGAGCCCAGTTCGCCGTCCACCAGGCGGTGGTCGAAGCTCAGCGCCAGCGTGGTGACCTGACGCGGCTTCACCTTGCCCTTGTGCACCCACGGCTGGAGCTTGATGGCGCCGACCGCGAGGATCGCCGACTCGCCCGGGTTGAGGATCGGGGTGCCGGCGTCGACGCCGAAGACGCCGACGTTGGTGATGGTGACCGTGCCACCCTGCATCGCGCCCGGTGACGTCCTGCCCTCGCGGGCCGTGGACACCAGCTCGCCCAGTGCCTCCGCCAGCTGCGGCAGCGTCTTGGCGTGGGCGTCCTTGATGTTCGGCACGATCAGGCCGCGCGGGGTGGCCGCCGCGATGCCCAGGTTCACATAGTGCTTGCGCACGATCTCCTGGTGGGCCTCGTCCCAGGACGCGTTGATGTCCGGGTTGCGCTTGATCGCGACCAGCAGGGCCTTGGAGATCAGCAGCAGCGGGTTCACCCGCAGCCCCGCGAACTCCTTGTCCGCCTTCAGCTCCTCGACCAGCTTCAGGGTCCGCGTCACGTCCACGGTCACGAACTCCGTGACATGCGGGGCCGTGAACGCCGAGCCCACCATCGCCGCCGCCGTGGCCTTGCGGACGCCCTTGACCGGGATCCGGGTCTCCCGGGCGCCGTCGTACGAGGCGGCGGGCGCCGGGACCGCCGCCGGGGCGGGCGGGGCCACCTGGGGGGCCGTGGGCGCCTGCTCGGCGGCCGGGGCCTGCGCCGCCACCGCCGCGTGCACGTCCTCGCGGGTGATGATCCCGTCGGGGCCGGTCGGGGTGACCGTCGCCAGGTCGACGCCGAGGTCCTTCGCCAGCTTGCGCACCGGCGGCTTGGCCAGCGGACGGCCCAGGGCCGGCGCGGCGGCGGGGCCGTGGCCGTTCAGCTCGGCCTGGAGGGCCTGCGTCGCCGGCTCGGGCTCCTGGCGCGGCGCCTCGGCACCCTTGCGGGGGCGGCGCTTGGTGGACGAGGCGGAGACGCCGTAGCCGACGAGCACCGGCTGACGGCCCTGCGGCTCGGTCTCCTCCTCCTGCGCCGGCGTGGGCGCGGCCGGCTCCTCGGCGGCCGGGGCCGCCCCGCCGGAGACGTCGACCGCGATGATCGACGTGCCGACGTCGACCGTGGTGCCCTCGGGGAAGTGCAGGGCGCGGACCACACCGTCGTACGGGATGGGCAGCTCGACGGCCGCCTTGGCGGTCTCGACCTCGCAGACCACCTGCCCGTCGGTGACGGTGTCGCCCGGCTGGACGTACCACTTGAGGATCTCGGCCTCGGTGAGTCCCTCACCGACGTCGGGCATCTTGAACTCGCGCACGGACGCGTCTGTCATCGTCGTCACGACCCTCTCCTCAGTACGCCAGGGCACGGTCGACGGCGTCGAGCACCCGGTCCAGACCCGGCAGGTACTCCTCCTCCAGACGCGCCGGCGGGTACGGGGCGTGGTAGCCGCCGACCCGGAGCACCGGGGCCTCCAGGTGGTAGAAGCAGCGCTCGGTGATCCGGGCGGCGATCTCCGCGCCGGAACCGAAGAACACCGGGGCCTCGTGGACCACGACCAGCCGGCGGGTCTTCTCCACCGAGGTCTGGATGGTGTCGAAGTCGAGCGGGGAGACCGACCGCAGGTCCAGGACCTCCAGGTCGCGCCCCTCCTCGGCGGCCGCGGCGGCGACCTCCAGGCAGGTCTTCACCATCGGGCCGTAGGCGGCGAGCGTCAGGTCGCGGCCCTCGCGGACCACCTGCGCCTTGTGCAGCGGGCCGGGGATCGCGTCGGTGACGACCTCGCCCTTGTCCCAGTAGCGGCGCTTGGGCTCGAAGAAGATCACCGGGTCGTCGCTCTGGATGGCCTGCTGCATCATCCAGTACGCGTCGGACGCGTTCGACGGGGAGACGATCTTCAGACCGGCGACGTGCGCGAACAGCGACTCCGGCGACTCCGAGTGGTGCTCGACCGCGCCGATGCCGCCGCCGTAGGGGATGCGCACGACGACGGGGAGCTTGACCTTGCCCAGCGAGCGGGCGTGCATCTTCGCGAGCTGCGTGACGATCTGGTCGTACGCCGGGAAGACGAAGCCGTCGAACTGGATCTCCACGACCGGGCGGTAGCCGCGCAGGGCGAGACCGATCGCGGTGCCCACGATGCCCGACTCGGCGAGGGGGGTGTCGATGACCCGGCTCTCGCCGAAGTCCTTCTGCAGGCCGTCGGTGACACGGAAGACACCGCCGAGCTTGCCGACGTCCTCACCCATCACGAGGACCTTCGGGTCCGTCTCCAGGGCGCGGCGCAGCGACTCGTTGATCGCCTTGGCCAGAGCCATCTTCTCCGCTGCCATGTCAGGCCCCCTCTACGTCCGCGAACGACGCCTGGTAGGCGGCGAACTGGGCGCGCTCCTCGTCGACGAGCGCGTGCCCGTCCGCGTACACGTTCTCGAAGATGGCGAAACGGTCCGGGTCCGGCATGGCGCGGACCGCTTCGCGCACTCGTTTGCCCAACGCCTCGCTCTCGGTCTCCAGTTCCGCGAAGAATCCCTCGTCCGCGTGGTTTGCGGACTCCAGGTACGCGCGAAGGCGCAGAATCGGGTCCTTCGCCTCCCAGGACTGGCGCTCCTCGTCCCCGCGGTAGCGGGTCGGGTCGTCGGAGGTGGTGTGGGCGCCCATGCGGTACGTGAAGGCCTCGACCAGCGTCGGGCCCTCGCCGTTGCGGGCGCGCTCCAGCGCCCACTTCGTCACGGCGAGGCAGGCGAGGACGTCGTTGCCGTCGACGCGGACGCCGGGGAAGCCGTAGCCCTGCGCGCGCTGGTACAGCGGCACCCGGGTCTGCTTCTCGGTCGGCTCGGAGATCGCCCACTGGTTGTTCTGGCAGAAGAACACCACGGGGGCGTTGTAGACCGCGGAGAACGTGAAGGACTCGGCCACGTCGCCCTGGCTGGAGGCGCCGTCGCCGAAGTAGGCGATGACCGCGCTGTCCGCGCCGTCCTTGGCGACGCCCATCGCGTAGCCGGTGGCGTGCAGCGTCTGGGAGCCGATGACGATCGTGTACAGCTGGAAGTTGTTGCTGTTCGGGTCCCAGCCGCCGTTGTTCACGCCGCGGAACATGCCGAGCAGGTTGGTGGGGTCGACGCCCCGGCACCAGGCGACGCCGTGCTCGCGGTACGTCGGGAAGACGTAGTCGTCCTCGCGGGTGGCGCGGCCGGAGCCGATCTGGGCGGCCTCCTGGCCGAGCAGCGACGCCCACAGGCCCAGCTCGCCCTGGCGCTGCAGTGCGGTGGCCTCGGCGTCGAAGCGGCGGGTGAGCACCATGTCGCGGTAGAGGCCGCGGAGCTCTTCGGGGGTGATGCCGGCGACGTACTTGTCGAACTCGGCGTTCTTGACGCGCCTGCCCTCGGGCGTCAGCAGCTGGACGAGCTCGGGCTCGGCGCTCGCCGTCTTCCTCGCGGATGCGGTCTTGCCGGCCGTGCTCTTGGTACCGGCGCTGCGTCGCGGCTTTCGCGCGGCAGTGCTCTCCACGGTCACGTGTGCTCCTCCGTCGGTCCGGCTACCCGGGTTCGCCGGGTGCTGGGGTTACCCCCTGTTCCGCGGTGGGAACGTGGGGGCGCGGCTCACCTGCGGCCCTCGGACGCACGGGGTGGGTGCGGCTCGTTGGGGACAGGCGTGACAGGTGCCCCGGCGAGCGCCCTGCAAAAGGCACGTTACCCAGTGCTCCACATTTCTGTGAAACCCCTCCTGACCTGGGATTTTGCTTGGAAATCCAAGTAAATCTCGAAAGTCGGGAACGGTCCTGGTCACAGCCTTGCAGGGGGCCGGAACAACGGCACGTTATATCGGTGAGCCAGGTCACGGGAAGGGTCGTCGTGTCACGGTCCGTGTCCGGCGGCCACGCGCAGCGACAAAGCGCAGCTCAGGGGTGTGAAAAGCGCGCGTGAGCCCGTTCGGGGGCGCACGCGCGCGGGGGTGGAGGGGTTCCGGCCGGCTATGTGTTGGGCTGCGCGGTCCCCGTCGGGGGCGGATCCACCGGCGGTGTGGACGGGTCTTCCGTCTCGGGATCCGTCGGGTCCTCCGTCGGGTCCTGCGTCGGCTCCTGAGTCGTCGGGTCCTGGGTCGGCTTCTGCGGCTGCTCCCGCGTCGGCTCCTGGGTCGGCTCCTGGGTCGGCGACCAGTCCGGGTCGGTTCCGGTGTCCGTGCCGCCGTTCTCGAAGCCGCCGGTCTGGTCCTCGGTCACCTCGTCCGTGGGCTCCTCGGACGGCTTGTCCCGGTCCTCGCTCTGGGTCGCCGTGGGCTTGGTCGGCGTGTTGTCGTCGCCGCCGCCCTTGCCGTTGTTGACGGCGAGCGCGACGCCGGCCGCGATCGCGATGACCGCGAGGACGGCGAGGATCCACAGCTTGCCGCGGCCGCTGCCCCGGTTGCCGTGCCCCTCGAAGCCGCCGTCGTCCCCGCCGCCGTAGCCGCCGGGCAGGATCGGCTGCGGGATCTGGGTCGTACCGGAGGCGGGGTCTCCCGGGTGTCCCATGACGGCCGTGTGCGCGAAGCCGCCGGCCGGGGTGTGCCGGCCCTCGTGCGTGGTCACCGGGCCGGTGTTCCAGGTGCCGGTGTGGCCGCCCTGGTCGTACAGCATCTGGAGCGCGTACTGGACGAGGCCGCGCATCTCCTCGGCCGTCTGGAACCGGTCGTCCGGCTCCTTGGCGAGCGAGCGCATGACGAGGCCGTCGAGCTCCGGCGGCGCGGCGTCGGACGCCTCGGACGGCGGGGTCGGGATGTCCTGGACGTGCTGGTAGACCACCGACAGCGGGGTCTCGCCGGTGAAGGGCGGGCGCAGCGCGAGGAGCTCGTAGAGGAGGCAGCCGGTCGCGTACAGGTCGGAGCGGTGGTCGACCGCCTTGCCGAGCGCCTGCTCGGGCGAGAGGTACTGCGGGGTGCCCATGACCATGCCGGTCTGGGTCATCGTCGACTGCGCGCCGTGCAGGGCGCGCGCGATGCCGAAGTCCATCACCTTCACGGCGCCGTTGTTGGTGATGATGACGTTGGCGGGCTTGATGTCGCGGTGCACGATGCCGTGCTGGTGCGAGTAGGCGAGCGCCTCCAGCACACCGGAGACGATGATGAGCGCCTGCTCGGGTCCGGGCGCCTCGGCGTTGATCAGGAGGTCGCGGATGGTGCGGCCCTCGACGATCTCCATGACGATGTACGGCACGGAGTGGCCGCCGACGACGTCCTCGCCGGAGTCGTACACGGCGACGATCGCGTGGTGGTTGAGGCCGGCCACGGACTGGGCCTCGCGCGTGAAGCGGGCCTTGGACACCGGGTCCTCGGCGAGGTCGGAGCGCAGCAGCTTGACCGCCACGGTGCGTCCCAGCCGGACGTCCTCGGCCGCGAACACCTCGGCCATGCCGCCCCGGCCGAGTCTGCGGGTCAGCCGGTACCGGCCGTCCCCGACCAGCCCGCCGTTACCCCACATCTCCGGCGCGTCTGACATACCGCCGCCAGCCGCCTCGGGGTCGGACGGGCCCTGAGCGCGCTGCTGCTGTGCCATCGGTCCTCGCCGTCGTTTCTGCCCGCGGTGCGCGCGGTGTTGTTACGGTCTCCGTCGGCCACGCTACAGCCTCGGCGCAAGCCGCCGGTCCGGGACGGCCGCCCCGATCTGGCGAAGACGGACCGGTCATGAAACCTTCACCCGGCCCCCACGTGCAAATTGTGTGCACCGACGGTACGACCCCTGTAACGCTTGGGCGACGCGGCCTTCGCGTACGGTCACGGAACGGGCACCTCGCTTGACCTGTCGGTGCCGTGGGGCAGACTTGGCCGGGAATAGCACATTGGATCAACCGGGATCAGCGGATCCCGGGCAGCCGCAGGCGCCCAAGGGGCACGGGGGACGCAGAACATGAGCCAGGACGGCGCACAGAACGCGCACGCGGGACGGTCGCTGGCCGGTGGCCGCTACCAGTTGCGCGACCTGCTCGGCCAGGGCGGCATGGCCTCCGTCCACCTCGCCTACGACTCCGTGCTCGACCGTCAGGTGGCGGTCAAGACGCTGCACACCGAGCTGGGCCGCGAGCCGGCGTTCCGCGAGCGGTTCCGCCGCGAGGCCCAGGCAGTGGCCAAGCTCACGCACACCAACATCGTCTCCGTCTTCGACACCGGCGAGGACGAGATGGACGGCATGACGACGCCGTACATCGTCATGGAGTACATCGAGGGCCGCCCGCTCAGCTCGGTCTTCGACGAGGCGGTGCGGCAGGCCGGGGCGATGCCCGCCGACCAGGCGCTGAAGATCACCGCGGATGTGCTCGCCGCGCTGGAGATCAGCCACGAGATGGGCCTGGTCCACCGGGACATCAAGCCGGGCAACGTGATGCTGAACAAGCGCGGCGTCGTCAAGGTCATGGACTTCGGCATCGCGCGCGCCATGCAGTCCGGCGTGACGTCGATGACGCAGACCGGCATGGTGGTCGGCACCCCGCAGTACCTCTCGCCGGAGCAGGCCCTCGGCCGGGGTGTGGACGCCCGCTCCGACCTGTACTCGGTCGGCATCATGCTGTTCCAGCTCGTCACCGGGCGGCTGCCGTTCGACGCGGACTCGCCGCTGGCCATCGCGTACGCGCACGTCCAGGAGGAGCCGGTCGCCCCGTCCTCCATCAACCGCTCGCTGCCGCCCGCGGTGGACGCGCTGGTGGCCCGCGCGCTGAAGAAGAACCCGAACGAACGCTTCCCCAGCGCCGAGTCCATGCGCGACGAGTGCCTGCGGATCGCGCAGTCCTTCCAGGCGGCGCCGCCGAGCATCGTGCCGGGCGCGCAGACGCAGAGCGGCCAGGGCGTCGGAGCCTCGGTGTTCCCGCCGGTCGGGCAGACGCCGCCGAGCACGGGCCCCGTCCAGACGCCCTACCAGCCGACGCCGCCCTCTCCGTACGGCACCCCGCCGCCGTCCGGGCCGACCCCGGCGTACGGCTATCCGCAGCAGTCCGGCTTCACGACTCCGGCGCCCGCCTCCTACTCCCCGCAGCCCGGCCACGCGACGCCTCCGCCGTACACGATCGCGCCGCAGGGGCAGGGCGCGCCGGGCGGCGGGAAGCGGAACCGGTCCGTGATCATCGGCTCGATCGTCGTGGCCCTGGTCGCCGTGGGCGGTCTGATCGCCGCGCTGTCGATGAACGGCGGCGGGGGCGACGAGGGCAAGGGGGGCGGCGGCTCGCCCACGGCCACCGAGATCTCCAAGGCGCCCGGCTGGCGGCAGGGCGACACCTCGCGGACCGTCGAGACGAGCGAGTGCACCGAGCCGCGTGAGTCCTACCTCGACCCGGACAAGGTGACGATGCCGGATCTGACCTTCCGGTACTGGCCGTCGGTCGAGGAGTGCCTGAAGGCCGCCGGCTGGGAGTACGAGAAGATCGACACCAACGAGAACACGTACGGCCAGGGCACCGTCATGGAACAGGACCCCCAGATCCGCAAGGACTTCGACCCCGACAACCCGCCGGTGATGAAGTTCAAGGTGTCCACCGGCAATCCCGAGTGACGGACCGGTCCGGTCCGTCAGTGACGGGCCGACACGGAAGGGCCCGGCGGCATCGGCCGCCGGGCCCTCGTCGTCCCTGGCTGAGGACGTCCTACAGGTACGGGCCGCCCGTCCGGCCGGCCTGCGGGTGGTCGCCGTCGTCGCCGCCCACACCGGGCGGGAGGGCGCGGCGCATCTGCTCCAGCTGGGCGCGCGCCGCCATCTGCTGGGCGAACAGGGTGGTCTGGATGCCGTGGAAGAGGCCCTCCAGCCAGCCGACCAACTGAGCCTGCGCGATGCGCAGTTCCGCGTCGGACGGCGTCCCCTCGTCCGTGAACGGCAGCGACAGCCGCTCCAGCTCCTCGACGAGCTCGGGGGCCAGGCCGTCCTCCAGTTCCTTGACCGAACTGGCGTGGATCTCCTTCAGCCGGGCCCGGCTCGCCTCGTCGAGGGGAGCGGCGCGCACCTCTTCGAGCAGCTGCTTGATCATGCTGCCGATGCGCATGACCTTGGCGGGCTGCTCCACCTGCTCCGTCACCGGGATCTCGCGGGAGTCGTCGTCCCCGCCGCCGCCACCGAGCGCCATCCCGTCCTGGCCCACGACCAGGATCTGGGGGTTCTCGGGTTGCCTGTCGTTCCTCGGCATCTCCATGCCGCCATTCTCTCGCACCTGGACAGCTCATCGTCGGGGTGCCCCCCGCGGGGGCTGATCCACCGTTCACGCCGCCGGAGATTCCGCACGCCCACCTGGGCGGGTCGGCCGGGTGGCGGCGCCCGGAATGCCGGGTGCGCCCAGTGCTGTGAGGCTTGTCCCCTGGGGGTGGGCTGGCTCGGGGTGCCGCGGACTCTTGGGTGGTGAAGGCAGTGGGAGCGATGGGGGTCATGCGCACGACCGGACTGCTCGGTGTGCTGGTCATGGGACTGGTCGCGGGCGGTGGCACCGGCGTGGCCCACGGCGCCGAGACGGCGCGCGCCGCTCAGGGCCCTACGGCGGGTTTCCGGGAGTCGCCGTCCACGGGCCCGTCCGCCGACGAGCAGGAGGGCCGGGGCTCCGGGCGCCCCTCGCACCCGGCCGCCTCCGCCTCCGCCTCCGAAGGGCCCTCCGCCATGCCGTCGCGGCACGGGGAGCACCGCGAGCACCGCGGGCCGGACGGGCGCGAGGAGGCCGGTGACCGGGAATGGGTGCGGGAGTCCTGGCACTCCGCCCGGCACGAGCCGTCGCCCAGCGCCAGCGCCCACGGCCCCTCCGCCGGCCGGACCAGGCCCTCCGACGAACCGTCCCGGGCCGGAAGCCGGCCCGGTGAGGGCCGTGAGCGGCCCGGGAGGCAGAAGGCACCCCTGGAGGAGTCGGAGGCGGCGGTGCGCCCGGCCGGCGACCGGGACGCCACGGCACCCCCGGCCGACGAGGACACCGCCGCCGTACCGGACGACGAGGACACGGCCGACGCCGACGCCACCGCGCAGCCGTCCTCCCGGGCGGCCGACGACGCACAGGGCGCCGGCACCCGTCAGCGGGCACAGCAGCCCGTCCTGCAGGTCCTGCCTCTCGGCATGGGCCTGGTCCTCGTCGGCCTCGGCCTGGGCCTGGCCTTCGTCGGACTGCGCCTGCGCCGCGGCTAGGGGGTGTCTTGGCCGGCCTTCTACGGCACGACCAGCACCACCTTGCCGACGTGCCCGCTCTCCTCGACCACCCGATGCGCCTCGGCGGCGTCGTTCATCGGGATCTCGCGGTCGACGACCGGACGGACGTGGCCGGCCTTCAGCAACGGCCACACATGCTCGCGTACGGCCGCGACGATCGCCGCCTTCTCCTCCAGCGGGCGGGACCGCAGGGAGGTCGCGGTGATGGCGGCACGCTTGGCCAGCAGGGCACCCAGGTTGAGCTCGCCCTTCACCCCGCCCTGCAATCCGATGATCGCGAGGCGGCCGTTCACGGCGAGGGCCCGGATGTTGCGGTCGAGGTACTTCGCGCCCATGATGTCGAGGATCACGTCCGCCCCGGCACCGCCCGTGGCCTCCTTGATCTCCTCGACGAAGTCCTGCTCCCGGTAGTCGATCAGGATGTCGGCGCCCAGCTCGGCACACCGCTCTAGCTTCTCCTTGCTGCCCGCCGTGACGGCGACCTTCGCGCCGACCGCCTTGGCCAGCTGGATCGCGAGGGTGCCGATGCCGCTGGAGCCGCCGTGCACGAGCAGGGTCTCGCCGGGGCGCAGATGGGCGATCATGAAGACGTTCGACCAGACCGTGCACACCACCTCGGGCAGCGCCGCTGCCTGCGTCAGGCTCACGCCCTCCGGCACCGGCAGCAGCTGCCCGGCCGGCACGGCCACCTTCTCGGCGTAGCCGCCGCCCGCGAGCAGCGCGCAGACCTCGTCGCCGACGGCCCAGCCGGAGACGCCGGGGCCCACCTCGGCGATCCGGCCGGAGCACTCCAGACCGGGGTACGGGGAGGAGCCGGGCGGCGGGTCGTAGAAGCCTTGCCGTTGCAGCAGGTCGGCCCGGTTGACGGCGCCCGCCGCCACCTCGACCAGCACTTCGCCCTCGCCCGGCACGGGGTCGGGGACCTCGTCCCACACCAGCGCCTCGGGCCCGCCCGGTTCCGTAATCGTGATCGCATGCATGTCACGGACGCTACCCCCGGGGCGCGCGTCCACCACCGTCCGCCGTCCCGTGCGCGGCACCGGTCCCGGTGAAAATCCTGTGCGGCACCGATGAGTTTGCGAGACCGTAAAGGTCTCCCCATGCGTAGCCCAAGACCGCGGAAGGACCCTTCCGGAAGGACCCCGACAGCATGAGCACGCAGACGACCGGTCTCGCCATCGAGACCGCGGGCCTGGTGAAGACATTCGGTGAGACACGGGCCGTCGACGGCGTGGACCTCGCGGTTCCGGCCGGCACGGTCTACGGCGTCCTCGGACCGAACGGCGCTGGCAAGACGACCACGGTGAAGATGCTCGCCACCCTGCTGCGCCCGGACGGCGGCGAGGCGCATGTCTTCGGGCACGACGTGGTGCGCGAGGCCGACGCGGTACGCGGCCGGGTCAGCCTCACCGGCCAGTACGCCTCGGTCGACGAGGACCTCACCGGCACGGAGAACCTGGTCCTGCTGGCCCGCCTCCTCGGCCACCGCAAGCCGGCCGCACGCGAGCGCGCGGCACAGCTGCTGGAGGCCTTCGGGCTGACGGACGCGGCGGGCAAGCAGGTCAAGAACTACTCGGGCGGCATGCGCCGCCGTATCGACATCGCCGCGTCGATCCTGAACACCCCCGACCTGCTCTTCCTCGACGAGCCGACGACCGGCCTGGACCCGCGCAGCCGCAACCAGGTGTGGGACATCGTCCGGGCGGTCGTCGCCCAGGGCACCACCGTCCTGCTGACCACGCAGTATCTGGACGAGGCGGACCAGCTGGCGTCCCGGATCGCCGTGATCGACCAGGGCCGGGTGATCGCGGAGGGCACCAAGGGCGAGCTGAAGGCGTCCGTCGGCGCCGGCACCGTCCATCTGCGGCTGCGCGACCCGGCGCAGCGACCGGAGGCCGCGCGCATCCTGCGGCTGGCCCTGGACGCCGAGGTGCAGTCCGAGCCCGACCCCGTGGCCCTCACCGCCCGCGTCGGCGGCGCCGCCAACGGGCAGGGCGCGGCGGAGCAGGCCGGCCGCGCGCTCGCCGAGCTGGCCCGCGGCGGCATCACCGTCGACAACTTCTCGCTGGGCCAGCCCAGCCTGGACGAGGTGTTCCTCGCCCTGACCGGACACGACACCCATGAGGCCGAGGGCGACCAGGACGAGGTGGCGGCATGAGCACCGTGACACAGACCGAGGGCAGGGACCTCGCCCCCGTCAGCACCGAGTCGCTCGCCGCGCTGCTGATCGCCAAGGAGCGTCCGGCGCGGCCCAGCGCCTGGTCGGCGTCGATGACGTTCGGCTGGCGGGCGATTCTGAAGATCAAGCATGTGCCGGAACAGCTCTTCGACGTCACCGCGTTCCCGATCATGCTGGTGCTGATGTACACGTACCTGTTCGGGGGCGCCCTGGCCGGGTCCCCGACGGCGTACATCCAGTTCCTGCTGCCGGGCATCCTGGTGATGTCGGTCGTGATGATCACCATGTACACCGGTGTCTCGGTGAACACGGACATCGAGAAGGGCGTCTTCGACCGGTTCCGGACGCTGCCGATCTGGCGCCCGTCCACGATGGTCGGCTATCTGCTGGGCGACGCCCTGCGCTACACGATCGCGTCCGTCGTGATGCTCACCGTCGGCATGATCCTCGGCTTCCGCCCGGACGGCGGGGTGGGCGGCGTCGTGGCGGGCATCGCGCTGCTGGTCGCCTTCTCGTTCGCGTTCTCGTGGATCTGGACGATGTTCGGTCTGCTGCTGCGCTCCGAGAAGTCGGTGATGGGCGTCAGCATGATGGTGATCTTCCCGCTGACCTTCCTGTCCAACGTCTTCGTCGACCCGAAAACCATGCCGGGCTGGCTCCAGGCGTTCGTCAACAACAGCCCGATCACCCACCTGGCCACGGCGGTGCGCGGACTGATGGCGGGCGACTGGCCCGCGGCCGACGTCGCCTGGTCGCTGGGCTGGACGTGCCTCTTCGTGCTGGTCTTCGGGCCGGTCACGATGCGGCTGTACAACCGCAAGTAGAACCGGGCGGGGCGTCAGTCCTGGGGCAGCGGCCGGGCGTCGAGTGCCACATGTGCGCCCGGCGTCATCCGCACGATGGTGATGAGCCGGTCCGTCAGCTCCAGGGTGCCGACGGCCGGGTCGTCGTAGCCGAGCACCCTGTGCCCGCGCAGGACGCTGATCACCAGGTCGTCCAGCTCCCGGGGCTTCTTGCCCACCTCGGCCTTTATGACCGGCCGTTCGATGATGTCGAGCCCCGTGCCCTGGTGGATCAGGTCCTCCAGCACCATGCCGGCCGCGGGACTGAGCACGGACAGGCCGAGCAGCCGTCCGGCCGCGCTGGCGCTGGTGATGACGGCGTCCGCCCCGGACTGCTTCAGCAGCGGAGCGTTCTCCTCCTCACGGACGGCGGCCACGATCTTCGCGCCCCGGTTGAGCTGGCGGGCCGTGAGGGTCACCAGCACGGCCGTGTCGTCGCGCTGGGTCGCGATGATGATCTTCCGCGCCTTGTGCACCTCGGCCCGCTTCAGGACCTCGCTGCGTGTCGCGTCCCCGGTGACACCGGCGTAGCCCTCGGCGACGGCCGCCTCGATCACCTTGGAGCTGGGGTCGACCACGACGACCTGGTTCTTGCTCAGTCCGGTCGCACAGACGGTCTGGATCGCCGAACGGCCCTTGGTGCCGAAGCCGACGACGACGGTGTGGTCACGCAAGGTGGACCTCCAGCGGTTCAGGCGCCATTCCTCGCGGGTCCGTTCGGTCAGGACCTCGAGCGTGGTGCCGACCAGGATGATCAGGAACAGCACCCGCATGGGCGTGATGACGAAGATATTCGTGAACCGGGCGGCGTCGCTGACCGGGGTGATGTCCCCGTACCCGGTGGTCGACAGCGTGACGGTCGAGTAGTAGAAGGCGTCGAGAAGATCGACCGAGCCGTCGGAGCTGTCGTTGTATCCCCCGTGGTCGGCGTAGACGATCAGCGCCGTGAGCACCAGCAGGGCGAGGGCCAGCGACACCCGCTTGGCGACCTGCCGGAAGGGGTGCTCCACGATCTTCTTCGGGAGCGTGACCCGATAGGTCTCGATCCGCTCCTCCGCCTGACGGGCGATCGCGTCCTGACCCGGAAGTTTCACGTGAAACACACCTCGATACCGGCGGCCGCCCACGGCAGATCCAGCAGTGCGGTCTCCTGACCGGCCCGGGCACCGCCGGGCGGTACGACGGCCAGGGCGTCGGCCGCCGCCATGCCGCGCAGCATGGCCGGGCCGTGGTAGTGCAGCGGCACGGCGTGATCGCCGCGCAGGACGACCGGCACCAGCCTGGTGTCCTGCGGATGCCCGTGCACGGCCTCCTTCAGCGGAAGGGTGTAGGACTCCGGCGCGGGACGTGCCGCGAGCGTCCGCAGCAGCGGCTCGGCGAGCGTGAGCAGCCCGGACACGGCGGCCAGGGGGTTGCCGGGCAGGCCGACGAGGTGCTGGTCCTCCTTGAGACGGGCCAGCAGCATGGGGTGCCCGGGGCGCACCTGGACGCCGTCCACCAGCAGTTCGGCGCCCATGCGCTCCAGCGTGGGGTGGACATGGTCGACGGGGCCGGCGGCCGTGCCGCCCGTGGTGACGACCAGGTCCGCGCGGGAGGCGGTGAGCGCCTTGCGCAGGGCCGCGGCGGAGTCGCCGAGCCGGCGCACGGCGAGGACCTCGGCCCCGAGCGCGCGCAGCCAGGGCGGCAGCATCGGCCCGAGGGCGTCACGGATCAGACCGTCGTGGGGGAGCCCCTCCGTCAGCAACTCGTCGCCGAGGACGAGGACTTCCACCCGGGGGCGGGGCACGGCCGTGAGCGTGTCGTACCCGGCGGCAGCGGCCAGGCCGAGCACGGCCGGGGTCACGATGGTGCCGGTCGCGAGCAGATGGTCGCCGGTACGGCACTCCTGGCCGCGCGGGCGGATGTCCTGGCCCGGCTCGATGTCCCGGCCCGCGTGGAGCCGGCCCTTGGCGTCCATGGTGCCGTGCTCGGAGCGCAGCACGGCGGTGGTGTCCGGCGGGATACGGGCGCCGGTCGCGATCCGCACGGCCTCCCCGTCGGTCAGCGCGACGGCCTCGGCGTGCCCGGCCAGGACGCCCTCCTCGCGCACCGCCCAGGGGCCCGGACCGGCGATCGCCCAGCCGTCCATCGCGGAGGTGTCGAAGGAGGGCAGGTCGGTCAGCGCGGTGAGCGGGGCGGCCAGGGTGAGGCCGAGGGCGGCGTCCAGCGGCACCGAGACGGGGGCGCGGCGCGCGGCCTTCACCGCCGCGCGGGCCGCCCGGGCGGCGGTCTCGCGCGCGTCGGGCCAGGGCGTGGCCCGGTGGTGACCGCCCTCCGTGGGCCCGCCGGACCGCCCGGAGCCGTGGGGGCGCGGGGCGGGGGCGGGCACGGAGTCGCCGTGCGCGGACGGGCCGTGGCCTTCGTTCACGAGGGCGAGCACCTCCTCGATGTCGAGGTCCTCGGCGTCCTGGCCGGCCCGCGTGCCGCCGGGGGTCATCCGGCGTCCGGGCGGGTGTCGGGGGTGGCGTCGGGGGCCGCGTCGGCCTTGGCGGCGGCGGCCTCGTCCGCCCAGCGCCGGGCGAGCGCGGCGGCCTTGCGGGACGCCTCGGCGACGGCCTCGGGGCCTCCCTGGGCCCGGCCCGCCGCGTAGCCGACGAGGAAGGTGGTCAGGGGTGCCGCGGGCCGCGCGACGCCGTGGGCCGCGTCCCGGGCGAGGTCCAGCAGGACCTTGATGTCGACGTCGAGGTCGATGCCCAGTTCGTCCTTGGCTGCGGAAATCCATTCATCCAACACGTGCCCATGCTCCCTGATGCGTGCCCTGGCGGTGGCGATGTCGTCCCAGGTGTCGCAGTC
This sequence comes from Streptomyces sp. NPDC059852, assembly GCF_042731455.1. Taxonomy (NCBI): domain Bacteria; kingdom Bacillati; phylum Actinomycetota; class Actinomycetes; order Kitasatosporales; family Streptomycetaceae; genus Streptomyces; species Streptomyces sp. NPDC059852. The sequence continues at coordinate 80,931 of NZ_JBHWJK010000015.1, read as the reverse complement.
GAAGGACGCGACGGGGTCGGGGACGCGGGTGAGGTCGAGGGCGCCGGTCAGCCGGCGCAGGGGGAGCCCGGTCAGCGCGCCGTGTTCCCCGGCGAGCGCGGCCAGTTCACGGCGCAGGACCGGGGCACGGTAGGCGGCGACGAGCGGCTGGTCGCGGCCGTCGGCGTCGGTGAGCAGCGCGCCCGCCGTGTCCGGGGCGCCGCTCAGGGCGGCCAGCAGGGTGCGCACCGTGTCCTCGTGGAGGAACGGCAGATCGGCGGAGAGGACGACGACCACATCGGCGGTGGTGTGCCGGAGCCCGGCGTCCAGGGCGGCGAGCGGGCCGCCGCCGGGCGGGTCCTCCCGCGCCCAGCGCACCGGACGGGCGGTGGGACGCGGGCCGGCGACGACGACGGTCGCCCGCGCGTCGGCGCAGGCGCCGAGGACCCGGTCGAGCAGGGCCCGGCCGCCCACGCGCACCGCGGGTTTGTCCACGCCGCCCAGCCGCCGGGCCGCGCCGCCGGCGAGCACGACGGCGTCGTACGCGGCGGGGGGTGCGCCCGGCGGGGGCGTGGGTCGGTACGCGGTCACCCCCCGAGTATGCGTGTCCCCGCGATCACAGGGAACGCACGGGGGGCGGCCCGTCGCGACGGGTGCGTCACAGGGTGCGCAGCAGCACCGCCGGGTTCTCGACGCAGTCCGCCACATGGCGCAGGAAGCCGCCCGCCGTACCGCCGTCGCAGACCCGGTGGTCGAAGGTCAGCGAGAGCTCGACGATCTGGCGGACCGCCAGCTCCCCTTCGTGCACCCAGGGCTTGGGGATGATGCGGCCGACGCCGAGCATCGCGGCTTCCGGGTGGTTGATGATCGGTGTGGAGCCGTCGACGCCGAACACGCCGTAGTTGTTCAGCGTGAAGGTGCCGCCGGTCAGTTCGGCCGGGGTGAGGGTGCCCGCGCGGGCCGCCTCGGTCAGCCGGGCGAACTCGGCGGTCAGGGACTCCGCGTCCCGCGCGTGGGCGTCCCGGACCACGGGGACGACGAGGCCCCGCTCGGTCTGTGCGGCGAAGCCCAGGTGCACCTGCTCCAGCTGGACGACCTCCCTGGCCTCCATGTCGACCGTGGAGTTCAGCTCGGGGAACCGGGCGAGGGCGGCCGTGCAGATCCGGGCCAGCAGGGCGAGCAGGGAGATCTTCGGCCCGCCCACGGCGTTCATCGCCGCGCGCGCCCGCATCAGCTCGGTCGCGTCGGCGTCCACCCAGCAGGTCGCGTCCGGGATCTCGCGCCGGCTGCGGGACAGCTTGTCGGCGACGGCACCGCGCACGCCCTTGAGGGGCACACGGACACCGGCGGCGGGCGCGGAGGAACGGATGGGGCTCCGCGCGGGCGCCGGCGCCTCATGGGGTGCGGGTGCGGCGGGCTGCGCGGTGCGGCGGGACGCGGCGGCCCGCAGGGCGTACTCGACGTCGGCCCGCAGGATGAGCCCGTCCGGTCCGGAGCCGTGGAGCTCTCGCAGGTCCAGCCCGTTCTCCCGGGCGAGACGGCGGACGAGGGGGGAGATCACGGGCACGGGTCCGTCGTGACGGACCGGCTCGGCGGCCGCCGGGGTGTCCGTGCCGTGGCCGGCGGCGGTGCCGACGGGCCGCGCCACACGCTCGGCGGACGGGGTGCCCGCGCGCGGGGCGCCGTTCGCCGCGCTGTCCCGGGCGGGCGCCGCCGGGCTGGCCGGCCGGACGCGGCGGCGGCGCGCGGGCGCCTCGGAGGTGCCGTAGCCCACGAGCACGTTGCCCGAACCCTCGGGCTCCTCACCGGTGGCCGGCGCGCCGACGGCGACCGTCAGCAACGGGGCGCCGACGGGCAGTTCGGTGCCCTCCTCGCCGAAGCGGGCGGTCACGACACCGCCGTAGGGGCAGGGCACCTCGACCATCGCCTTGGCCGTCTCGACCTCGACGACCGGCTGGTCGATCGCGACGACGTCGCCGACCTGGACCAGCCAGCGCACGATCTCCGCCTCGGTCAGCCCCTCCCCGAGGTCGGGGAGCTTGAACTCCAGCACCTGTGCCATCAGCTCTCGGCCTCCCACTGCAGACGCCCGACGGCGTCCAGGATGCGGTCCACGCCGGGCAGATGGTGGCGCTCCAGCATCGGCGGCGGGTAGGGGATGTCGAACCCGGCCACGCGCAGCACCGGCGCCTCCAGGTGGTGGAAGCAGCGCTCCGTGACACGGGCGGCGATCTCCCCGCCCGGGCCGCCGAACCCGCCCGACTCGTGCACGACGACCGCGCGTCCGGTCCGCCGGACCGAGGCGGCCACCGTCTCGTCGTCGAACGGCACCAGCGAGCGCAGGTCGACGACCTCCAGGTCCCAGCCCTCCTCGCGGGCCGCCTCGGCGGCTTCGAGGCAGACCGGCACGGACGGTCCGTAGGTGATGAGCGTCGCACTGCGGCCGGGACGGCGCACCACCGCGCGGCCGATGGGCTCGACGGACTGCGGCTCGTCCGGGTTCCAGTCGGCCTTCGACCAGTACAGCCGCTTGGGCTCCAGGAAGACGACCGGGTCGTCGGAGGCGATGGACGCGCGCAGCAGGCCGTAGGCGTCGGCGACGGTCGCGGGCGTGACGACGTGCAGCCCGGGGGTCGCCATGTAGTACGCCTCGGACGCGTCGCTGTGGTGCTCGACGCCGCCGATGCCGCCGCCGTAGGGGATGCGGATCGTCAGGGGCAGGGGCATCCTGCCGCGGGTGCGGTTGCGCATCTTCGCCACGTGCGAGACGAGCTGCTCGAACGCGGGGTAGGCGAAGGCGTCGAACTGCATCTCCACGACCGGGCGCAGGCCGTACATGGCCATGCCGATCGCGGTGCCGAGGATGCCCGCCTCGGCCAGCGGGGTGTCCGTGCAGCGGTCCTCGCCGAACTCGGCGGCGAGTCCGTCGGTGACGCGGAAGACACCGCCGAGGGTGCCGACGTCCTCGCCCATGACGTGCACGGACGGGTCGGCGGCCATGGCGTCGCGCATCGCGCGCGTGAGGGCCTGCGCCATGGTGGCCGGCTTGACGGCGACGGTGGTCATCGGTGGGCACCCCCGTGGGAGTCGTGCTCGGCGTCGAGCTCGGCCTGCAACTGCGCCTGCTGCTCCCGCAGTTGCGGGGTGGGCTCGGCGTACACATGGGCGAACAGGTCCGCCGGGTCGAGCGCCGCGTCCTGGTTCATGCGCTCGCGCAGGTCGGCGGCCATGGCCTCGGCGGCGTCCCGGGCGGCCTGCCGGCCGGCGTCGTCGAGCAGGCCGCGCTCGGTCAGCTCGTGCTCCAGGAGCGCGATCGGGTCGTGGTCGCGCCAGGCGTCCACCTCGGCGTCCCCGCGGTAGCGGGTGGCGTCGTCGGCGTTGGTGTGGGCGTCGATCCGGTAGGTGATCGCCTCGATCAGCGTGGGGCCGCCGCCCTCGCGGGCGCGGCGCACGGCCTCGCCCAGCACCTCGTGCACGGCGACCGCGTCGTTGCCGTCGACCAGGCGGCCGGGCATCCCGTAGCCGACGGCCTTGTGGGCCAGCGACGGGGCCGCGGTCTGCTTGGCGAGCGGGACGGAGATCGCGAAGCCGTTGTTCTGCACGAGGAAGACGACCGGCGCCTGCCAGACGGCCGCGAAGTTCAGCGCCTCGTGGAAGTCGCCCTCGCTGGTGCCGCCGTCGCCGACCATGGCGAGCGCGACGACGTCGTCGCCCTTGAGGCGGGCGGCGTGCGCGAGGCCCACGGCGTGCGGGAGCTGCGTCGCGAGCGGCGTGCACAGGGGGGCCACGCGGTGCTCGCGGGGGTCGTAGCCGGTGTGCCAGTCGCCGCGGAGCAGCGTCAGCGCCTCGACGGGGTCCACACCGCGGGCGACGGCGGCGAGGGTGTCCCGGTAGCTCGGGAAGAGCCAGTCGCGCTCCTCCAGGGCCAGCGCGGCGGCGACCTCGCAGGCCTCCTGGCCGGTGCTGGACGGGTAGACCGCGAGACGGCCCTGCTTGGTGAGCGCGGTCGCCTGCGCGTTGTACCGGCGGCCGCGCACCAGCTCGGCGTACAGCCGGCGCAGCAGGTCCGGGTCGGCCTTCGCGGCGGCCTCGGTGCCGAGAACGCGGTGGGGCTCCGCGTCGGGCAGCAGGGGCGCGGGGTCCATGCGGGGCTGCCAGGCGGGCGGCGGCGATGGCCGGTACGCGCCTCGCTGCTCCATGACCGTCATGACGGCACCTCCTCGTGGGAGCGGCTACGGGAGGCGCGGCGTCCGTGACGCGCCTCACCTACCGATTGTTCGGTCGCCGGCACATTTTGGCTACAGGCACCCCCAGGCTGTGGACAAACGGTTCTCCACAGCCTCCAATGAACGCAGGAAGTCCACGCGAGGAGGGTGGGGGGACATGGACGCTGAACAAATGGCCGAAGACGACGGGGGCGGCCCTCTCCGGCCGCCCGCCCGTCCGCTGGACGCCATAGATCAGGACATCCTCCAGATGCTCCAGGCGGACGGCCGCGCCTCGATCCGGTCGGTCGCCGAGCGGGTGCACGTCTCGCGGGCCAACGCCTACGCGCGCATCAACCGTCTCGTCGAGGACGGCGTCATCCGCGGCTTCGGCGCCCGCGTCGACCATGAGCGGGCGGGCCACGGCACCTCGGCCTACATCACCCTGAAGATCGTCCAGAACTCCTGGCGCACGGTCCGCGAGGAGCTGCGCCGGCTGCCCGGCGCCTCCCACATCGCCCTGGTCGGCGGCGACTTCGACGTCCTGCTGCTGGTGCACACCCCCGACAACCGGGCCCTGCGCGAGCTGGTCCTCACCCGGCTCCAGGCGATCCCCGAGGTGCTCAGCACCCGCACCCTGCTGGTCTTCGAGGAGGAGGACCTGGAGCCCCAGGGCTGACCCACGCGCGCGTACGGCCCCGCCGGCCGGTCAGCCGGCCTTGCGCAGCCCGTCGAAGACCAGGCGGACGACCGTCTCGGCGACCTCGCGCTCGCTCGTGCCGCGGCCGTCCGGCCGGTACCACTCGACGATCGAGTTGATCATGCCGAAGACGAGCCGGGTGGCCAGCCGCACCTCCACGTCGGCCCGCACCTCGCCGTCCGCGGCGGCCGCCTTCAGCAGCGCGGCGACCCGGTGGTCGAAGTCGCGGCGGCGCTCCAGCGCCCACCGCTCGGTGTCGGTGTTGCCCCGCACCCGCAGCAGCAGCGTCACGTACGGCAGCTCGGTTATCAGCACCTCGACCATGCGCCGGACGACGTACTCCAGCCGGTCGGCGGCGTGCCCCGTGCGCGCGTGCTCCTCGTCGAGGATGCCGAACAGCCCGTCCAGGGCCCGGCTGACGGCACGCTGCAGCAGCTCCTCCTTGCCGGTCACATGGTGGTAGATCGACGACTTGGAGATGCCGGCCGCCTTGGACAGGTGCTCCATGGAGGTGCCGTCGTAGCCGCGCTCGTTGAAGACCTGGACGGCGACGGAGAGCAGGGTCTCCGGCGTGTACGTGTCGCGCTTGGCAGTGGTCATGGGGTGCCCTCCCGGGTCATGAGGAGCCGCCCTGGCGCTTGTCGGAGGCGTAGGCGTGGCGGTACAGCGCGAGGGACGGGGCGTAGCGGCCCGACGGATCGCGCAGGTGCAGGTCGTCGAGGAGGGCGTAGGCCCAGTTGCGGCCCAGCCTGCGGCTCCACTCGAAGGGGCCGAGGGGGTAGTTGACGCCCAGGCGCATCGCGGTGTCGATGTCCTCCTCGGTGGCGACGCCCTTGGCGACGGCGTCGTGCGCCAGGTCGACGATCCGCGCGACGGTCCGGGCGACGATCATGCCCGGGACGTCGCCGATGACACTGACGTCCTTGCCGAGCGCCTGGAAGAGCCCGGTGGCCTCCGCGAGGGTCCCCGGCGAGGTGTCCTGGGACGCGGACAGCGCGATCCGGGTGGCCCGCCGGTAGTCGAGGGCGAGGTCGAAGTACACGACGTCGCGGAACTCCACCGAGGTCTGCCCGTCGGCGAGCGCGAGCTGGCCGCCGCTCGGCAGCACCAGGCGCGTGCCGTGGTCCTCGTCCTCCTCGCGCACCTGGATGCCGGCCTCCCGGATCAGCGCCAGCAGCTCGGAGGCCGGGCCCAGGTCGCCCTCCGCGACGACGTACGCCGGGGTGCGGCCGGGCTCGGCCGTGTGCGGCTCGGGCCGCTCGGCGGCGCCGGTCCCGTCGGCGTAGTCGTACCATCCGCGGCCGGTCTTGCGGCCGAGCCGGCCGGACTCGACCAGGCGCCGCTGGGCGAGCGAGGGCGTGAAGCGCACGTCCTGGAAGAAGGACTCCCACACCGAGTGCGTCACCGACTCGTTGACGTCCTGCCCGATCAGGTCGGTCAGCTCGAAGGCGCCCATCCTGAAGCCGCCGCACTCGCGCAGCACCGCGTCGATGGTGGCCGGATCGGCGCCCTGCGCCTCGTACACCGCGAACGCCTCGGCGTAGAAGGGCCGCGCGATCCGGTTGACGATGAACCCGGGGGTGTCCGCGCAGGCGACCGGCGTCTTGCCCCACGCGCGGGCCGTCTCGTACGCGCGCGTGGCCGACGTGACGTCGGTGGCGAACCCGGAGACGACCTCGACCAGCGGCAGCAGCGGGGCGGGGTTGAAGAAGTGCAGGCCCACGAACCGGCCCGGGTTGGCCAGCGCGCCGCCGATGGCCGTCACCGACAGGGACGAGGTGTTGGTGGCGAGCAGGCAGTCCTCGCCGACGATGCCCTCCAACTCGCGGAACAGCTCCTGCTTGACGTCGAGACGCTCCAGGACGGCCTCGACGACCAGGGCGCAGTCGGCGAGGTCGCCGAGCGCGTCGGCGGGCACGAGCCGGTCCCGCGCCGCGTCACGGTCGGCGCCGGTCAGCCGCTCCTTCTCCACCAGCCGGTCCAGCCGGGCGACGATGGCGTCGGCGGCGGCCCGCGCCCTCCCGGGGGCGGCGTCGTACAGCCGTACGGGATGCCCAGCGACCAGTGCGACCTGGGCGATGCCCTGGCCCATGGTGCCGGTGCCGACGACGGCCACGGGGCTGCTGAGGTCGAGTGCTGTCATGGGCGCGATCCTCCCGCACGGGGTTTTCCACAGATGCGGCGGACCCCCTTGAACCGACCGATCGTTCGGTTACTCTAACTCTGACCGCCTGTTCCTGCCCATGTTTCTGCCCAGGTCATGAGCTCGACGGAGAGCTCAGGAAACGAGGAGTTGGTCCCGCATGGCCACCGCCGAACTCACCGCCCACGAGCTGATCGCCAAGCACCGGCCCACTCTCGACCAGGCCCTGGAGGCGATCCGTACCCGCGCCTACTGGTCTCCGCACCCGGAGCACCCCAAGGCCTACGGGGAGAACGGCAGCCTGGACGCGGCAGCGGGCAAGGCCGCCTTCGACGCCCTCCTCGGCAGCCGCCTCGACCTCGGCCAGCCCGGCACGGACGGCTGGGTCGGCGGCGAGGTCTCCCCCTACGGCGTCGAGCTGGGCGTGGAGTACCCGCACGCGGACCTCGACGAGCTGCTGCCGGCCATGCGCGCCGGCATGCGGCGGTGGCGGGACGCGGGCGCCGAGACGCGCGCGGTGGTCTGTCTGGAGATCCTCAAGCGGATCAGCGACCGGACGCACGAGTTCGCCCACGCGGTCATGCACACCTCCGGCCAGGCGTTCATGATGGCGCTCCAGGCGGGCGGCCCCCACGCGCAGGACCGCGGCCTGGAGGCGGTGGCCTACGCCTACGTCGAGCAGGTCCGCACCCCCGACCACGCGGAGTGGACCAAGCCCCAGGGCAAGCGCGACCCCCTGGCGCTGAGCAAGGCGTTCACGCCCGTCCCGCGCGGCATCGCCCTGCTCATCGGCTGCAACACCTTCCCGACGTGGAACGGCTACCCGGGCCTCTTCGCCTCCCTCGCCACCGGCAACCCCGTGCTGGTCAAGCCGCACCCGCGCGCGGTGCTGCCGCTCGCGCTCACCGTCCAGGTCGCGCGGCAGGTGCTCACCGAGGCCGGGTTCGACCCGAACCTGGTGGCGCTGGCCGCCGAGCGGCCCGGCGAGGGCATCGCCAAGACCCTGGCGACCCGTCCCGAGATCCGGATCATCGACTACACCGGCTCCACCGAGTTCGGCGACTGGCTGGAGGCCAACGCCCGCCAGGCGCAGGTCTACACCGAGAAGGCCGGCGTCAACACGGTCGTCGTGGACTCCACGGACGACTACAAGGGGATGCTGTCCAACCTGGCGTTCTCGCTGTCCCTGTACAGCGGCCAGATGTGCACCACCCCGCAGAACCTGCTCATCCCGCGCGACGGCATCCGCACCGACCAGGGCCCCAGGACCTACGACGAGGTCGTCGCCGACCTCGCGCGCGCGGTCGACGGCCTCCTCGGCGACGACGCCCGCGCGAACGCGCTCCTCGGCGCCCTGGTCAACCCGGACGTGAAGGCCCGCCTGGAGGCCGCCCCCGGACTCGGCGAGGTCGCCCTCGCCTCACGGGAGGTCGCCCACCCGGACTTCCCGGGCGCGGTCGTGCGCACCCCGGTCATCGTGAAGCTCGACGGCGCCAAGCCCGACGACGAGGCCGCCTACATGAGCGAGTGCTTCGGGCCGGTGTCGTTCGCCGTCGCCGTCGACTCGTCGGCCGACGCGGTCGAGCTGCTGCGGCGCACGGTGCGCGAGAAGGGCGCGATGACCGTCGGGGCGTACACCACCGACGAGGAGGTCGAGGAGGCCGTGCGGGAGGTGTGCCTGGAGGAGGCGGCCCAGCTGTCGCTGAACCTCACGGGCGGCGTCTACGTCAACCAGACGGCCGCGTTCTCCGACTTCCACGGCTCCGGCGGCAACCCGGCGGCCAACGCGGCGCTGTGCGACGGCGCGTTCGTCGCCAACCGCTTCCGTGTCGTCGAGGTGCGCCGCGAGGCTCAGGGCCTGTCCTGAACCGGGAGGGCGCCCCGGGTCAGACTCCAGTGGTACAGGGTCATCGCCACGCTGGTGGCCAGGTTGTAGCTGGAGACCTGGGGGCGCATCGGCAGCGCCACCGACCGGTCGGCCCGCGCGCGTAGCCCGGCCGACAGGCCGCTGCGCTCGGACCCGAAGGCGAGGACGGCGTCGTCCGGGATCTCCACACCCCGGATGTCGTCGCCCTCGGGGTCCAGCGCGAACAGCGGGCCCGGCGGCAGTTCCGCCACGGTCAGCCGCTCCACGGCCGTGGCGAAGTGCAGGCCCGCCCCGCCGCGCACGACCGTCGGATGCCAGGGGTCCAGGGTGCCGGTGGTGACCACGCCGGTCGCGCCGAACCCGGCGGCCAGCCGGATCACCGCGCCCGCGTTGCCGAGGTGGCGCGGGTCGTCGAGGACCACGACCGGGGCGGGCCGCCCGGCCCGCGCCAGCCTCGCCAGGTTGGCCTCCCGGGACGGGCGTACGGCCAGCGCGGCCACCGCGGTGGGGTGCGGACGCGGCACGAGCGCGGCGTACTCCGCCTCCGTGACCCCGGTCAGCAGCGCGTCCAGGGCGTCCCGCACGTCCGGGGCCAGCTCCTCGGCGAGGGCGAGCGCCGCCTTGCGGTCGACGGCCACCGCCACCGGGATCTCGGCGCCGAAGCGGAGGGCGTGCTTGAGGGCGTGGAAGCCGTCGAGCAGGACGGACGTGCCGGAGAGGCGGTGCCAGACGCGCACGGCACCGGGGGCGGGGTCGGTCATGCCGTGAAGCCTACGTGCGCGGGCTCCGGGTCCTCCGGGGTGCGCGGCTCCGGTACCGCCGTCCCGCCGTCGCGGCGCCGGACCGCAGGTGCCAGCCGGACCCGGGCACGCTCCGCCGCGTCACCGACCCGGCGCAGGAACGGCGTCGGCAGGAACACCGCGTCCGCCGCGATCATCGCCAGCGAGAAGAACGGCAGCCCGAGGACGACCGCGATCACGGCGTGCTCCGTCATCATCGCGGCGAGCAGGACGTTCTTCACCCTGCGGTGGAACAGGGTGAACGGGAAGGCGACCTGGACGAGGACCGTGCCGTACGTGATGAGCATGACCATCGTGCCGCTGGCGGACAGCAGGTCGGCGAGGCCCGGCCAGGGCGAGAAGTACTCCAGGTGCAGCGGGTAGTAGACGGCGGTGCCGTCCTGCCAGCGGGAGCCCTGGATCTTGTACCAGCCGGCGGTCGCGTAGATCAGGCACGCCTCCGCCATGATCACGAGCAGCGCGCCGTTGTGCGCGATGTTCCCGACGACGTCGAGCAGGATGCGCGGCTGGTCGGTGCGCGCCCGGCGGTCCACCACCCACCACAGGGCGGTGCCGAGCCACACCGTCCACAGGATCACCGGGACCGTCGGGTCCCCGTCGAGCCGGCCCACGGCGGTGACCGCGCCCAGCACCAGACCGAGCACCGCCCACAGCGCCGGGCCCACCCGGTCCGGCCCGACGTGCTCCCCGCGCGCGCGGGCCTCGCCGGCGCGCCGGGCCCGGCGGCGGTCCAGCGACCAGACCTGGCCGCAGCGCGTGAACACCAGGTACACGCACATCAGGTGCAGCACGTTGTCGCCGCCGTCGCCCACGAACACCGAGCGGTTCTGCAACGAGAGGACGCCGACCATGAACAGCACGGACATCGTGCGGGTGCGCCAGCCGAGCAGGAGCAGCACCGACGTCAGCACGGCGAAGGCGTAGACGGTCTCGAACCAGACCTGGCTCCCCGACCACATCAGGGCGGTGAAGGCCCCGTTCGTCCCGACGAGCTGCTGGGCGAGGCCGAAGTCCCAGGGGCCGTCCGGCCCGTACAGCTCCTGGCGGTGCGGGAACTCCCGCAGCAGGAACAGCAGCCAGGTCGCGGTGAACCCGATCCTGATCACGGCCGTCTGGTACGGGCCGAGGGCGGACTCCGTCACCCGGGCGATCGCGGCGGAGACGGCGAGGGAGACGCGGTTCACCGGGCGTCCTCCCGCTCACGCGTCTGCGGAACCCGCCACCAGGGCAGGACGCGGTAGGTGGGACGGTCGGAGACCCGCTCGTCGCTCCACTTCGGGGGGCGCACATTGGTGGTGCGGGAGCGCACCTGGACGCGTTCCACGACGCCGCCCTCACCGGCCGCGTCCTCCCGGTCCAGCCGCAGTTCGACGGTCCGCCGCAGATACGACTCGGAGAGCGCCCCGCGCAGGCCGACCGGGCGGTTCTCGGCGTCGTGCGTGGCGACGAAGAAGTCCCATGCCCGGCGCAGCGCGTTCTGCTGGGTGTGGCTGGGGAGCGGATTGCCGTCGATGGCCCGGCCGTCCTCGGCGGACAGGTCGTACCAGCGGGTGGTGCGGATGCGGCCGTCGGCGGTCGCCACGGTGGCGCGGGCCTGGACGGCGATGTTCTGCTGGAGCGGGTTGGGCGCGAACAGCTTCCAGTTCTGCTCGAACTCCGGATATATCCAGTCGTCTATCGCCTGGCCGTGCTGTTTGGTGACCGTGTTCGACGGCGCGACGTGCAGGAAGACCATCCCGGTGTGCACGCAGACGGTGATGGCCACGACCGCGAGGGCGAGGGCCGCGGCGATCTGGTACCGCAGGGAGAGGGCGGCCACCCCTGTGCGGGGTTCCGCATCCGGCTCCGGGGCGGGCGGGAGCACGTCGGCGGCCGGAGCGTCATGCGGCTCCCCGCCGGGCCCGTGCCGCACGGCCGAACCGGCCTCCTGCGCGTCCATCCTGCCCCGTCTCCCGATTCCGGTCCGTCTTTCCCAGGCGTCGCACGGGAACGGTACTCAGGCTTGCCCGCCGGGCACAGCCCCTGCCGGGCCGTCGTTGCCCACACCCTACGGGGGTCCGGGCGGGAGACCATGGCCTTCACCTTCACTGAGGAGCAGCAGGCGGCGGGCGAGGCGGCGTCACCGCCCGGCAGGACGGCCGGAACCGGCTGCTCGACGGGACCCAGACGGCGGTCGCCTGGGGGGAACTGCGCCTGGACGCGGCGCGCATCGCCGGGCCCGACGTGATCGACGCGCCGGACGCCTGGGAGTGGCTACGGCAGCTGCTGGCCACCGGGACGTGCGCGCTCGCCCTCGGCCTGGGCGAAAAGGTCCTGCGCATGACCTCCGCCTACACGGCGAAGCGCGAGCAGTTCGGGCATCCCGGGCGGATCGGCTCGGGCTCGCCGGGCGCCCTGCCCGCCGCCGGGGACGTCGCCGTGGCCTCCCCGACGAGGACGTCAAGAACCTCAAGACCGTCGGCGACGCGACCTGGAGCTCTCGCTCGGCCCGGCCGCGGCCCGCGAGGAGACCCTCGGCGACCTGCTGGCCGCCCATCCCCTGGGGTGAGAGCGGCGACGCCTCAGAGCACGTGCCCCGGCCGGCCCTCGTCGGTCACCACGGGGCGCCCCGACGCGGCCCATCCCTGCATGCCACCCTCGACGTTCACCGCGTCGAGGCCCTGCTGGGCGAGATACATCGTGACCTGCGCCGAACGCCCGCCGGAGCGGCAGATCACATGCACCCGCCCGTCCTGCGGCGCGGCCTCGGTCAGCTCGCCGTAGCGCGCCACGAACTCACTCATGGGAATGTGCAGCGCGCCCTCGGCGTGACCCGCCTGCCACTCGTCGTCCTCGCGGACGTCCAGCAGGAAGTCGTCGTCCTTGAGGTCCGTGACCTCGACCGCCGGTACGCCAGATCCGAAATGCATACTCCGACGCTACCCGACCCGCACCCCACGCCGCGGGCGCACGGGCCACCGCGCTCCCAGGCCCCTCTCAGCCACCGGCCCTCAGGCTCCGGCCCTACTCAGGCCCCGGTGCCGTCCGCCTGCGCGAGCAGCGACGCCAGCTCCGACTCCCGCTCGGCGACCTGCGCCAGCAACTGCTCGGCGATCTCGTCGAGGAGGCGGTCGGGGTCGTCGGGAGCCAGCCGGAGCATCGCCCCGATCGCGCTCTCCTCCAGCTCCTTCGCGACCAGGGTGAGCATCTCCTTGCGCTGGGCCAGCCACTCCAGTCGGGCGTACAGCTCCTCCGCCGGGGTCGGACCCTGCTCCTCGGGCTTGGGCCCGGCCGCCCACTCCTCCGCCAGCTCCCGCAGCAACGCCTCGTCGCCCCGGGCGTAGGCCGCGTTGACGCGGGTGATGAACTCCTCGCGCCGGGCCCGCTCACCGGCCTCCTGGGCCAGGTCCGGATGCGCCTTGCGGGCCAGCTCACGGTAGAGCTTGCGGGCCTCGTCGCTGGGACGCACCCGCTGCGGCGGCCGCACCGGCTGGTCCGTGAGCATCGCCACGGCCTCCGGGAACAGCCCCGAGTCGTCCATCCAGCCGTGGAACAGCTCCTCGACGCCCGGCATCGGCATCACCCGGGCCCGTGCCTCGTCGGCCTTGCGGATGTCCTCGGGGTCGCCGGTGCGCGCGGCGACCGCCTCGGCGATCCGGGCGTCCAGCTCGTCGAGCCGGGCGTACATCGGGCCGAGCTTCTGGTGGTGCAGTCGCGAGAAGTTGTCGATCTCGACGCGGAAGGTCTCCACCGCGATCTCGTACTCGATCAACGCCTGCTCTGCGGCCCGTACGGCCTTCTCCAGCCGCTCCTCGGGCCGTGCCCCACCGTCCTGCCCGGTGGCGCCGCCGGCGGGCACCTCGGCACCGCCGGGCGCCGCCGCGTCGGCGGTCTCGGCCTGGGACTGCTCAGCTTCCGGCGTAGTCACCCGCCCAGCGTAGGCCACCCGGCCGCCGGCTGTTCGAACACCGCCGCTCCGCCCGCCGCCGGTCCGCTCACACCCCCGGCTCCGCCGCGACCCGCCCCGCCCGCACGGCCGCCACCAGGTCGGCGTGATCCGCCTCGGTCCGGTCGGCGTAGGCGACGGAGAAGGCGGCTATCGCCTCGTCCAGCTCCTCGTTCTTGCCGCAGTAGCCGGAGATCAGACGCGGGTCGGCGCTGTGCGCGTGGGCACGGGCCAGCAGGGCACCGGTCATCCGGGCGTAGTCGTCGATCTGGTCGGCGGCCAGCGCCGCGGGGTCGACGCTGCCCTTCCGGTTGCGGAACTGGCGCACCTGGAAGGGCCGCCCCTCCACCGTCGTCCACCCCAGCAGCACGTCGCTGACCACCTGGATGCGCTTCTGCCCGAGCACCACACGCCGCCCCTCGTGCTCCGGCTCCGGCGTCTCGAAACCGGCCGTCGCCAGATGCGGGACCAGGGCCGACGGGCGTGCCTCCTTCACCTGGAGGACCAGCGGCTCACCGCGGTGGTCCAGGAGCAGGACGACATAGGACCGCGTGCCCACGCTGCCGGTGCCCACGACCCGGAAGGCCACGTCGTGCACCGCGTACCGCGCCAGCAGGGGGTGCCGGTCCTCGGGGAGCGTCGTGACATAGCTGTCCAGCGCCGCCACGACCGCCGCCGCCTCCGCGTCCCCGACCCGGCGCAGCACCGGCGGCGCGTCCACGAACCGGCGCCCGCCGTCCTCGGTCCGCTCCGTCGACCTCGCCGCGAAACGGCCGCTGGTGTTGGCCCGCGCCTTCTCCGCGACCCGCTCCAGGGTGCCGAGCAGATCATGGGCGTCGGCGTGGGAGACGAGCTCCTCGTCCGCGATGGCGTTCCACGCGTCCAGCACCGGGAGCCGGGCCAGCAGGCGCATGGTGCGCCGGTAGGCGCCGACCGCGTCCCGCGCGGCCAGGCGGCACACGTCCTCGTCCGCGCCGGCCTCCCGGCCCGCGAGCACCAGCGAGGTCGCGAGCCGCTTCAGGTCCCACTCCCAGGGACCCCACAGCGTCTCGTCGAAGTCGTTCAGGTCGATGATCAGGCCGCCCCGCGCGTCGCCGTACAGACCGAAGTTCGCCGCGTGCGCGTCCCCGCATATCTGCGCGCCGATCCCGGTCACCGGGGTGCGGGCCAGGTCGTACGCCATCAGCCCGGCCGAACCGCGCAGGAAGGCGAACGGCGTCGCCGCCATCCGGCCCACCCGTATCGGCGTCAGCCCGGCGATCCGGCCGAGGTTCGACTCCTCGACTGCGGTCACGGCGTCCGGGCGGGCACCGTCCACGTCGAAGCGGGCGTGCTCCGCTCGCGGCAACCGCGCGCGCAGCGCCTTCCCCTCCGCCTTGGGCGCGCCCCCGGCGTCCCGGTCGGCGAACCCGCGCACCCGCGGCAGCCGGCGAACCCCCGAGCCCGGCTCCGCGCCCGGGCCCGCCGCCGACCCCGGCTCGACCGCGCCCGCCGCGCGCTCGGCAACGACCTCGGTCATGACGACCGCCTCCCCCACATCCCGCGCTTCCGCACTTCCGCGTTCCCGCACGAACATCAACTCGTGCCGACCGTACAGCGGGTGGCCGAAACGCGTCAGGGCCTGTGGACAACCCCGGTCCTGTGGAAAAGAGGAGGGAAAGGAACCCGGGGAGACCCCGAGCCGGGTGGCCGTCATCAGTACGGCACGCCGTCAGCAGTACGGCACGCGTCAGCAGTACGGCACCCCGAGGCCCGCCGTCAGCAGTTCCCGGGCCGGTCCTTGTCCGGCAGATGCTTCATCGCCCAGCCTCCCAGCTCCGCCAGCGCCGGCTCCAGCGCGGCACCGGCCTCCGTGAGGCGGTACACCACCCGCAGCGGCGGCCCCTCGTACACCTCGCGCACCACGAGCCCCGCGGCCGTGAGCTCCGTGAGCCGGTCGGAGAGCATGCGCTCGCTGATCCCGGGGATGGCCCGGCGCAGGGCGACGAAGTAGGCGGGGCCGGCGGTCAGCACCGACACGATCGGTCCGGTCCAGCGCTTGCCGAGCAGCTGGAAGACGCGGGTGATGCCCTCGTCCACCCGCTTGCAGCTCGCTACGTCGTGACTCTCCTCACCCGCCATGCCTTCAAGAGTACTGGCCTTCCGTGTGGGGATGAAAAAAAGTAAGTGACTGTGCTATCCATAGTTAGGTACGAAATTAGAGCCCCTGAGGAAAGTTCGACCCTCATGGTGGCAGCTCACCCCTATACGCCCTTTTGATCCCCTGCTTGGAGACGTCATGGCCACCCTTCTGCACATCGACTCCTCGGTCTTCCCGGCCGGTGCCTCTTCGTCCCGCACCGTCACCGAGGCCTTCCGGCGGACCTGGGAGGAGCAGCACCCCGACGGCACGGTGATCCACCGCGACCTCGCCGCCCGCCCGGTGCCGCACATCTCCGCGCCCGCCCACACCGCCGCTTTCGCCGACCCGGCCACGCACACCCCCGAGCAGACCGCCGCCTTCGCGGAGCGTGTGAAGCTGATCGAGGAGCTGGAGTCCGCGGACGCCGTCCTGGTCGGCGCGCCGATGTACAACCTCGCGATCCCGTCGACGCTCAAGGCGTGGCTCGACAACGTGATCCTCATGGGCCGCACCGTCGGCGAGGTCCAGCCCCTGAAGGGCACCCCGGTCACCGTCGTCGCCAGCCGTGGCGGCGCGTACGGCCCGGGCAGCCCGCGTGAGGGGTACGAGTACGTGCAGAACTACCTGTCGGCGATCTTCAAGGACTTCTTCGGCGCCGATCTCACGTTCATCGTGCCGGAGCTCACCATGGCCCCGGCCGACCCGAAGATGGCCGACCTGGTCCCCCTCTTCGAGGCCTCGCGCGAGCGCGCCCTCGACGAGGCCGCCACGACGGCCAAGTCGCTCGTGCAGCGCCTCGCGGCCTGACGCCGGCGGGCTTCTGACCTGAGAGGTTCATCACAGGGCGGGTCATCGGAGTCAGCTGCCGGCCCGCCCGCGCGGCGGCCACGTGGTGAACACAACAGAAGAGGCGGCACCGTGTGAACGGTGCCGCCTCTTCGTCTGTGCGCGAGGGGGGAGTTGAACCCCCACGCCCTTGCGGGCACTGGAACCTGAATCCAGCGCGTCTGCCTATTCCGCCACCCGCGCATTGGGTGTGTCCTCAGGGCCTTTCCGTGCGGTCCGGCGCCTTCCGACACCCAGAACATTAGCACGCTCGCCAGGGTGGATTCACATCCCTTATCCGCAGGCAGCCGCCGTGCGACCGGCGTACGGACGACAGGCGCGCGCCCACCAGCGCAGTCGCGTCCTGACCCGTGGCCGCCGCACACACGTGCGTGGCGTGGGCCACGTCCGCCGGCGTCCGCCGCCCGGACACGGCGAGGCCACGGCCCCGTCCGCTCCGTATCGGCGAGAACTTGTTCACGTATCAACCTCGTACCGGTACGCGCATCTCCCCACGACGGGACCGGGGTCCGCGGTCAGGTGCGGGACACTGGTCTGCGGCCCCCTCTACGATCCATGGCAGGACACCGCCCATGAGGAGTTCGAAGGGGAGCTCCCAGGGGAACTTCGAGGGCGTCGACACCCGTCGACCGGGCCGACAGGGGGAACCAGCCGATCGACCGGCGCGTGGATACGATCAGTAAGCAGTACCAGGTAAGGCAGTACCCGCCCCGCGGGATGCAGGACGTAGGCAACGACGGAGGAGGTGCCCCATGGGAGTCCTGAAGAAGTTCGAGCAGCGTCTCGAAGGTCTGGTCAACGGCACCTTCGCCAAGGTGTTCAAGTCCGAGGTGCAGCCCGTGGAGATCGCCGGAGCGCTGCAGCGCGAGTGCGACAACAACGCCACGATCTGGAACCGCGACCGCACGGTCGTCCCCAACGACTTCATCGTGGAGCTGAGCGCGCCGGACTACGAGCGGCTGAGCCCCTACTCGGGTCAGCTCGGCGACGAGCTCGCGGGCATGGTCCGCGACTACGCCAAGCAGCAGCGCTACACCTTCATGGGCCCGATCAAGGTCCACCTGGAGAAGGCCGACGACCTCGACACCGGCCTGTACCGGGTGCGCAGCCGCACCCTCGCCGGCTCCACCGACCAGCAGGCCGGCGGTCCCCAGCGGCCCGCCCCGGCCGGACGCCCCGGCGCCCCGGGCGGCTACGGCTACCCGCCGGCCGCCGCGCCCAGCGGCGCCCCGCCGATGCCGGCCGCGCCGCCCCCCGGCGGCTACGGCTACCCGCAGCCCGCCGGCGGCGCGCGTCCTCCCGCCGCCCCGGCGCCCGGCGGACGCACCCGCTACTGGATCGAGATCAACGGCACCCGCCACCAGATCTCCCGCGCCACGCTCGTGCTGGGCCGCAGCACCGACGCCGACGTGCGGATCGACGACCCCGGCGTCTCCCGCCGGCACTGCGAGATCCGGACCGGAACGCCCTCGACGATCCAGGATCTCGGGTCCACCAACGGCATCGTGGTGGACGGGCAGCACACCACCCGCGCTACGCTCCGCGACGGCTCGCGGATCGTCGTGGGCAGCACCACCATCATTTACCGGCAAGCCGAAGGGTGAAGCGGGGGCAATGTCAGAGCTGACCCTCACGGTCATGCGGCTGGGTTTCCTGGCCGTACTGTGGCTGTTCGTGATCGTGGCCGTGCAGGTCATCCGCAGCGACCTGTTCGGTACGCGTGTCACCCAGCGCGGGTCGAGGCGAGAGGCCGGACGGCAGCCGCAGGCCGCCCGCCAGGCCGCCGCGCCGCCGCAGCAGCGCGGCCAGCAGGCGGGCGGCCGCCAGCGCCGCAACGCCCCCACCAAGCTGGTCGTGTCCGAGGGCACCCTCACCGGCACCACCGTCGCCCTCCAGGGCCAGACGATCACGCTGGGCCGGGCGCACGACAGCACGATCGTGCTGGACGACGACTACGCCTCCAGCCGGCATGCCAGGATCTACCCGGACCGCGACGGCCAGTGGATCGTCGAGGACCTTGGCTCCACCAACGGCACGTACCTCGACCGAACGCGGCTGACGACCCCCACGCCTGTTCCGCTGGGCGCGCCGATCCGCATCGGCAAGACCGTCATCGAGCTGCGGAAGTAGTACGAACATGAGCGAGCGGAGCGAGCACGCAGCGGTGGCCCCCACCCAGGGCCCCGGCGCGCTCCCGACCGGAGGGTGGGCACCGTGCGGATGTACCCGGAGCCGACGGGCGAGGTGCGCATGAGTCTGTCACTGCGCTTCGCCGCCGGATCGCACAAAGGCATGATCCGGGAGGGCAACGAGGACTCCGGATACGCCGGACCCCGCCTGCTCGCCATCGCCGACGGCATGGGCGGCGCGGCCGCCGGCGAGGTCGCCTCCTCCGAGGCCATCTCCACCATCGTGGCGCTCGACGACGACGTCCCGGGCTCCGACCTGCTCACCTCGCTCGGCACCGCCGTGCAGCGCGCCAACGACCAGCTGCGCTCGATGGTCGAGGAGGACCCGCAGCTGGAGGGCATGGGCACGACGCTCACGGCCCTGCTGTGGACCGGGCAGCGCCTCGGCCTCGTCCACGTCGGCGACTCGCGCGCGTACCTGCTGCGCGACGGCGTCCTCACCCAGATCACGCAGGACCACACCTGGGTGCAGCGCCTGGTCGACGAGGGCCGGATCACCGAGGAAGAGGCCACGACCCACCCGCAGCGCTCCCTGCTGATGCGCGCTTTGGGCAGCGGCGACCATGTGGACCCGGATCTGTCGATCCGCGAGGTCCGCGCCGGCGACCGGTACCTGATCTGCTCCGACGGCCTGTCCGGCGTCGTGTCCCACCAGACCCTGGAGGACACCCTCGCCAGCTACCAGGGCCCGCAGGAGACGGTCCAGGAGCTGATCCAGCTCGCCCTGCGCGGCGGCGGCCCCGACAACATCACGGTGATCGTCGCGGACGTCCTCGACCTGGACACCGGCGACACCCTCGCCGGGCAGCTCTCCGACACCCCGGTCGTGGTCGGCGCGGTCGCCGAGAACCAGCAGCACCACCCGCACGACAACGGCATCATGCAGACGCCCGCGGGCCGCGCCGCCGGGCTCGGCCGCCAGGTGCCCGGCCAGGGCGGAGGCGAGTTCGGCCCGCCCGGCTCCGGCGACACCACCAGCTATGCCCCGACGAGCGGCTTCGGCGCCTACACCGACGACGACTTCGTCAAGCCCGGCAAGGGCCGCAAGTGGCTGAAGAGATCCCTCTACACGGCCCTGGCTCTCGCCGTCGTCGGCGGCGGCATGTACGGCGGCTACCGCTGGACGCAGACGCAGTACTACGTCGGCACGAACGACGAGCACGTCGCGCTGTACCGCGGGATCAGCCAGGACCTGGCCTGGGTGTCGTTGTCGAAGGTGGAGACGGACCACCCCGAGATCGAACTCAAGTACCTGCCGCCCTACCAGCAGAAGCTGGTGGAGGCGACCATCGCCGAAGGCGGCCTGAAGGACGCTCAGGCGAAGATCGACGAACTGGCGCTGCAGGCGTCCGCGTGCAAGAAGCGGGCCGAACGCCAGGCCGCCGAGAGCGAGAAGAACGCGAAGACGGGCGAGGGCGAGGCCGGAGGCACCACGGGAACCACCCGTACCTCCCTCACGTCCAAGGCGACATCGACGCCGACGACCAGCCCTTCGACCCCACCTCCCTCGTCCACCTCCCCGACACCGACTGCGACGCCGACCCCCGGCCCGACCCTCTCGGAGGAAGAGCAGAAGGTCGTCTCGAACTGCGGTACGCAGTAGGCAAGCCGTGAGAGGCCCCGTCACACGATGAGCAGTACTACGAACTCGCCGACGCACCACACGTCCACGATCGGCGCCATCGGAGCGCCGAGCCGCCGCAACACCGAACTCGGGTTGCTGGTCTTCGCGGTCGTGATCCCGGTGTTCGCCTACGCCAACGTGGGTCTGGCGATCAACGACGAAGTGCCGGCCGGCCTGCTCGCCTACGGCATCGGCCTGGGCCTGCTGGCAGGCATAGGCCATCTCGCCGTACGCAAGTTCGCGCCGTACGCGGACCCGCTGATGCTCCCGCTGGCGACGCTCCTCAACGGGCTCGGACTGGTCATCATCTGGCGGCTGGACCAGTCGAAGCGTCTTCAGGCGAGCAAGACGTTCGTCGAGGCGGCGCCGCGCCAGCTGCTGTACTCGGCCATGGGCGTGGCCCTGCTGGTGGCCGTACTGATCTTCCTCAAGGACCACCGCGTCCTGCAGCGCTACACCTACATCTCCATGGCCGGAGCGCTGTTCCTGCTCGTCCTCCCGCTGATCCCGGGACTCGGTGCCAACGTCTACGGCGCCAAGATCTGGATCAAGATCCCCGGCCTCGGCACGCTCCAGCCCGGCGAGTTCGCGAAGATCGTCCTCGCGGTGTTCTTCGCCGGCTACCTCATGGTCAAGAGAGACGCCCTGGCACTGGCCAGCCGTCGCTTCATGGGCCTGTACCTGCCCCGCGGCCGTGACCTCGGACCGATCATCGTCGTCTGGATGATCTCGATCCTCATCCTGGTCTTCGAGACCGACCTCGGTACGTCCCTGCTGTTCTTCGGGATGTTCGTCATCATGCTGTACGTCGCCACCGAGCGGACCAGCTGGATCGTCTTCGGTCTGCTGATGTCCGCAGTCGGCGCCGTGGGTGTGGCGAGCTTCGAGCCCCACATCCAGACGCGTGTGAACGCCTGGCTCGACCCGGCGAACGAGTTCAAGCTGAGTCGGTCGGGAGCGCTCGGTCACACCGAGCAGGCCATGCAGGCCCTCTGGGCCTTCGGCTCCGGCGGCACCCTCGGCACCGGGCTCGGCCAGGGCAACTCCGACCTCATCGGCTTCGCCGCCAACTCCGACTTCATCCTCGCCACCTTCGGCGAGGAGCTCGGCCTGGCCGGCGTCATGGCGATCCTGCTGCTCTACGGCCTGATCGTCGAACGCGGTGTCCGCACGGCCCTCGCGGCCCGCGACCCCTTCGGCAAGCTGCTGGCCGTCGGCCTGTCCGGCGCCTTCGCCCTCCAGGTCTTCGTCGTCGCCGGCGGTGTCATGGGTCTCATCCCGCTGACCGGTATGACGCTGCCCTTCGTGGCGTACGGCGGTTCCTCCGTGATCGCCAACTGGGCCCTGATCGGCATCCTGCTGAGGATCAGCGATACGGCCCGCCGTCCCGCGCCGGCCCCGGCGCCCAACCCCGACGCCGAGATGACCCAGGTGGTCCGCCCGTCATGAACAAGCCCCTGCGCCGGATCGCGATCTTCTGCGGACTCCTCGTACTGGCCCTGCTGATCCGCGACAACTGGATCCAGTACGTCCAGGCCGACGAGCTGAGGACCGACAAGAACAACCGTCGCGTCATCATCGAGCGCTACAGCACCCCGCGCGGCAACATCATCGTCGACGGCAAGGCCATCACCGGCTTCAAGGAGACGACGGGCAGCGACTTCAAGTACAAGCGGACGTACACCAACGGCCCCATGTGGGCGCCGGTCACCGGGTACGCCTCGCAGGCCTTCGGGGCCACGCAGCTGGAGTCCATCGAGGACGGCATCCTCACCGGCAACGACGACCGCCTGTTCTTCCGCAACACCCTGGACATGATCACGGGCAAGGAGAACAAGGGCGGCAACGTCGTCACCACGCTCAACGCCGCCGCGCAGAAGGCCGCGTACAACGGCCTGAAGGCGCGGGGCGGCAAGGGTGCCGTCGCGGCCATCGAGCCGTCCACCGGCAAGATCCTGGCGCTGGCGTCCTACCCGTCGTACGACCCGTCGTCCTTCGCGGGCAACTCCACGACCACCGACTCCAAGGCGTGGACGGGTCTGCAGAAGAAGAACAACCCCGCCGACCCGATGCTCAACCGGGCGCTGCGCGAGGTCTACCCGCCCGGCTCGACCTTCAAGGTCGTCACCGCGGCCGCCGCCCTGCAGCACGGCCTCTACAAGGACGCGGACGAGAAGACGGACTCCCCCGACCCGTGGGTCATGACGGGGACGAACACCAAGCTGCCCAACGAGGGCAACATCCCCTGCAAGAACGCGACGCTGCGGGTCGCCCTGCAGTACTCCTGCAACACCGTCTTCGGCAAGGTCGGGGCGGACCTCGGCAACGAGAAGATGCTGGAGACCGCGAAGGCGTTCGGCTTCACCGAGGAGCAGTTCACCCCGGTCCGCGCCACCGCCTCCATCTTCTCCGACGACATGAACCCCTCGCAGACCGCGCTGTCCTCCATCGGCCAGTTCAACACCGCCGCGACGCCGCTGCAGATGGCCATGGTCGCCTCCGCCGTCGCCAACGGCGGCACGCTGATGAAGCCGTACATGGTCGACGAGCTCCAGACGCACAACCTGGACGCCATCGAGAAGACGGACCCGGAGGAGCTGGGCAAGCCGCTGTCGGCGGCGAACGCCCAGATCCTGCAGTCGATGATGGAGACGGTCGTCGAGAAGGGCACCGGCCAAAACGCGCGAATCCCGAACGCCACCGTCGGCGGCAAGACCGGTACCGCGCAGCACGGTGTGGACAACAGCGAGAACCCCTACGCGTGGTTCATCTCCTACGCCAAGGTCGGCGACAGCGCCCCGGTGGCCGTGGCCGTGGTGGTCGAGGACGAGAACGCCGTCCGTGACGACATCTCCGGCGGCGGTCTGGCGGCGCCCATCGCGAAGAGCGTCATGGAGGCGGTCATCAACAGCAAGAAGTGACCCCGCTCACGTCCCCTTCACATCGGTGCACGTTGCGATACCGGTCCTGTATCGGGTTACGGGCTTGGCCAGGTCACGCAGGATGAGCCGGGTACGGTATGCCCGGACGGACCACCGCCACACCCACAAGGGTGAGGGCGGGACCGACGGAGAGGGCTGGTAGGTAGCTATGGAAGAGCCGCGTCGCCTCGGCGGCCGGTACGAACTGGGCCAGGTGCTCGGTCGTGGTGGCATGGCGGAGGTCTACCTCGCGCATGACACCCGGCTCGGCCGCACCGTGGCGGTGAAGACGCTGCGGGCGGACCTCGCGCGCGACCCGTCCTTCCAGGCCCGGTTCCGCCGGGAGGCCCAGTCGGCCGCCTCGCTCAACCATCCCGCGATCGTGGCGGTCTACGACACGGGCGAGGACTACATCGACAACGTGTCGATCCCGTACATCGTCATGGAGTACGTCGACGGGTCCACGCTGCGTGAGCTCCTGCACAGCGGCCGCAAACTGCTGCCCGAGCGGGCCATGGAGATGACCATCGGCATCCTCCAGGGCCTGGAGTACGCCCACCGCAACGGCATCGTCCACCGCGACATCAAGCCGGCGAACGTCATGCTGACGCGCAACGGCCAGGTCAAGGTCATGGACTTCGGCATCGCCCGCGCCATGGGCGACTCCGGGATGACGATGACGCAGACCGCGGCCGTCATCGGCACCGCCCAGTACCTCTCGCCGGAGCAGGCCAAGGGCGAGCAGGTCGACGCCCGCTCCGACCTGTACTCCACCGGCTGTCTGCTGTACGAGCTCCTGACGGTCCGTCCGCCGTTCGTCGGCGACTCACCGGTCGCGGTCGCGTACCAGCACGTGCGCGAGGAGGCCCAGGCCCCGTCGGTCTTCGACCCCGAGATCACGCCCGAGATGGACGCGATCGTGCTGAAGGCCCTGACGAAGGACCCCAACTACCGCTACCAGTCGGCCGACGAGATGCGCACCGACATCGAGGCCTGCCTCGACGGCCAGCCCGTCGCCGCCACGGCCGCGATGGGGTCCGTGGGCTACGGCGGCTACCCCGACGACCAGCCGACGACGGCCCTGCGCCAGCAGGACGCCGGCGCCACGTCGATGCTGCCGCCCATGAACCCGGACGACGGCGGCTTCGGCTACGACGACCGCGTCGACCGGCGCCGGCAGAAGAAGTCCAACACCTCCACGATCCTGCTGGCCGTCGCGGCCGTGCTGGTCCTCGTGGGCGCGATCCTCATCGGCAAGTGGGTCTTCGACGGAGGCACGGCGAGCAACAGCCAGGTAGCCGTGCCGAACGTCGTCGGCGAGACGGAGAGCAGCGCGAGGGATCTGCTCAGCAACGTCGACCTCGAACTGGGACAGGTCACGAAGAAGGAGTGCGAGAACCAGCCCAAGGGCAAGATCTGCTCGCAGAGCCCCGATTCGAAGACCAAGGTCGACAAGGGCTCGACGGTCGACGTCGTGGTGTCCACCGGCGCCCCGAAGGTCACCGTGCCGAGCGTGATCGGGATCAGTCTGGAGGACGCCCGCAAGAAGCTCGAGGGCGACGACTTCCAGTTCACGATCAAGACCGAGACGCGTGAGGTCTCCTCCGAGGAGCCCGGCACCGTCCTCGACCAGGACCCGGCGCGCGGCGAAGAGGTCGAGAAGGGCTCCACGATCACCCTGACCGTCGCCAAGGAGCAGGAGCAGTCGACCGTCCCGGACGTCGTCGGCCGTACCTGTGACGAGGCGAAGGCGCAGATGGAGGACAACGACCTCACCGGCAACTGCACCGAGGTCGAGACCCAGGACCCGAACCAGGTCGGCAAGGTCATCTCCACGTCCCCGGGGGCCGGCAACAAGGTCGACAAGAACTCCACGGTGACCATCCAGATCGGCAAGCAGGCCGAGCAGAAGGCGCAGGTGCCCAACGTCGTCGGTCAGACGGTCGGCCAGGCCAAGCAGACCCTGCAGCAGGCCGGGTTCACTAACATCCAGTTCGAGAACGGCAGCGACCAGGGCGACAACGCCCTCGTCGTCCGGCAGGACCCCAACGCCGGCCAGCAGGTCGACCCCGCGAAGACCACGATCAAGCTGACCACGGTCGGCTTCAACGGCGGCGGGAACAACGGAGGCGGCAACAACGGCGGCCCCTTCGGTTGATCGAACCGCACGAAGGAGCCCCGGTGTCCTGGAGAGGGCACCGGGGCTCCTTCGCGTGCGGGGATCGCGTCCGTGTTTCCTGAGTCGCCGGCGTCAGTGGGTCAGCGCAGTTCCTTCGGCGGCGTGCGCTGCTCGTCCACCTTCTCGACGCGCTGCAGCTCGCCCCACACGACGTACCGGTAGCGGCTCGTGTAGACCGGCGTGCAGGTCGTCAGGGTGATGTAGTGGCCCGCCTTGGTCTTCCCCGACTCCTTCGGGACGTCCCCGAGGACCTGGACGTTGTACTTCGAGGTCTCCGGAAGGACGGAGTAGACCTTGTAGACGTACCACTTGTCCTTCGTCTCGAAGACGATCGGATCGCCCTCGGCGAGCTTGTGGATGTTGTGGAACTTCGCGCCGTGCCCGTCCCGGTGCGCCGCGAGGGAGAAGTTGCCCTTCTTGTCCGACGTCGGCAGCGTCGCCTTGACCGGGTCCGTGTAGTACCCGGCGACACCGTCGTTGAGGATCTTCGACGATGTGCCCTTCTCGACGAGGATCTCGCTCTTGCTCATCGCGGGGACGTGGAGGAAGCCGATGCCGGCCCCGGAGTCGAACTCCGGGGGACGGCCGGAGCCGTCGTCCTGGTGGGCCCAGCCGTCGCGGACCTTGTCGGCCTCTTTGTCGGCCGCCCGGTCGGCGAGGACGTTCGTCCACCACAGGGAGTAGACGACGAACAGGCCCATCACCAGGCCCGCCGTGATGAGGAGTTCGCCGAAGACGCTGATCACCGCCGCCACGGGACCAAGACGGCGGCGGCGTTCCGGCCGGCGCGGGGACTGACGCGTCGCGGAGCGGTCCGCGTACTCGGTGTCGTCGGTGGTCGATGCCACGTTCATCTGCCCTTAACTGACGAGCGCATCCGGCTTGCCCTTGCTGCGCGGCCGTTCCTCGACCATCTTGCCCCAGACGATCAACCGGTACTTACTCGTGAACTCCGGCGTGCACGTGGTGAGCGTGATGTAGCGGCCCGGCTTGGTGAATCCCGATCCCCGCGGGACCGGCTCCAGCACGGTGACGTTGCTCGGCGACGTCACCGGCAGGACCGACGCCATCTTGTACACGAAGAACTTGTCCTGCGTCTCCACGACGATGTCGTCCCCGGGGGTGAGCCGGTTGATGTACCGGAACGGCTCGCCATGGGTGTTGCGGTGCCCGGCCAGCCCGAAGTTGCCGGTCTTGGCGTCCGGCATCGCCGTCTTCAGCTTGCCCTCGCCGTAGTGGCCGACCATGCCCCGGTCCAGCACCTGCTTGTTGCTGATGCCCTCGGCGATCGGCACGACGACGTCCAGCTTGGGGATGTGCAGCAGGGCGAAGCCCTGGCCCGGTTCGAAGCTGCCCGGGTTGCGTTTGCCGCTCGCCCAGTCGTTCTGGAGGCTGCTGGCCTCCTTGTCCGCCTGCGCGTGCGCCCGGACGTTCGTCCACCACAGCTGGTAGCTCACGAACAGCAGCATCAGCACGCCGGTGGTGATGAACACCTCGCCGAGGGCCCGGCTCACCAGCGTCGCGGCGCTGGGTCTGCGGGCGCGAGCCTGCCGCCGGGCCTCCAGGCGTGAGCGGGGGGCCGTGGGAGCGTCCGACTCCGTCTCCGTGGTCTCCGGGTCCGGCCGTCCGGCGCCACGGCGCCCATGACGCCGCTTGGCGGCCTTCCTGCGGGCCGCACGGCCGCCCACGGGGGATTCGTCGGGGCTGTCCGCCGAACGCCCGCCAGAGCGCGCTCCGACGGCGGCAGCGGTGTCGGCTATCCGCAGGGCGACGGTCTCGTCGTCCGGGGGCGGTATGTACGTCTGCTGCGGCTGGGCGTGCTCCGGCCGGCTGGGCTGCGGCTGCTGCTGGGCGTACGGCTCCTGGTACGCGTCCGTGCCGTACGTCTGCGCCCCGTACCGCTCGCTGCCGTAGCCCTCGGTGCCGTAGCCGCCCTGGGCCGGGGTGGCGGCCGTGCTGGCGCCGTACCAGTCCCCGTGCGCACCGGGGTCCCCGTACGGCTGCTGCCCGTACGGGGTGCCCTGGTCGCCGGCGCCGCCGTAGGAGTCCCCGGAGGACTGCCCGTAGGCGGTGCCGGACTCGCGCTCGGGGCGCAGCGCGGTCACGCCGTGGCCCTGCCCACCACCGGGGCGAGCCCCGCCGACCTCGCCACCGCGCCCTCGTCGCCGCACTCGGCCAGCCAGTTGGCCAGCATCCGGTGCCCGTGCTCGGTCAGCACGGACTCGGGGTGGAACTGCACCCCTTCGACCGGGAGTTCTCGGTGCCGCAGCCCCATCACGATGCCGTCGTGGGTGCGGGCCGTCACCTGCAGCTCGGCGGGCACGGTCGCCGGCTCCGCGGCCAGCGAGTGGTAGCGGGTCGCCGTGAACGGGGTGGGCAGCCCGGCGAAGACGCCCTCGCCCTCGTGCTCGACCAGCGAGGTCTTGCCGTGCAGCAGCTCCGGGGCCCGGTCCACCACACCGCCGTACGCCACCTGCATCGACTGCATGCCGAGGCAGACCCCGAAGACCGGGACGCCGGTCGCGGCGCAGTGCCGCACCATGTCGACGCAGACCCCGGCCTCCTCGGGGGTGCCCGGGCCCGGCGAGAGCAGCACGCCGTCGAAGCCGTCCTGGGCGTGGGCCATGGAGACCTCGTCGTTGCGCAGGACCTCGCACTCGGCGCCCAGCTGGTAGAGGTACTGGACCAGGTTGAAGACGAAGCTGTCGTAGTTGTCCACGACGAGGATGCGCGCGCTCACTGGTTGTCCACCGTCACATCGTTGAAGGGCAGCAGAGGTTCGGCCCACGGGAAGACGTAGTTGAAGAGGACGTAGACCACGGCCATGACCAGCACGAGGGAGATCAACGCCTTCAGCCATGCGTTCCCCGGCAGATGCCGCCAGATCCAGCCGTACATGCCGTCCCTTCCGTCGCATCACGGCACCAGAATCACGCCGTACCGTCACCAGACTAACGGCGCAGGGCCTTCGGTTTCCCGGCCTCCACAGGCTGCGTGGAGTCCAGGTGGGCCCACACGATCAGCCGATGACTGTGCCCCCACTCGGGATCGCACGTGGTCAGCGTCAGATAGCGGCCCTCACGCGTATACCCCGACTTACGGGGCACAGGGTCGATCACCTCAATGTCGGAGGGCACTGTTTTGTAGGGGCCTTTGTCGATCCTGTACGTGAACCATGAGGTCCCGTCGGTCAGCACCACCGCGTCGCCCGGCCGCAGCCTGGGGAAGTCCTTGAAGGGGTCCCCGTAGGTCCGCCGGTGACCGGCGACCGAGAAGTTGCCCCTCTGCCCCAGCTGGGCGGTGTTCGCGTAGTGGCCGAGCCCCTTCTTCAGGGTCTTGGTGGCCGTGCCTTCGAGCACCGGCTTGTTCCACGTGAAACCAAGGCGCGGGATGTACATGATCGCGAAGGGCTTGTCCGCCGTGTACGGGGCGGGTGCCGGCGGGCGCGCGGGCGCCTGCGGAGCGCCGGACGGCAGCGGAGTGCCTGGCGTCCCGGGCGAGGGCCGCGTCGCGCTCCGGGCCCACTGTTCCTGTAACTGGTCGATCTGGTCGTCCATGACGCTGTCGGCCCGTACGCCGGTCCAGAACAGCACGTAGACGACGAAGAGGACGATCACCGTGCCCACAGTGACGCACAGCTCGCTGACGGTCCTGACGACGACGCGCACCGGCAGCTCCAGTGAGGATCACTCCACGGGCTTGGCGTACTGCAGATCCACTGTGCCCGAGTAGCCCGGCAGAGTCACCGTCCCGTCCTCCGTGACTTTCCAGCCCAGCCCGTAGACGTTGACGTAGACCATGTAGTTCTGGATCGCCCGGGAGGCCGCGAGGGCCTGCTGCATCTTCTCCGGATCCCCGACCGCCGTGATCTTGTACGGCGGTGAGTACACCCGGCCCTGGAGGATCAGGGTGTTGCCCACACAGCGCACGGCACTGGTGGAGATCAGCCGCTGGTCCATGACCTTGATCCCCTTGGCGCCGCTCTCCCACAGGGCGTTCACCACGGCCTGGAGGTCCTGCTGGTGGATGACCAGGTAGTCCGGCTGGGGCTCGGGATAGCCGGGGAGCTTGGCGGTGGCGTCCGGCGGCGCGTCGTTCAGCGTGACGGTGATCGCCTCACCGGTCAGCTTCTGCGTCCCCGCCCTCGTCTCCAGCGCGGACAGCTTGGCGTCCTCGGCCTTCGTGCTGCCGTCGTCCCGTTCGGCGAGCGCCTCCACGTCGTTGCGCAGAGCGGCGTTCGTCTCGTCGAGCCGGCCGTTCTCGTGACTGCGCTCCTGGATGAGGTCGGACAGTTTCAGCAGCGAGGCGTCCGTACGGATGTCGGTGCCCTTGGCGGTGTTGAAACTGGTGAAGAAGATGAGCCCGGCCAGGGCGAAGACGGCGGCGGTGAGCACCCGTACGGGCCGGAATCGGCCACGGACAGGGCTGGATCCCGTACCGGGGGAGTCGGCAGAATTGCTCAACGTACCCTTATCTCCTTCGGCGCCACGGAAGCACTACGCTAACGGACGCCCGGGGGAGCCCACAGTGTCCCCTTGTACGCTGCCCCGAGCCCGACCCAGTTCCCTGCGCGGCCACGCAGCGCATCGACAGGAGAGACCCTCGTGCCGAAGTCACGTATCCGCAAGAAGGCCGATTACACGCCGCCGCCGTCCAAGCAGGCGACCGCCATCAAGCTGACCAGCCGCACCTGGGTCGCACCGGTCATGCTGGCCATGTTCGTCATCGGTCTCGCCTGGATCGTCGTCTTCTATGTGACCGACGGTTCCCTGCCCATCGAGGCTCTGGGCAACTGGAACATCGTGGTCGGTTTTGGATTCATCGCCGCCGGATTCGGTGTCTCCACACAGTGGAAGTGACGGCCCGCCCGGCAGCTCTGCCCACGGCTATCCACTGAGTTATCCACAGCGGTTTTCCACAGTGTTGAAAAAGAACGACGATCTGTGGATAACCACCGGGACATTGACGCCGGTGTGACGGAACTACCGGTGATCATGGACAGTCGAAAACTTGTTCGCCCCTTGTCCGACCTGCGGAAACGCTGGTCCGTGACAGGGGGCGTTCGGCTGTCTGCACACTGTGCACAAGATCCGCCACCCGCTGTGGACAACTGTGCGTCTCAGGGGCAGAACCCGCTGCTCAGGTGAGCTGAAGGGTTCTGAGCGCGGTCACCAGGACGACCACCGCCAGGACCGCGGCCGTGGTGCCGTACTGGATCAGCGCACGGTGCTCACGCGGTGCGTGGACCATGGCGTAACCGATGACGACGCCGGCCACCAGACCGCCGATATGGGCCTGCCAGGCGATGTTGCTCCACCCGAAGGTGAAGATCAGGTTGATCACCAGCAGGGCGATGATCGGGCGCATGTCGTACTGGAGACGGCGCATCAGGACGGCCGTCGCGCCGAACAGACCGAAGATCGCGCCGGACGCCCCGAGGGAGGCCGTGGTCGGTGCGGCCAGCAGATAGGTGAGGGCGCTGCCCGCCAGCCCTGAGCCGAAGTAGAGCGCGAGATAGCGCGCCCGGCCCAGCGCCGCTTCGAGCGGGCCGCCCAGCCACCACAGACCGAGCATGTTGAAGGCGAAGTGCCAGATCGCCTCGTGCGTGAACATCGAGGTCACCAGGCGGTACCACTCCCCGTCCGCGACCCCCGAGGTCGTCTGGAAGGGGGCGGGCGGCCAGGCGCCGATCAGCCAGAGGTCGGACAGCAGCGCCTTGTCGGCCCGCACGGCGATGAACACCGCGAGGTTGATCCCGATGAGGATCTTGGTGACCAGACGGGGATCGGCCGCGACGCTGCCGCCCGCGATCGTGCGGGGCCGGGCGGCCTCCGGGGCGTGGCCGGTGCCGGAGCCGGTGCGGACGCACTCCGGGCACTGGAAGCCGACAGAGGCGCTGATCATGCACTCCGGACAGATGGGACGGTCGCAGCGGGTGCAGCGGACACCCGTCTCGCGGTCCGGGTGGCGGTAGCAGACGGGCACGCTCTGGGCGTCCTGCGGGCTACCCACCGGCTGGTCCATCGGATCCCCTAGGTCGTCGTCCGCGGCGCACAGGC
Source organism: Streptomyces sp. NPDC059852 (assembly GCF_042731455.1). NCBI lineage: Bacteria > Bacillati > Actinomycetota > Actinomycetes > Kitasatosporales > Streptomycetaceae > Streptomyces > Streptomyces sp. NPDC059852. The sequence goes on along the minus strand of NZ_JBHWJK010000015.1, from coordinate 49,372 downwards.
TCATACACCGCCCCCGCCCATCCTTACGGACGAGCGGGGCGATTGGTTCCCTGCGGGAGGTGTCGGACGTCCCGGTGGACGCCTGTGGCCTCAGCTCTGACGCGTCTCGATCACGACGGACTCGATGACGACATCGTTCACCGGGCGGTCGGTGCGCGGGTTGGTCTGCAACGAGGCGATCGTGTCGACGACCTTCTGGCCGGCCGCGTCGGCGACCTCGCCGAAGATCGTGTGCTTGCGGTTCAGCCAGGTCGTCGGGGCGACGGTGATGAAGAACTGCGAGCCGTTGGTGCCCGGACCGGCGTTCGCCATGGCCAGCAGGTACGGCTTGTCGAAGGCCAGGTCGGGGTGGAACTCGTCCTGGAACTGGTAGCCGGGGCCGCCGGTGCCGTTGCCCAGCGGGTCACCGCCCTGGATCATGAAGCCACTGATGACCCGGTGGAAGACGGTGCCGTCATAAAGCCTGGCCGTGGACTTCTCACCGGTGGCGGGGTTGGTCCACTCACGCTCGCCCTGGGCGAGTTCGACGAAGTTCCTGACCGTGACCGGCGCGTGGTTGGGGAGAAGCCGCACCGCGATGTCGCCGTGGTTGGTCTTCAGGGTGGCGTAGAGCTGCTCGGCCACGATCTGCCTTCCGTTGTCGTCCTGTGATCCCTCGATCCTCGCACGGACGGTCCCGGAGGGTGCCCGGCGCTCGTGAACCGGCACCCAACCGGGCAGATCGCTTGCGGAAAACGCGTCGAGTCCTCCCGTGGCGGGGGCGCGACACGGCGAACCGTGGCATTGTCGACGACAAGCCACCGTTGCCCCATATTGATCCTTTATTCCATTCGATCACTTTCACCGGCACCCGAATGCCCGCCCACACATGCCCCGCCGCGTTCCGGGAGGCATGATCCGTAAAAGGGTGGAAAGTCGAATTACCGTACGCCACCGAGGAGGAGGAACCCGTGACCCGCATCGACAGCGTGCGCGCCGCGACCGGCTCGGCGAAGGACAGCGTGCTGCACGCCGCGGAAGTGGTGGCGCCCTACGCCGACACCGCCAAGGACAGGGCCGCCCACTACGCACACGAGGCACGCGTACGGCTCGCGCCCAAGGTGTCGCTGGCCACCGAGCAGGCCCGCGCCCAGTACGGCGTCCACGTCGCCCCGCGTCTGGAGCAGGCACGCGCCCATGTGCCGCCGAAGGTCGACCAGGCCGCCCAGGAGGCGGCGCTCCGCACCCGCAAGGCGGCTCTGCAGGCCGCCGAGTACTCCCGGCCCAAGCTCGAGCAGGCGGTTGCCGCGGCCGGACCCGTCAAGGACGAGGCGGCCGCCCGTGGGGTCGCCGCACTGGCCGCCCTGCGCGGTCAGGTCTCGCCGAAGGACGTGCAGAAGCTGGTGCGCAAGCACCAGCGGCGTGCCAAGGCAGGCCGTCTGGCGAAGGCCCTGGCCGTCGTCGGCCTTCTCGCGGGCGGTGCGTTCGCCGCCTGGAAGTGGTGGGACAAGCAGGCCAACCCGGACTGGCTGGTCGAGCCTCCCGCCGCGACGGAGGTCCCGGAGTCCAACCGTCTGGCGTCGGTCGACGGCACGGACCAGAGCGTGCTCGACCCCGAGGTCCAGGCGAAGGAAGCCGAGGAGGCCGCCCAGCGCGACGAGGGCAAGTGACCTGAGGATGTGACCTGAGGGCCGGTCATATCGGCTCGTTCCAACACCGCCAGGGGGCGGGAGACTTGAGGTCTCCCGCCCCCTGGCGGTGTTTCACGTGGAACATCGGCTGCCGCCGAAGATCGGCTGTCTTCGAGCGTCATCGGCCTCCGCTCGAAGCTGTGAGGCAGTTGTGTTCACGCCTTCGCCCACGATGACGTTTGCAACGACGTGTGCGCGCGAGCTCCACATAAGCTCCCCTAACGGAACGCGTCCTTCTGATTACCTGATCACCCGAAGACCAGCTCACACAGGGGTTCGGGCGCGGCACGAAGGCATCGACGGACCGTCGACCGAGGACTTCCCCACGGGGGCCGGTGCCATCGAGAATGTTTGCGCAAATATGCGCAACGTCACCGCGGTCTCCCCGCCGGTGACACACGTCACGGCTGTGCGGGCAGGAGAAAGGCGGCCGGACAGACGAAACCGGCCAGCACCCGCGAGGGTGCCAGCCGGTCCGGAGAGTGGAGCCTAGGGGAGTCGAACCCCTGACATCTGCCATGCAAAGACAGCGCTCTACCAACTGAGCTAAGGCCCCGGAAGAGGAGCATCCGACCGGAACGAGCACGTCCCGGCGGCTGCCGCAGTCCAGACTACCGGGTCGCGCCCCGTATCTCGCAAAAAAGATGGGGGGTCCCGATGCACAACCACTCTCCGTAAGATGCTCGACGTGGTTCGCTACAGCGAACCACGGTTTTGGGGAAGCGATGGGGAGACGCAATGGACGCCGCACAGCAGGAAGCCACCGCAAGAGCGCGGGATCTGCAGCGGAACTGGTACGGGGAGCCGCTGGGGACGCTCTTCCGTAGGCTCATCGACGATCTTGGTCTCAACCAGGCTCGTCTCGCGGGGGTTCTGGGACTGTCCGCGCCGATGCTGTCGCAGCTGATGAGCGGCCAGCGGGCGAAGATCGGCAATCCCGCCGTGGTCCAGCGGGTGCAGCTGCTGCAGGACTTGGCGGGGCAGGTCGCGGACGGCAGCGTGAGCGCGGCCGAGGCCACCGAGCGCATGGAGGAGATCAAGAAGTCGCAGGGGGGCTCGGTGCTCAGCAACACCACACAGACGACGAGCAGTTCGGGCGCGCCCACCGTGAAGCGGGTGGTCCGCGAGATCCAGTCACTGCTGCGCTCGGTCGCGGCCGCGGGAGACATCATCGAGGCCGCCGACAGTCTCGCCGGAAGCCACCCGGAACTGGCAGAGTTCCTCCGGGTGTACGGCGCCGGCCGGACGTCCGACGCGGTCGCGCACTACCAGTCGCACCAGAGCTGAGCCGATCCCCGGGCCCGGTCGCCGAAGGGGGTCGGTGACCGGGCCTGCGGCTGAGCGGACGCCGGTCCAGCAATGCTTCCGGGGGCCGCGACCCGAGGGGAGCCGGGCAGGAGGAGTCGTGTCGCCCGTCGTGGGGGAAACAAGGGGGATGACCACAGGGGGAGGAGCGACGCACAGCCATGGGTGAGGTCTTCGCCGGCCGGTACGAACTGGTCGACCCGATCGGGCGCGGAGGCGTCGGTGCCGTCTGGCGCGCCTGGGACCACCGCCGCCGCCGGTACGTGGCGGCCAAGGTGCTCCAGCAGAGCGACGCGCACTCGCTGCTGCGCTTCGTCCGGGAGCAGGCCCTGCGGATCGACCACCCCCATGTGCTCGCCCCGGCCAGCTGGGCCGCCGACGACGACAAGGTCCTGTTCACCATGGACCTGGTGGGCGGCGGGTCGCTCGTCCATCTCGTCGGGGACTACGGGCCCCTGCCGCCGGCGTTCGTGTGCACGCTGCTCGACCAGTTGCTGTCCGGCCTGGCGGCCGTGCACGCCGAGGGCGTGGTCCACCGGGACGTCAAACCCGCCAACGTGCTTCTGGAGGCCACCGGGACGGCCCGGCCTCGACTGCGGCTGTCCGACTTCGGCATCGCCATGCGGCTGGGCGAGCCGCGGCTGACCGAGACCAACCTCGTGGTCGGGACGCCCGGTTACCTCGCGCCCGAGCAACTCCTCGGCTCCGACCCGGACTTCCCGGCGGATCTGTTCGCCGTGGGACTGGTGGCGCTGTATCTCCTGGAGGGCGCCAAGCCGGACGCCAAGGCGCTCGTGCAGTACTTCACCGAGCACGGCACGCCCGGTCCGCCCAAGGGCATTCCCGAGCCGCTGTGGCAGATCGTGGCGACGCTGCTCCAGCCCGATCCGCACGCGCGGTTCCGCACCGCCACGGGCGCGCGCAAGGCCCTCGCGTCGGCCGCCGAGCTCCTGCCGGAACCCGGCCCCGACGACGAACTCATCGAGATATTCGACCAACTCGGGCCACTGCCCGCGGGATTCGGGCCGGACGGTCCCCAGCAGCGCGCGGCCGGGGTCATCGACGGGACGGGCACCACGTCCGGCGCCCTGCGGCTGGACAGGACCGGACCGGCCGGAGTCGGCTCCTCCGCGTCCCTGACCGGCACTCAACCGCCGCCCGCGCCGCCGCGCCCCGCCCCCATGCCACCCGCGCCCTCCATACCGGCCCCACCGGCCGTGGCGCCCCCCGTGCCGTCCGCCTCCCCTCCACCTCCCCCGCACCACCCCGAGGAGCCGCTCCACGGCACCCGGACACCCACGGACTCCTCGCCGACCGGCGGCGCCCAGCGGCCGCCCACCATGTCGGACACCGGCAGCTTCCCGCTCCCCCCGCCCGACAGCACCGCGTCCACCGCCCGCGCCACGGCGCCCCCACCGCCGTACGACCGCACCCGCGACCTCGCCGCCCATCGATCCCCCGTCCCGTGGTACCCGTACGGGCCGCCGGCCCCCGCGGAGCCCCCGACGCCCACTCCCACGCCCACACCGACGCCGTATCACCGCGTCGATGCCTCCACTGCCTCATACACCGCTCAGAGCCCGCAGGTTCCCTTTTCGCCGCCGTCCGGCGCGCAGCCGCGCCCGCGCGCCGGTCACCGTGCCGTGCGCCGGGCAGGTCCCCCCGCCAAGGTGGCCATCCCGCTCCTGCTGCTGGCGCTGGTCTGCTACGCCGTGGGGTTCTGGGCGCTCACCCGCGTCTGAGCGCCGGCGCACGCGGGCCACGTACCTCCAGGCGGCGCTTCTACGAGCGCCCGAGCCTGCGGAGCGCGACCACCCTCCACACCCCGAGCACCGCCAGCAGCGCCGTCCCCGTACCGATGCCGCTCACCGCCAGCACGGTCATCGTGGCGTTGCCGTGCCCGTCTCCGCCCGCCGTACCGCCTGTGGCCGGCCCCCCGGTGACCCCGCCCAGGTCCAGGTCCACCGGCGCGGCCTCGAAGAGGTCGTCCGGCCTGGGCTGCCCCGCGTAGTCCGGAGAGGCCGTCTCCGAGCCGTCCAGCCGCACCCGCAGGGCCACGTCGAAGGGCCCGTCCCCGAAGGTGTCGGCCACCTCGGAGGCGAGGTGCACGACCAGGTAGTAGGAACCGGCGAACCGCATGGCGCCGATCCGGTCCGGTCCCGCGTACCGGTTCCCGTAGGCGACCGGAGGCAGGGGCGGCAGTGCGGCGGACTCCTGGCGGCCGGCGTAGTTGGCGCTCACGTCGTCGACGAACCCGCGCGCGGGGTTGTAGAGCGTGAGGCTCAGCGCGCCGGTCGTGTAGCCGCCCCGGCCGTCCGCGGCGGCCAGTTCGGCGGTCGCGGAGAGCTGCCCGCCCCAGCCGACGGGCACCTTGTAGAAGAGCGTGCCGCCGGGCTCGACACCCGCGCCCCACACGCCCGGGCCGACGGCTACCGCCGAGGCGAAGCCCGAGCCGCCCTCGCGCGCGACGGGCTCGCCGGTGGCGGGCGCCGGGGTCCGTGAGTTCCAGGCCTCCGGCACCTCGGCGGCGACGGGCTCGCGCAACGCCGGCTCGGAGACGACGAACAGCTCCAGGTCCCAGTCGTCCGGCGCCGACACGGGCGTACCGACGCGCTCGACGGCCACGTCATAGAGGCCCGCCGTCTTGCAGCGGGGCCGGTCGGCGGAGATCTCCCGGGCACCCCAGGCGGCGATCGGACGGGCGCTGCGGACGACGCCGAAGGTCTCGGTGTCCAAGGAGCAGGAACGGCCGGCGGCGTCCCGCACGGTCACCTTGATGCCCTCGCCCGCGGACACGGTGCTGCCGGGGGCGGGAGCCGCGGTGGCGGAGACGTAGGTGTCGGTGGTGGCGTCGAGTTCGAGGGAGTAGTGCACGGCCGCGTCGCCGGGCAGCGAACTGCGGTACGTCGTCCCGGCGGAGAGGCGCTTCGCACCGGCGGTGGCGGGGGAGCCGGTGACACTCGTGGCGTCGGGGGCGAAGCCGTACGGCCCCGGCGTCCCGGCGGCGAGCGCCGAGGGCACCGGCAGGGCGGCCGTCGCGCACAGCAGCAGCGCACCTACGGCGGCCGACCGCGCACGGCCCGCGTGACGCACCGGACGCGCCCCCTGCCGTGCCCCCGAACGCCGCCTCATCCCGCGCCACCCCTCGTCGCCGCTTCCGGACCGTCGCCCATCCTGCCCAGCGCGGCGCCCCGGCACCCCCGCATTCCGTACGCCCGTCCGAAACCGAGGCGTGTAGACGCTCTGGCCGGCTTCCGCAACTCGAGGAACGGCCGGCGTGCGTTGCTCCGAACACACGAAACCCCGGCCGCGTCGGCGGCCGGGGTCGGTGTCGAATCCGTCGTGACGGCTCACGAACCCGTGGGCACGGAGTCAGTCGCCTCCGTCCACAGATCCTGCTCGGCGCGATCCGCCTGGATCTGGCGGTACACGAGGAGCCCGCCGATGGCGGCCAGTGCGACCAGGAGAAGCTTCTTCACCGCGCGACCTCGTCTTTCCTTGACGTAGGGGACCTCTGGCGCCCGACTATACACACCGGCCGATACCGATCGGTGACCTGCGTGGGGGCTCAACTGCCGCCCGGCACACCCCAGTAGATGGGGACGAACCGGCTCCGGACCGGAGAGTGATCACCCACGGACGCAGAGCGACTTTGCCGTGTGCTGCAACTTTTGCCCCTCTTCGCGGCTCTTGCACCCATCCGAGTGTTGTTCATCTGAAGATCGACGCGCCACGGGCGTCGGTCCATGACTTCGCGGCCCACATACACATCATGAGGAAAGTACGCAAATCGCCCAACCTGAAAGTGAGGGGCCATGACCAGGAACAAGGTCATGAACCTGTGGACCGCCATCGTCACCGCCTTCCTCGCGCTGTTCACCGCGCTCGGCTTCGTCTCCAACACCGCGGCCGCGGCCTCGCCGGGAACCGAGACCTCCTCCCGCAACACCGGCCGCGACGAGAGCGAGCGCAGCGCGGAGCTCGCGGTGCCGGCGCCGCCCCACTGGGCCTGGTCCTACGCCAGGGCCCTGCCGCCGACGATGAAGCAGCGCATCCGGGCGGAGGCCCACGGAAAGACCCCCAGCTGCCGGCACCGTCCGCTCTCGGACACGGAAGCGACCGCATCGGTCCCGGCGACCCGCGAGTGCGCCACAGCGGCCTCCCCGGCCCAGCCCCTGGTGCCCCACCAACGCTGACCCCTCGGGCCCGCCCGAGCGACAGCCACCCGCAGTAACGGACGTAACGCGGTAAACAGCAGTACACGCGGCACGCAGCACGCAGCACGCAGCAGTGAACGCCGACGTCGCAGAACGACGCCCTCCGCTACGGCGAGACGTCATTCCGCCTCGACGATGTGCCGTAGATAGGCCCAGGGGTCATTGAGATAACGACGCCAGTGGTCGACGAGCTCCAGATCCCGCCAGCCGGCGGGACGCATTCCGTGGTCACCCACCTCGATGATCTCGGCGCCGGGTAGCGCCGTGAGCACGGGTGAGTGCGTGGCGCAGACGATCTGCGCACCGGAACGCCCCAGGTGATGCAGCAGCCCCACGAGTTGAAGACAGGAAGCGAACGACAGCGCGGCCTCGGGTTCGTCCATGACGTACAGCCCGGGCCCCTCGAAACGCTCGCGGAAGGCCATCAGAAAGCCTTCGCCGTGGCTCATCTCGTCCACGGCCCCCGAGAGCCTTCCCGTCGTCTGCTCCCGGCCCAGCGCGTCCAGCGCCGTCTCCGCCCGCAGGAAGAACCCTCTGCGGCGCGTCCGAGACCCGCGCAGCATGCGCCGCCCGGCCGCCGTCGCCTCGAACCGCACCCGCGCGCCCAGCTCCGAGGGCTCGCGGGCACTGGCGTACCGGTATCCCGCGGACCCGCCCCAGGAGTCCAGCCCGAACCCCTCCGCCAGCGCCTCGACCAGCGTCGACTTCCCGGAGCCGTTCTCCCCCACCAGGAACGTGACGGGCGCGGAGAACCGCAGCCCCTCCTCCACGAGCTGCCGCACGCACGGCACGGCCCACGGCCACCGCCCCTCGGCCGCTTCCCCCTCGCTGACATGCGCATAGGCCCGCTCGACGATCACCCCACCAGCCTCCCACCCACCACTGACAACGGCCTGCTCCCCCTTCTGGGTCTGCGGTGATGCCGTCTCCCGCGGCGCGTGGTGGGGTGGCCACTGGTGCTGTCCCGGTCCAGCTGCACGAGGCCGTTGACGGGATGTACGGCTCGGAGGTGGTGCGGGGATGGGAACGCCGGTGGCTGACGCCGGGGCGTCGCCCCCTGGGACAACGCGCGGCGGCATGGTCAAGAAGATCGTGGTCTCGCTGGTGGCCGTGCTCGTGCTGCAAGCCGTCTTCGAGATCTGCCTGGTCAGCGCGAACCAGCTGCTGGTGCCCCGGAACATGCCCTTCGGCGTGACCGGTCCGCCGTCGCCGGTGGTCGCTGCGGTGGCCCCGGCGGGACTGGACCTGACCTCCTACCAGGATGACGCGGCGGCGACGACCGCGGTCGAGAAAGGCGAGCAATACGGCGCGTACATCACCGGCAAGTCCGGCGACACGCTGATCGTGGCCCCGGCGAAGAGCTTCTTCGGCTCCATCGACATCAAGGCGGCGTTCCTGGACGCCGCGCACAAGATGGGCCGGCCGGTGACCGTCAAGACGGTCAAGCCGCTGCCGTCCAGCGATCCGATCGGCGCGGTGACCGGCCTGCTGCTGGTGCCGCTGCTCATCGGCGGCCTTCTGGCCGCCGTCTTCGTCTTCAAGGCGGCCCGTGGGAAGGCGGCGGCGCCATGGCGCGTGGCCATCCTGGTCGGGTACTCGCTGGTCGGTGCCCTGCTGACCGACCTGATCTGCGGCCCGGGCATCGGCGCGTACTCCAGCAGCCGTTTCTGGCCCCTGCTGCCATGCTTCTGGCTGATCACCTCGGCGGTGACGCTGACGGCCGCGGCGATCCAGGCAGTGGCGGGGAAAGCGGGCACCGTCATCGTCCTGATCCTGCTGGTCGTGGTCGGTCTGGCGAGTTCCGGCGGATTCGGCGCCTATCTGCTGCCGGTCTACTGGCGCAACATCGGAACGCTCCTGCCGCCGCAGAACGCGATCGACCTGATCAACAGCGTGCTCTATTTCGGCGCCAACGACATCACCACCCCACTGATCGTCCTGTTCCTATGGGCACTGGCCGGGGCTGCCGTGATCGGCTACCTGGGCAGGATCCGCCCGGCCCGGACGGCTGCCGCCGCTGCGCACGCACCTGCGGACGCGCCCCGGAACCCGTCGGCGGGCCGTCGGCGGGGGGTGAACGCGATCCTGGTCGCGCTGGGGATCTGCGCCGTCATGCAGTGCCTGTTCGCGGCCAACTACACGAGCGCCCAGCACGCCCCCAAGGCGGTCGACCTGCCGTTCGGCGTCACCGGGTCCTCCCCGGTGCTGGCCGCGGCCCGGAAAGACATCTCCCTGAAGGTCACCCATTACCCGGACGAAGCGGCGGTCAAGGGCGCGATCGACAAGGCCAAGATCTGGGGCGGGCTGGTCGCCTCGGGCACCTCGAACACCCTGCTCGTGGTTCCGAGCATCAGCGACTACGCCGCGCTGCCCCTGACGGAAGCCTTCGAGAAGGCGGCCAAGGGCACCGGGCAGCAGTTCACGGTCAAGGCGTACATGCCGGTTCCGCTCGCGCCCAAGGACCCGATCGGCCTGGTTCCGGGAATCATGCTGGCGCCCCTGCTCATCGGCGGCTACATGTCCTCGACCCTTCTGATCGCCGCGACGGGGAAGGCGGCGGGCCGCTGGCGGGCCGCCACGCTCCTGGGGTTCGGCATCGTCGCGGGCCTGGTGGTCGACCTGATCGTGTGCCTGTGGCTGGAGGGGTTCTCCAGCCACAAGTTCTGGATCGTGTGGCCGATCTGCTCGCTGATCATCACCGCGGTCGCCTTCTTCGCCGCCATCCTGCAGAAACTGATCGGAGCCGCGGGCACGCTCCTGACCGTCATCGTGATCATCCTGTTCGGCAACCCCTCCAGCGGCGGGTCCACCGGATACCCGTTCCTGCCGACGTTCTGGCGCGACATCGGACCGTTTCTCCCACCACGCAACGGCTACGTCCTGCTGCACAACACCATCTACTTCAACGGCCACGGCACCACCCAGGCGCTGACCGTACTGCTCCTCTACTTCGGCATCGGCGCGGTGATCCTCGGCCTGCTCGACTGGTTCCGCTCCGAGGCGCCGATGCCCACCGACGTCACCGAAGGCGCCGCGATGACCTCCGCCGCCGCCGGCGGACTGCCCTAGGAGAAGCTGTCCGCTCATCGGCTGATGTCAGCCGTGCATGTCAAAGACCCCCAGCCGGTATCGACTGGGGGTCTTCTCGCTGGTGGGGCTAACAGGATTTGAACCTGTGGCCTCATCCTTATCAGGGATGCGCTCTAACCAACTGAGCTATAGCCCCGCCGCGCTCTGCGGTGTGTCTCCCGCGCGCTGACTCCTGAACATTAGCGCACGACACGGGCAGTCCCAAAATCGGTTCCCGGAGGGGCGGAGGACGGGGCCTGAGCCCTGCCTCACTCGTCCTCCGCGAGGGTCAGCTCGACGCCGCCCACGAAGCCCGCGGAGAGGTTGTAGATGAACGCGCCGAGGGTCGCCAGCGCCGTCGCGAGGACGACGTCGATGACCGCGATGATCGACGTGAACAGCAGGACGTTCGGCAGCGACAGGAAGGACTGCAGGTCGAAGCCGTTCGACTCGTTCGAGCCGGTGGCCTCGGAGATCGTGCCGCCGACCGTGGAGAAGACGCCCATGGCGTCCATGACCATCCACAGCACCGCGGCCGCGACGATCGTGCAGATGCCCAGCGCGATGGACAGCAGGAAGCTGACCTTCATCACCGACCACGGGTCCGCCTTGGCGACCCGCAGCCGGGCCTTGCGGGTGCGCGGCGTCGTACGCGCCCCGGTGCGCGGCTTGCGGACCGCGCCCGCCGGAGTGCCCCCGCCGGCCGTCTGGTAGGCCTGCGGCGGGTGGTACGGACCGCCGGCCTGCTGAGGCTGGCGCTCACCCGGCAGGGGCGACGCCTGCTGCTGGGCGCCCCCCGGAGCGGCCGGGCCCCCACCGGCCGCGTAGGTGTCCGTCACGGTTCCCCCCTGGGATCCAGTCGCGTCGGGCGTGGACGCGCCCTTCGCCGGCGACGACTTGATCGCCTTCAGCTGCGTGGTGTGGGTGTCCGCCGCCTGCGCGGCGGAGCCACGACCGCCGCCGCCCGTCTCCGAACCAGCCGGAGAACCGGCCGGGATACCGGACGATCCGGTGCCCGTGGCTCCGCTCACGATGACTCACTCCTCGTGCTACTCGGCAGAGGGCGCGTCACCCTCGTCCGTGCCGGTGGTCGCGTCCCCCTCGGCGGTCTCGTCGACGGCCACGTCGCCGTCGACCTCCTCCGCCTCGCGTCCCGCCTCGGCGTTGCGTGCGATACCTACGACGGCATCGCGCTTGCCCAGGTTGATCAGTTGGACGCCCATGGTGTCACGGCCCGTCTCCCTGACCTCGTTGACTCGCGTACGAATCACACCGCCGCCGAGCGTGATGGCGAGGATCTCGTCGGTCTCCTCGACCACCAGCGCGCCGACGAGCGAACCGCGGTCCTCGACGATCTTGGCGGCCTTGATGCCCAGGCCGCCGCGACCCTGGACGCGGTACTCGTCGACCGCGGTGCGCTTCGCGTACCCGCCGTCGGTGGCAGTGAACACGAACGTACCGGGTCGAACAACATTCATCGAGAGGAGCTCGTCCCCTTCGCGGAAGCTCATGCCCTTGACACCCGAGGTGGCACGGCCCATGGGCCGCAGCGACTCGTCCGTGGCGGTGAACCTGATCGACTGGGCCTTCTTGCTGATCAGAAGCAGATCATCGTCCGCGGAGACCAGTTCGGCACCGATCAGTTCGTCGTCGGATCCGTCCGCCGTCTCGCGAAGGTTGATCGCGATGACACCGCCGGAGCGCGGCGAATCGTAATCCTTCAGAGGCGTCTTCTTGACCAGGCCCGCCTTGGTGGCGAGCACGAGGTACGGCGCCGCCTCGTAGTCCCGGATCGCGAGGATCTCGGCGATCGCCTCGTCCGGCTGGAAGGCCAGCAGGTTCGCCACGTGCTGCCCGCGCGCGTCCCGGCCGGCGTCCGGGAGCTCGTACGCCTTGGCGCGGTAGACACGGCCCTTGTTGGTGAAGAACAGCAGCCAGTGGTGCGTGGTCGAGACGAAGAAGTGGTCGACGATGTCGTCTTCCTTCAGCTTCGTGCCGCGCACGCCCTTGCCGCCGCGCTTCTGCGCCCGGTAGTCGTCCGTCTTGGTGCGCTTGACGTAGCCGCCCCGGCTGACGGTGACCACGATGTCCTCTTCGGCGATGAGGTCCTCGATGGACATGTCGCCGTCGTAGGGCACCAGCATGGTCTTGCGGTCGTCGCCGTACTTCTCGACGATCGCGGCGAGCTCCTCGCTCACGATGCCGCGCTGGCGGACCGGGGAGGACAGGATCTCGTTGTACTCGGTGATCTTCGCCTGGAGCTCGTCGTGCTCCTGGACGATCTTCTGGCGCTCCAGGGCGGCCAGCCGGCGCAGCTGCATCTCGAGGATGGCGTTGGCCTGGATCTCGTCGATCTCCAGGAGCTCCATCAGGCCGCCGCGCGCGATCTCGACGGTGTCGCTGCGCCGGATCAGCGCGATGACCTCGTCGATGGCGTCCAGGGCCTTCAGCAGGCCGCGCAGGATGTGCGCCCGCTCCTCGGCCTTGCGCAGCCGGAAGCGCGTACGGCGGACGATGACCTCGATCTGGTGCGTCACCCAGTGGCGGATGAACGCGTCCAGGGAGAGCGTGCGCGGGACGCCGTCGACGAGCGCCAGCATGTTGGCGCCGAAGTTCGTCTGCAGGTCCGTGTGCTTGTACAGGTTGTTCAGGACGACCTTGGCGACCGCGTCGCGCTTGAGGACGATCACCAGGCGCTGGCCCGTACGGGACGACGTCTCGTCGCGGACGTCCGCGATGCCGCCGATCTTGCCGTCCTTCACCAGGTCGGCGATCTTCTGCGCGAGGTTGTCCGGGTTGACCTGGTAGGGCAGCTCCGTGACCACCAGGCACTGGCGGTTCTGGATCTCCTCGACCGCGACGACCGCGCGCATCGTGATGGAGCCGCGGCCCGTGCGGTACGCCTCCTCGATGCCCTTGCGGCCGACGACGAGCGCGCCGGTCGGGAAGTCGGGGCCCTTGATGCGCTCGATCAGCGCGTCCAGCAGCTCCTCGTGCGAGGCCTCGGGGTTCTCCAGGTACCACTGGGCGCCGGCGGCGACCTCGCGCAGGTTGTGCGGCGGGATGTTGGTCGCCATGCCGACCGCGATACCGGCCGAGCCGTTGATCAGCAGGTTCGGGAAGCGGGACGGCAGGACCGTCGGCTCCTGGGAACGGCCGTCGTAGTTGTCCGTGAAGTCGACGGTCTCCTCGTCGATGTCACGGACCATCTCCATCGACAGCGGCGCCATCTTGCACTCGGTGTAGCGCATGGCCGCCGCCGGGTCGTTGCCCGGAGAGCCGAAGTTGCCGTTGGAGTCGACGAGCGGCATGCGCATCGACCAGGGCTGGGCGAGGCGCACCAGGGCGTCGTAGATCGAGGAGTCGCCGTGGGGGTGGTAGTTGCCCATGACGTCGCCGACCACGCGCGCGCACTTGTAGAAGCCGCGCTCGGGGCGGTAGCCGCCGTCGTACATGGCGTACAGGACGCGGCGGTGGACGGGCTTGAGACCGTCCCGGACGTCGGGCAGCGCACGCGAGACGATGACGGACATCGCGTAGTCGAGGTACGAGCGCTGCATCTCCGTCTCGAGCCCGACGGGCTCGACACGCTGGGCGATGACGCCGCCCTCTTCAGGAGTGACGGGAGTGTTCTCGTCGGCCATTGCTGGTGAAGATCCTTCCTGGTGCGGTCAGCTGAGACCGACTCAGATGTCGAGGAAGCGGACGTCCTTGGCGTTGCGCTGGATGAACTGGCGGCGCGCCTCGACGTCCTCGCCCATCAGGACCGAGAACAGGTCGTCGGCCTGGGCGGCGTCGTCGAGCGTGACCTGGCCGAGGACGCGGTGCTCCTGGTCCATCGTCGTCACGCGCAGCTCCTCGGCGTTCATCTCACCGAGACCCTTGAAGCGCTGGATCGAGTCCTCCTTGATGCGCTTGCCGCGCTGGCGGCCCATCTCGATCAGCGCGTCGCGCTCGCGGTCGGAGTAGGCGTACTCCACCTCGTCCCGGCCCCACTTGATCTTGTAGAGCGGCGGACGCGACAGGAAGACGTGCCCGGCCTCGACCAGCGGACGCATGAAGCGGAACAGGAACGTCAGCAGCAGGGTGTTGATGTGCTGGCCGTCGACGTCGGCGTCCGCCATCAGGATGATCTTGTGATAGCGGAGCTTCTCGATGTCGAAGTCCTCGTGCACTCCCGTGCCGAAGGCCGAGATCAGCGCCTGGATCTCCTGGTTCTGCAGGATCTTGTCGATCCGCGCCTTCTCGACGTTGAGGATCTTGCCGCGGATCGGGAGGATCGCCTGGTACTCGGGGTTGCGGCCGGACTTGGCCGAGCCGCCGGCGGAGTCACCCTCGACGATGAAGATCTCGCACTTGGTGGGGTCGTTCGACTGGCAGTCGGAGAGCTTGCCCGGCAGGGACGCGGTCTCCAGCAGGCCCTTGCGGCGGGTCAGGTCGCGCGCCTTGCGGGCGGCCACGCGCGCGGTGGCGGCCTGGATACCCTTGCGGATGATGTCCGCGGCCTCGTTCGGGTTGCGGTCCAGCCAGTCCGCCAGGTGCTCGTAGACGACCTTCTGGACGAAGGTCTTCACCTCGGTGTTGCCCAGCTTCGTCTTGGTCTGGCCCTCGAACTGAGGCTCGCTCAGCTTGACCGAGATGATCGCCGTCAGACCCTCGCGGATGTCGTCGCCCGTGAGGTTGTCGTCCTTGTCGCGCAGCAGCTTCTTGTCGCGCGCGTACTTGTTGATCAGCGAGGTCAGCGCGGCGCGGAAGCCCTCTTCGTGGGTACCGCCCTCGTGCGTGTGGATGATGTTGGCGAAGGAGTAGACGCCCTCGGTGTAGCTGCTGTTCCACTGCATCGCGACCTCGAGGGACAGGAGCTTGTCCTTGTCCTCGGCCTCCAAGTCGATGACGGTGGGGTGCACCACGTCCCCCTTGCGGGAGTTGAGGTACTTCACGAAGTCGACGATGCCGCCCTCGTAGTGGTAGTCGACCGACTTGACCTCGGCCTTCTCGTCCGCGCCCGCCTCGTCCGCGCCGGAGGTCGCCTTCGCCGACTCACGCTCGTCGGTGAGCCGGATCCGCAGGCCCTTGTTGAGGAACGCCATCTCCTGGAAGCGCCGCGACAGCGTCTCGAAGGAGTACTCGGTGGTCTCGAAGATGTCCGGGTCGGCCCAGAAGGTGACCGAGGTGCCGTGCTCCTCCGTCGCCTCGTGCTTGGCGAGCGGGGCGGTCGGGACGCCGAGCTTGTAGTCCTGCGTCCAGCGGTGGCCGTCCGTCTTGACCTCGACGGCGACCTTCGTGGACAGGGCGTTCACGACGGACACGCCGACGCCGTGCAGACCGCCGGAGACCGCGTAGCCACCGCCGCCGAACTTGCCGCCCGCGTGCAGCACCGTCAGGACGACCTCGACGGCCGGCTTGCCCTCGGACGGGACGATGCCCACCGGGATGCCACGGCCGTTGTCGACGACGCGGACGCCGCCGTCGGGGAGGATCGTCACGTCGATCGTGTCCGCGTACCCGGCCAGGGCCTCGTCGACGGAGTTGTCGACGACCTCCTGCACGAGGTGGTGCAGTCCGCGCTCGCCGGTCGAACCGATGTACATACCGGGTCGCTTGCGAACCGCGTCCAGGCCCTCGAGGACGGTGATGGCGCTGGCGTCGTACGAGGAGGTGACCTCGACGCTCGACGAAGCGCCCGCGCCCTCGGCGCCGGCGTCGGTGGACGGAATGTTCTCGTTGGGGTTGCCGGAATCGGCCACGAAGCGCCCTTTCTGGCACAGCACGAGCCAAGCTCGTCGGCGGGTTGCCGGAGCGGCTGCGGCATGTTGCGTTGGTAAGCCTTGATCAGCGTTGCTCAGCGTGTCCCGGACGGTCCCCACGACTGGGGCGGGATTGTCTTCCAGTCTACCGGTAGCGCTGACAGTGATGGGGGTTTGGCGGTACCTGAGTCCGCATGTGCCGCCCTGAACCCGGCTCGGAGGACTCCCGATATGCGGAAGGGGGCTCCAAGAGGCTCACAGCGGCACTCAGCGCTTCGAGCCGTCAACCCTTGGCTACTTCGGAGTCAGCTCCCGATTCGCAACCGCGTGCGGTTGTACGACGAACGGCTCGCGGACGTCGTTTCGAGGCCCCGGAGAGGCAATGATGTGATGTCTGTCACCTGAGCCTGATGAGGCTTCGGAGACGCCTGTGACGGCTGTTTCGGACGCTTCTTCGGCCGGAGCGAGGCCGTGGAGACGGCACCCAGGACCGCTGCCGACGCGCTCCCGCCGAACGCGCTCAGCCGTACGTGTCGCCCGGGCCCGTGCTGCCGGGGGCGCGCAGGGGGCCGTAGCGGCGGGCGGGGCCACCGGGACCCTGCACCTTGATCTGCCGGACGGACCCGTGACCCAGGTCCTCGTTGAGCCGGGCGACCAGCGTCGGCGCGAGCAGCCGCAGGTTCGTGGCCCAGGCCGTGGAGTCGCAGCGCACGACCAGGACCCGCTCGTCCTCGTCGTACCGCTCAGGTACACAGTGCTTGGCGACGTCCTCGCCGACGATCTCCGGCCAGCGGCCCATCACGCCGCCCACGGCCGCCGGGGTCTCCCAACCGCGTTCGGTGATGAGGCGGTTGATGGCCGCGCCGAGCGCCAGGGGGTCGCGTCCGTCGGCCCGCGCGCCGGAGCGCAGGCCGCCGCCGCGCCGCGCCTGCTTCTTCTGGTGTGCCGCGTCCCCCCGCGCGCGTGCCTGCTCCTTGGCCGCGCGCAGCGCCACGCGCGCGAGGTCGACCCCGGAGGGCTCGGGGGCCCGGGCGGCCTCCCCGGAGGAACCGGCGGAAGGGTTCTCGGACGGCTGGTCGCTCATACGCGCTCCACCGCCCCCTCGGACACGGCGTACCGCGCCCCCGCCAGGACGTGCGGTACGTCGTCGTCGACCGCGGCGGTCACCAGGACCTGCTCGCCGGGCGCGACCAGCTCGGCCAGGCGCTCGCGGCGCCGGCTGTCCAGCTCGGCGAAGACGTCGTCGAGGACCAGCACCGGCTCGTTGCCCTCGGCGCGCAGCAGGTCGTAGGACGCCAGGCGCAGGGCCAGCGCGTACGACCAGGACTCGCCGTGCGAGGCGTACCCCTTGGCGGGTAGCTGGCCCAGCTTGAGCAGCAGATCGTCGCGGTGCGGGCCGACGAGGGTGACGCCGCGCTCGATCTCCTGCTTGCGGGCCTCGGCGAGCGCCGCCATCAGCTGTTCGAACAGGTCGTCACGGGAGTGCGCCTCGCCGGGCGCGGACGGCTTGTAGTCCAGGGCGACGGGGCCGCCGCCGGGAGCCAGCTGCTCGTACGCCTTGTCGGCCAGCGGCTGGATCGCGGCGATCAGGTCGAGGCGCTGGGCGAGCAGCTCCGCGCCCGCGCGCGCGAGGTGCTGGTCCCAGACGTCGAGGGTGGACAGGTCCATGGACCGGCCGCCGTGCCGGCGGGCCAGCGCGGCGGACTTCAGCAGGGTGTTGCGCTGCTTCAGCACGCGCTCGTAGTCGGAGCGCACGCCCGCCATACGCGGGGAGCGCGCGGTGATCAGCTCGTCGAGGAACCGCCGGCGCTCGCCGGGGTCGCCCTTGACCAGCGCCAGGTCCTCCGGGGCGAACAGCACGGTCCGTACGATGCCGAGCACGTCACGCGGTCTGACCTGCGACGATCTATTGATGCGGGCGCGGTTGGCCTTCCCCGGGTTCAGCTCCAGCTCGACCAGCTGGGTGCGCTCGCCCTGCCGTACCTGCGCACGGACGATCGCGCGGTCGGCGCCCATGCGCACCAGCGGGGCGTCGGAGGCGACGCGGTGGCTGCCGAGGGTGGCGAGATAGCCGACGGCCTCGACGAGGTTCGTCTTGCCCTGCCCGTTGGGGCCGACGAACGCGGTGACGCCCGGGTCGAGCGGGACCTCGACCCGGGCGTACGAGCGGAAGTCGGCCAGCGAAAGATGCGTGACGTGCATGGTCGTTCGCCGACCTCCCCCAACGTGTGGTTCAACCGTCCCCAGCTGTGGACAACCGGGGTGTCCAGGGTGCCAGATCGGCTCCCCCGGACGGCGGACCGCCTCCGGCCGCGACCGCGACCGGAGTGCGGACTACTTCTTCTCGACCGCGTGCCCGCCGAACTGGTTCCGCAGGGCCGCGATCATCTTCATCTGCGGCGAGTCGTCCTGCCGCGAGGCGAAGCGCGCGAACAGCGAGGCCGTGATCGCGGGCAGCGGCACGGCGTGGTCGATCGCGGCCTCCACAGTCCAGCGTCCCTCGCCGGAGTCCTGTGCATAACCCCGCAGGCCCTCCAGGTGCTCGTCCTCGTCGAGGGCGTTCACCGCGAGGTCCAGCAGCCAGGAGCGGATGACCGTGCCCTCCTGCCAGGAGCGGAAGACCTCCCGGACGTCGGTCACGGAGTCGACCTTCTCCAGCAGCTCCCAGCCCTCGGCGTAGGCCTGCATCATGGCGTACTCGATGCCGTTGTGGACCATCTTCGCGAAGTGGCCCGCGCCGACCTTGCCGGCGTGCACCGAGCCGAAGTCGCCCTCCGGCTTCAGGGCGTCGAAGATCGGCTGCACCTTGGCGACGTCCTCCTCGGAGCCGCCGTACATCAGCGCGTAGCCGTTCTCCAGGCCCCAGACGCCGCCGGAGACACCGCAGTCGACGAAACCTATGCCCTTGGCCGCCAGCTGCTCGGCGTGCTTCTCGTCGTCCGTCCAGCGGGAGTTGCCGCCGTCCACCACGACGTCACCGGGCTGCAGCAGCTCGGCCAGCTCGTCGATGGTCGACTGGGTCGGGGCGCCCGCCGGGACCATCACCCAGACGACGCGCGGGCCGGGGAGCTTGCCCACAAGCTCTTCCAGGCTGTGGACGTCCGCGAGGTCAGCGTTGCGGTCGTATCCGACGACGGTGTGGCCCGCGCGGCGGATCCGCTCGCGCATGTTGCCGCCCATCTTGCCGAGGCCGACGAGACCGAGCTCCATCAGTTGTGTTCCTTCGGTTGCTGTGGCGTGTCAGGCACCTTCGTACCCGCGTACGAGACTAAACCCGGACGTCCGCGCACAGCTGTGGGCATACGCGCTCATACGTACACCCTCACCTGGGGTTTCCCCACAGGCCGGGCGGCTTTCGTCCCCGGCCTGTGGACAACCCGCGGTGACCGTCGGCGGCTCAGCCGCTCAGGCGCACCGGCATGATCAGGTACTTGTAGGCCTCGTCCGCCTCCGCGTCCAGGGCCGGCTTGCCGCTGAGCAGCGCGGGCTTGGTGGACGTGGTGAACGACAGCTGCGCCACCGGGGAGTCGATCGCGCTCAGGCCGTCCAGCAGGAAGGTCGGGTTGAAGGCGATCGAGATGTCGTCGCCCTCCAGCTGGGCGTCGACCCTTTCCACAGCCTGTGCGTCGTCGCTGGAGCCGGCCTCCAGGATGAGCACGCCCTGCTCGAAGCTGAGCCGCACCGGGGTGTTCCGCTCGGCGACCAGGGCCACACGCTTGACGGCCTCGACGAAGGGCGCCGTCTCGATCACGGCGACCGAGTTGAACTCCGTCGGGAACAGCGTGCGGTACTTCGGGAGGTCGCCCTCCAGCAGCCGCGTCGTCGTCCGGCGCCCGGCGCCCTCGAAACCGATCAGGCCCTCGCCCGCACCGGAGCCGGAGAGCGCCAGGGTGACGCTGTCACCGCTGGTGAGCGCCTTGGCGGTGTCCAGGAGGGTCTTGGCGGGCACCAGGGCGACCGCGGACGCCTCGGGGTTCTCCGGCTTCCACAGGAACTCGCGGACCGCGAAGCGGTAGCGGTCGGTGGAGGCCAGCGTGACGGTGTCGCCCTCGATCTCGATGCGCACACCGGTGAGGACGGGCAGCGTGTCGTCGCGGCCGGCCGCGATGGCCACCTGGGCGGCGGCGGAGGCGAAGACCTCACCGGGCACGGTGCCGGTGGCCGTGGGCATCTGCGGCAGCGCCGGGTACTCCTCCACCGGCAGGGTGTGGAGGGTGAAGCGCGAGGAGCCGCAGACCACGGTCGCCCGTACACCGTCTGTGGAAATCTCCACCGGCCGGTTGGGGAGGGCGCGGCAGATGTCGGCGAGGAGACGGCCGGACACCAGGACGGTGCCCTCCTCCTCGACCTCGGCCTCCACACCCACCCGGGCGGAGACCTCGTAGTCGAAGCTGGACAGGCTCAGCTGACCGTCCTCGGCCTTCAGGAGGAGGCCGGCGAGGACAGGCGCCGGCGGACGGGCCGGGAGGCTGCGCGCCGCCCAGGCCACGGCCTCCGCGAGTACGTCGCGTTCCACCCGGATCTTCACTGTTGCCGCCTCCTGCTGTTGCCGGCGCTTCTCGGCCTGCCTGGCTTCGTCGTCTGTCTCGGTGTCGTCGGCCCCAGTGAGGGGAAGGACACCGGGAACAGTCTGACGCACCCCACTGACAGTAGGTGCCTCTCGGGGTCAAGTCGTGACGTGGGGCAGCCGGGAGCCGGACAGCGAGTTGTGCACAGGACCCTCTTCGAAACGAATTCCCAGCTCTCTCTAGTTGGGAGTAGTAGTAGGGCCTGTGGATACCGTGGATAACCTCGTTTGCCCAGCTCAGCGCCGAGATTTTGTCCACCGGGGCTGTGGGTGGAGGCCGTGGACAACCGGCCGCTTCTGTGGAGAACGGAAAGTTCTGCACACCCCGTGCACAGGACAGGGCGACTTCTCCCCAGCGCCGTCCCCAGCTTTACCCGCCTTTCCCACAGGGCAACCCGGCACCTTCGTGTGACGCCTTTCACTCGCCCCGGTGAGGAGCCGCGTCGGGTTGCCGAACAGTGGACAGCGGTGTGGAGAAGCTGGGGATCACTGGGGACAACCGGCTCCAGCCTGTGGGTTGCCCGTGGACAACTCCGTGCACAGGCTGTGGATCTCCGCGTCGTCCACAGTCTGTGGAGATCGTTCGTCCACGAATCCACAACCGGTTGACCTGGTCTGATGGTCCTTCAACAGACCGGCCTGTGGACGCAGTCTGGACAACTTCGCGGTCCCCAGGGTGTGGACGCGAGAAAGTCGCCGAATCTGTGGAGGAAGACCGTAACCCGGCAGGTAATCGAACAGGTGCTGTCGCGCGGCGCCGGGCGGGAGATGGCGCCGGACGTGCCGCGGACCCTCTCCAGGCGGTGTCCGGACCGTCTCCGGACATGAAGAGGGCGCCTGCGGATCTCTCCGGAGGCGCCCTCGACGGTGTGCGGCCGGCCCTCGGCGAGCCGGTGGCGGGTGGCCCGTCAGCCGTTCTTGATGCGGTTGGTGAGCTCGGTGACCTGGTTGTAGATCGAGCGCCGCTCGGCCATCAGATTGCGGATCTTGCGGTCGGCGTGCATCACCGTGGTGTGGTCGCGGCCGCCGAACAGCGCGCCGATCTTCGGCAGCGACAGGTCCGTCAGCTCACGGCACAGGTACATGGCGATCTGGCGGGCCGTGACGAGCGCCCGTCCGCGCGACGTACCGCACAGGTCCTCGACCGTGAGGCCGAAGTAGTCGGCGGTGGCACCCATGATCGCCGTGGAGGTGATCTCCGGGGCCGAGTCCTCACCGCCGGGGATGAGGTCCTTCAGGACGATCTCCGTCAGGCCCAGGTCGACCGGCTGCCGGTTGAGCGACGCGAACGCCGTCACCCGGATCAGCGCGCCCTCCAGCTCACGGATGTTCCGCGAGATACGGGAGGCGATGAACTCCAGGACCTCCGGCGGGGCGTTGAGCTGCTCCTGGACCGCCTTCTTGCGCAGGATCGCGATCCGCGTCTCGAGTTCGGGCGGCTGCACGTCGGTGATCAGACCCCACTCGAAACGGTTCCGCAGCCGGTCCTCCAGGGTGACCAGCTGCTTGGGCGGCCGGTCGCTGGACAGCACGATCTGCTTGTTCGCGTTGTGGAGCGTGTTGAAGGTGTGGAAGAACTCCTCCTGCGTCGACTCCTTGTCCGCGAGGAACTGGATGTCGTCGACGAGCAGGATGTCCATCTCGCGGTAGCGCTTGCGGAAGCTGTCGCCCTTGCCGTCACGGATCGAGTTGATGAACTCGTTGGTGAACTCCTCGGAGCTCACGTACCGCACGCGCGTGCCCGGGTAGAGGCTGCGCGCGTAGTGCCCGATCGCGTGCAGCAGGTGCGTCTTGCCGAGGCCCGACTCCCCATAGATGAACAGGGGGTTGTACGCCTTCGCGGGCGCCTCGGCGACGGCCACCGCGGCCGCGTGCGCGAAGCGGTTGGACGCGCCGATGACGAACGTGTCGAAGAGGTACTTCGGGTTCAACCGCGCGGTGGGCTCACCCGGGCCGGACGCCGGCGCGGGCTGCGCGGCGAGCGGCCCCGGGGCGCCGGAGGCCGGGAGGCTCGAGCCGACCGGCCCACCGCGGTGCACATGACCGGAGCCGGGCGGCGGATCGGGCAGCTCCCGGCGCGGACCGCGGTCGTACTCCGAGCGCGGCTGGTCGTAGTCGGGGCGCTGCTGCTCGTACTCGGGCCGCGGCTTGTCGTAGTCCGGCCGCTGCTGCTCGTAGTCGGAGCGGCGCTGGTCGTGATCGGGGCGCTTCCCGTCGTAGGACGACCGGTCGACCGGCTGCGGGCGGTAGTCCTGCGCCGGGGAGCCGTAGGAGTCCTGGCCGTACGACTCCTGCGGCGAGGCGTACGGGTCCCGCTCGGGGAAGCCGAGGCGCTGCTGCTGCCAGCCGTAGTCGTCCTGTGACGGGCGCGGCCAGCTGTCCGGCGCGGGCTCCGGGCGCTGGTACTCGCCGGGGTAGGCCGGGCGCGCGGTCGGCAGCGGGTCGGACATGTGGTCGTCGGCGCGGTGCCGGCCGTAGCCCTCGTACGACGGGAGCTCCGGCTCCTCGTAGCGGGGCTGGGACTGGTGCTGGGGCGACGGAGGGGCCGGGGGCTCGCCCGCCGAGTCGTCGACGGTGATCGCGATACGGATGGGGCGCCCGCACTCACGGGTCAGGGTCTCGCTGACGACCGGGGCCAGCCGGCCCTCCAGTACGCCCTTCGCGAATTCGTTCGGTACGGCGAGCAGCGCGGTGTCGGCGACCAGCGCGAGGGGCTGGCAGCGCCGGATCCAGTGCTCGTCCTTCGCCTCCACACCCTGCCCGCGGCCCTCACCGAGGAGCTGCTCGAGTACTCGTGGCCACACTGCGGCAAGATCGGCAGGTACGTCAGCCACAGGGCACGCTCTCTCACAGGTCCCACGAACGTGTGATTGTGGGACGGGTCGGGATTCAATCGGGTGGAGTCAGAATCTGGGGGGACAAGGGAACGAATCGGAGTTCCGTCACGGTAGTCAGCGCGACGGCTACGGTTCAAGTCGTTGTCCCCAGCCTGTGGATAGTGTCCCCCAGTCGCGGCTGGTTTGACCGGATGGCGTAGCCGCGCGTACCGTAACCAGGTCGAGTTGTCGATGGCTGCTGCCGCCTGCCTCCGATGGGCACAGGTCACGTCAGGTGATCGGATAGCGGTGCACTCGGGCGTAACTGCGAGCTACTCGTGGGCGCACGGTGACAGCCAGGACGGCACCCGCCACCACCGATTTATTACTGGAGCCCCCGAGTGAGCAAGCGCACCTTCCAGCCGAACAACCGTCGTCGCGCGAAGACCCACGGCTTCCGGCTGCGTATGCGCACCCGTGCCGGCCGCGCGATCCTCGCGTCCCGCCGTAGCAAGGGTCGCGCCCGTCTGTCCGCCTGATCCCGGTCAGGTCATGCCGTCGTGCTGCCCACCGAGAACCGGCTGAGGCGGCGCGAGGACTTCGCGACCGCGGTACGACGAGGGCGCCGGGCAGGACGCCCGCACCTCGTCGTCCATCTTCGTAGCGGTGCCACGGACCCGCATGCGCCTGGGGAGAGCGCTCCCCCGACGCGTGCGGGTTTCGTCGTGAGCAAGGCCGTGGGTGGTGCAGTCGTGCGGAACAAGGTGAAGCGCAGGCTTCGCCATCTCATGCGCGATCGAGTCGACCAGCTGCCCCCCGGTAGCCTGGTAGTCGTACGAGCGCTACCCGGTTCGGGTGACGCCGACCATGCACAGCTGGCCCGAGACCTGGACGCCGCTCTGCAGCGGCTCCTGGGAGGGGGCGCGCGA
Organism: Streptomyces sp. NPDC059852; assembly: GCF_042731455.1. Lineage (NCBI taxonomy): Bacteria > Bacillati > Actinomycetota > Actinomycetes > Kitasatosporales > Streptomycetaceae > Streptomyces > Streptomyces sp. NPDC059852. The sequence continues at coordinate 25,052 of NZ_JBHWJK010000015.1, read as the reverse complement.
TGAAGTACCCACTGCTGGCTCTGATCAAGCTGTACCAGTGGACGATCAGTCCACTGCTGGGACCGGTGTGCAAGTACTACCCGTCGTGCTCCCACTACGGGTACACGGCCATCGACCGGCACGGTGCGATCAAGGGCACGGCGCTCACCGCCTGGCGCATCCTGCGATGCAACCCGTGGTCACTGGGCGGTGTGGACCATGTCCCGCCGCGCAAGCGTCCGCGGTGGCACGAGCTGCTGCGCAACGCATGGCGCGCACGCAAGGGCGGGCCCTCCGCCGCCGAAACGGCCATTGAAGAGAATGTTCCTTCGAGCCCGGCCGCAGAGACCTCGCCCCATGCCCAAGGAGCATGATTAGTGGACACGATTGCCAGCCTCTTCAGCTTCATCACGACACCCGTCTCATGGGTCATCGTCCAGTTCCACAAGGTGTACGGCGCCATCTTCGGCGAGGACACCGGGTGGGCCTGGGGCCTGTCCATCGTGTCCCTGGTGATCCTGATCCGTATCTGCCTGATCCCGCTCTTCGTGAAGCAGATCAAGGCGACCCGGGCCATGCAGACGCTCCAGCCCGAGATGAAGAAGATCCAGGAGCGCTACAAGAACGACAAGCAGCGTCAGTCCGAAGAGATGATGAAGCTGTACAAGGAGACGGGCACCAACCCGCTCTCCTCGTGCCTTCCCATCCTGGCGCAGTCGCCGTTCTTCTTCGCCCTGTACCACGTGCTCAACGGCATCGCGACGGGCAAGACGATCGGCGTCATCGACGATCAGCTGCTCGAGAGCGCCCGTAAGGCACACATCTTCGGTGCCCCGCTCGCCGCCAAGTTCACGGACAGCGCCGACAAGGTCGCCCAGCTCGGCGCGACGCTGATGGACGTCCGGGTCGTCACCGCGGTCATGATCGTCCTGATGTCGGCGTCGCAGTTCTACACGCAGCGCCAGCTGATGACGAAGAACGTCGACACCTCGGTGAAGACGCCGTTCATGCAGCAGCAGAAGATGCTCATGTACATCTTCCCGGTCATGTTCGCCGTCTTCGGCATCAACTTCCCGGTCGGTGTCCTCGTCTACTGGCTGACCACCAACGTGTGGACCATGGGCCAGCAGATGTACGTCATCCGCAACAACCCGACCCCGGGTTCCAAGGCCCAGGCCGCCTACCTGGAGCGCCTCACCAACCGTGTCACGCAGCACGGCAAGGTCCGCGGGCGCGGCGAGAAGGCCATCATCAAGGCGATCGTCGCCAAGGGCCGCGACCGCAACGAGTACGAGCGCAAGTTCATCAACGGTCTCTCCAAGGCGAGCCTCGCGGCGCAGCCCGACGGCACCGTGATCAAGAGCGAGGGCGCCGTCGCCACCGTGACCGAGGACGGCACCCCGGCCGGCGGTGCTCCCCGGCGCCAGCAGCCGAAGCGGCAGAGCAAGTCGCAGCGGCAGTCGGGCACCCAGAAGCACGCCGACGAGCCGACGTCCCTGGAGAAGTCCGAGACGCCCGAGGACACCAAGCCCGCGGCGGCCAAGAAGCCCGCGCCGAAGTCCGCGGGACAGGGCCGCAGCAAGGCCCAGTCCGGGCAGCGCAAGGGCGGTCCGCAGCGCCCCAAGTCCCCGTCCAAGAAGTAAGAAGGAGCCCATCCCGTGACGGAAGGCACCACCTCCGCCGCCGCCGAGGGTGCAGACACCCTGACCCGCCTGGAACAGGAGGGCGAGATCGCGGCGGACTACCTCGAGGGTCTGCTGGACATCGCCGATCTCGACGGCGACATCGACATGGACGTCGAGGCCGACCGCGCCGCTGTGTCGATCATCAGCGACGCCGGCGGCCGCGACCTGCAGAAGCTGGTCGGGCGTGACGGCGAGGTGCTGGAGGCGCTGCAGGAGCTGACGCGTCTCGCCGTGCACCGGGAGACCGGGGACCGCAGCCGGCTGATGCTGGACATCGCGGGCTACCGCGCCAAGAAGCGTGCCGAGCTCTCCGAGCTGGGCGCCAAGGCCGCCGCCGAGGTCAAGAACACCGGCGAGCCGGTCAAGCTGAAGCCGATGACGCCGTTCGAGCGCAAGGTCGTGCACGACGCGGTCAAGTCGGCGGGGCTGCGCAGCGAGTCCGAGGGCGAGGAGCCGCAGCGCTTCGTCGTCGTTCTGCCCGCCTGATCGGCCTTACGTTTCTCCCGGCCCCGTCTGCCCGCAGGCGGGGCCGAACTTTGTCAGCGATAGTTCTCGTGGTTCTGGTGCCGGCGCCTGGTGCGCCGCGCCGTACGGAAGGACGGTCCCCGTGACGGAGGCAGCGGAGCTTCCCCCCGCGCCCGAGCAGGCACGTGAGGTGTTCGGCGATCGCTTCGCGGACGCGGTCCGCTACGCCGAACTGCTCGCCGAGGCGGGTGTGCAGCGTGGTCTGATCGGGCCACGGGAGGTGCCTCGTCTGTGGGAGCGGCATCTCCTGAACTGCGCGGTGCTCTCCGAGGTCGTACCCGAGAACGTGACGGTGTGCGATGTGGGCTCGGGCGCCGGTCTTCCCGGTATCCCCCTGGCCCTGGTCCGGGAGGACCTGAAGATCACCCTGCTGGAGCCACTACTGCGGCGCACGACCTTTCTGACGGAGGTCGTGGAGCTGCTGGGGCTGGACCATGTGACGGTGGTGCGCGGTCGCGCCGAAGAGGTCATGGGGAAGCTGCAGCCGGTCCATGTCGTCACCGCGCGGGCCGTCGCCCCGCTGGACCGGCTGGCGACCTGGGGCATCCCTCTGCTGAGGCCCTACGGCGAGATGCTGGCCCTCAAGGGAGACACCGCCGAGGAGGAGCTCAAGAGCGCGGCCACCGCGTTGAGCAAGCTCGGTGCCGTGGGGACGTCCATCCTCCATGTGGGTGAGGGCGTTGTGGATCCGCTGTCCACGGTCGTACGGGTCGAGGTCGGGGAGAGCCCGGGCGGCGTGCGTTTCGCGGCCAAGCGCGCCAAGGCGGCCAGGACGGGGCGCACGCGCCGGCGCCGCTGATCCGCCCTGACGGCCAGACGTACTCCACACAAGCTGGCAAACCTACCCATGTCGGAGTGTCGCGACAGTTCGGCCTCGGCTGCTGTGCATCGTGTTTCACGTGAAACGTCGCTCACTGTTGCACGGCATCATCAGCCGCGGCCGCGCTGCTGCCGAACCTCGAGATCGGAAGCCTCTCGGTTCTCTCGGAGAGGGTGTTCCTGACAGGACTCCGTCCCCCGCGAGGGGCACGGAGTTGTCCACAGAGGTGGATTTCTCCACAGAACACCAGGCCTCACTGGTTCACGACCCCGAAGACATGGGAGGCTCTGTTCATTGCGAGCCTGAAGTCGAGGAGAGTGAATCCTTGCGGTCCGACGCCAACATCGCGGGACCGATGACCGATCCGGTCCCCGGTCCCCGTACCGAGTCGATGGGGGAGGATGTTTCACGTGAAACACCGCCCCCGATGGACGACACTCCCATCGGTCGTGCTGCCCAATTGGCGGTGGAAGCTCTGGGCCGCGCCGGCGAGGGCCTGCCACGGCCCGAGCAGACCCGTGTCATGGTTGTCGCCAACCAGAAGGGCGGCGTAGGCAAGACGACCACCACGGTCAACCTTGCCGCGTCCCTGGCTCTGCATGGTGGCCGTGTGCTGGTCATCGACCTCGACCCGCAGGGCAACGCCTCCACGGCTCTGGGGATCGACCATCACGCCGAGGTTCCCTCGATCTACGACGTTCTGGTGGAGAGCAAGCCGCTGGCCGAGGTCGTCCAGCCGGTCCCCGATGTCGAGGGACTCTTCTGCGCCCCGGCCACGATCGATCTCGCCGGTGCCGAGATCGAGCTGGTCTCGCTGGTCGCGCGGGAGAGCCGACTGGAGCGGGCCATCCAGGCGTACGAGCAGCCGCTGGACTACATCCTCATCGACTGCCCGCCCTCGCTCGGCCTGCTGACGGTCAACGCCCTGGTGGCGGGACAGGAAGTCCTCATCCCGATCCAGTGCGAGTACTACGCGCTGGAGGGCCTGGGACAGCTCCTGCGCAACGTCGACCTGGTGCGGGGACACCTCAACCCCGCCCTGCATGTCTCCACGATCCTGCTCACCATGTACGACGGCCGCACCCGGCTGGCCTCGCAGGTGGCGGACGAGGTGCGCAGCCACTTCGGCGACGAGGTGCTGCGGACGAGCATTCCCCGCTCGGTCCGTATCTCCGAGGCGCCGAGCTATGGGCAGACGGTCCTGACCTACGATCCAGGATCGAGTGGTGCCCTGTCTTATCTTGAGGCGGCACGAGAAATCGCTCTGAGGGGCGTCGGTGTGAACTACGACCCGACGCAGGCCCATATCGGAGCCCAGAGCAACCCGAACATGGTGGAGGGGATCCAGTGAGCGAGCGACGGAGGGGGTTGGGCCGTGGTCTCGGCGCACTGATCCCTGCTGCACCGACGGAGAGGACCGTGCCCCCGCCGGCACTGGGCGGTACTGCCGGTACGTCTACGGCGACTGCTCCGGCGTTGAGTGACCGCGGAGTGGCCGCGGCCAAGGTGGCGACACTGCCGCCTGTTTCACGTGAAACAGAGGAGCCGTCGGCGAACAACGCCGCCGAGGTTCCCGCGGCTCCCATGGGCGCCCACTTTGCGGAGATCCCCCTCGACGAGATCACGCCGAACCCGCGCCAGCCGCGTGAGATCTTCGACGAGGACGCTCTGCAGGAGCTCGTCACCTCCATCCAGGAGGTCGGCCTCCTCCAGCCGATCGTCGTACGTCAGCTCGCGCCGTCCCGCTACGAGCTCATCATGGGCGAGCGGCGTTGGCGGGCCTGCCGTGAGGCCGGACTCGAAGCGATCCCGGCGATCGTGCGGGCCACCGACGACGAGAAGCTTCTCCTGGACGCCCTCCTGGAGAACCTGCACCGCGCCCAGCTGAACCCGATCGAAGAGGCAGCGGCCTACGACCAGCTGCTGAAGGACTTCAACTGCACGCACGACCAGCTGGCGGACCGCATCGGCCGGTCCCGCCCTCAGGTCTCCAACACCTTGCGTCTGCTCAAGCTGTCCCCCAAGGTCCAGAATCGGGTCGCGGCCGGCGTCCTCTCCGCCGGGCACGCTCGGGCGCTGCTCTCGGTGGACGACCCGGAGGAGCAGGAGCGCCTCGCGTACCGTGTGGTGGCCGAGGGGCTTTCCGTCCGGTCCGTCGAGGAGATCGTGACGCTGATGGGCTCGCGCCCGCAGAAGGCACCGCGGTCCAAGGGGCCGCGTGCCGGATCGGTGCCCTCGCCGGCGCTGTCCGACCTCGCCACTCGGCTCTCGGATCGTTTCGAGACGCGGGTGAAGGTCGAGCTGGGGCAGAAGAAGGGCAAGATCACCGTCGAGTTCGCCTCGCCCGAGGACCTGGAGCGGATCCTCAGCACGCTGGCTCCGGGGGAGAAGCTCGCGCTCCAGAAGAGTCTGCTCGGCGACGACGCCGAGGACGCCGAGAGCTGAGAGCAGGGCGGCTCTGATCAGGCTTCTGATCGGTGGCTGATCGGTGTTTGATCGCGTTCTCCGGTTGTGAGTGCGGGTCGTGTCCGGTGTGTACCGGAACACGACCCGCACTTTGCTTTTATGCGGTATCGATGGAATCGCATCGTGGATACGATGCCGTCGGGTATGGCGCATCCACTGGGCAAGACCTCTAAGGGGAGGCGGGGTCCATGCGAACGGTGAGCCGCACCGGATTGGTGAGCGCGGCCCTGGGCCTGGGGGCGGTCGGCGGGTTCGTCGGCAGCCTGCTCAAGGAGCGGAGCGCCTTGACAGCCGCTCGCGATGCCGCGGGCGAAGGAAGCGAGGAACAGGCTTCATGGGGCGTCGGCTCGTACCGCTCACGCTGGACAACCTCCCGGACCTTCCCAAGCGCTGCCGGTCGTGCGTCTTCTGGGAGCTCGACCCGGTCAGCGGTGAAGCAGCGGTAAGGGAGGGCACCGCCGCACTGGAAAAGGAGGCTTGGATCTCCGCCGTCCTCCTGGACTGGGGATCCTGCGGCCGCGTCGTCTACGTCGACGAGGTACCGGTGGGGTACGTGCTGTACGCGCCGCCAGCGTATGTCCCCCGCTCGACCGCGTTCCCCACGAGCCCGGTGTCCCCGGATGCGGTGCAGCTGATCACCGCGTTCATCCTGCCCGGTTACCAGGGACAGGGGCTGGGCCGGGTCATGGTCCAGACGGTCGCGAAGGATCTGCTGCGGCGGGGCTTCAAGGCGATCGAGGCGTTCGGGGATGCGCGGTGGAAAGAGCCCGCCTGTGTGCTGCCCGCGGATCATCTCCTGGCCGTGGGTTTCAAGACGGTCCGCCCGCATCCCACGACGCCCCGTCTGCGGCTGGAGCTGAGGACGACTCTGTCCTGGAAGGAAGACGTCGAGATGGCGCTCGACCGGCTTCTGGGAGCAGTACAGAAGGAACCGGCGCTGAGGCCTCTCTAGGACGTGTCTGGCTCTGCTGGATGCTGTCGAACTACGCGACACGAAAATGGGCCAGCCCAAGAGGGCTGGCCCATTCGTGTTTCACGTGAAACATCACTCAGCGATGAAGTCCTCGAGGTCGCGGACGATCGCGGCCTTCGGCTTCGCGCCGACGATGGTCTTGGCGACCTCGCCGTTGTGGTAGACGTTCAGCGTCGGGATCGACATGACGCCGTACTTGGCGGCCGTACCCGGGTTCTCGTCGATGTTCAGCTTGACGATCTCGATCTTGTCGCCGTGCTCGGCGGCGATGGCCTCGAGGGACGGAGCGATCTGGCGGCACGGACCGCACCAGGCGGCCCAGAAGTCCACCAGGACGGGCTTGTCGCTCTTCAGGACGTCCTGCTCGAAGGTCTCGTCGGTCACGTTCTTCAGGGTGCCGGCCACTGCGGGCTCCTTAACTAAGTGGTGCGGGGGCGGTGGGGTTCAGACTGCGGTCTTCTCGGGCTCGGCGTTCTCCTCGTCCGCCAGGGCGGCGAGGAAGCGCTCGGCGTCCAGAGCGGCGGAACAACCGGTACCGGCGGCGGTGATGGCCTGGCGGTAGGTGTGGTCCACCACGTCACCGGCGGCGAAGACGCCGGTCACGTTGGTACGCGTCGAGGGGGCGTCGACCTTGAGGTAGCCCTCCTCGTCGAGCTCCAGCTGACCCTTGAACAGCTCCGTGCGCGGGTCGTGGCCGATCGCGATGAACAGGCCGGTGACCGCCAGGTCGGAGAGTTCGCCGGTCTTGACGTTGCGCAGCTTGAGGCCGGCGAGCTTCTGCTCACCCTGGACCTCGGCCACTTCGCTGTCCCAGACGAACTTGATCTTCGGGTCGGCGAAGGCGCGGTCCTGCATGGCCTTGGAGGCGCGCAGCGTGTCACGGCGGTGCACGATCGTCACGGACTTGGCGAAGCGCGAGAGGAAGGTCGCCTCCTCCATGGCCGTGTCGCCACCACCGATGACGGCGATATCCTGGTCCTTGAAGAAGAAGCCGTCACAGGTGGCACACCAGGAGACGCCGCGGCCCGACAGGGCGTCCTCGTTCGGCAGACCGAGCTTGCGGTGCTGCGAGCCGGTGGTGACGATGACGGCCTTCGCGCGGTGCACAGTGCCGGCGGTGTCCGTGACGGTCTTGATCTCACCGGTCAGATCGACGTTGACGATGTCGTCCGGGACCAGCTCGGCACCGAAGCGCTCGGCCTGGGCGCGCATGTTGTCCATGAGCTCGGGGCCCATGATGCCGTCCTGGAAGCCGGGGAAGTTCTCCACCTCGGTGGTGTTCATGAGCGCACCACCGGCAGTGACGGCGCCCTCGAACACCAGCGGCTTCAGCGACGCGCGCGCGGTGTAGAGCGCCGCCGTGTAGCCGGCGGGCCCGGAGCCGATGATGATCACGTTTCGGACGTCGCTCACGGCTTGATTCCTCGTCTCTGGAATACGTCGTCGGACCGGTGGGAGCTCTCTTTCCGAGCTCTCACCCCACCCAACGGATCCTAAGGGGCGCGCATTCCCGCTGTGTCAGGGCACACGGTGATGCCCCCTCTACGGGTTGCCACGCCGGAGGACGGCCAATCGCAAGGGCCTCAGGAACGCGCGTAGGACTCCGTCAGAAGGATCTTGGCCGCGCTCTCCGTCGGGTGCTGCACACAGCTCGCGTCCATCAGATACGCGGTGACCCGGGTGACATCGGAGGCGTCCGGCAGGACGACGAGCAGGGCGTCCTTGCCCTGGAAGACGCCTTCCTCGGCGGCGAGCGCATTCTCGTCGCGGCCGATCCCTTTACGGACACAGTCCGGAACGTTGACCTCGCGCAGGATCTTCGGCCTCTGGGGGTCGACGCCGCCTTCCACGCCCATGCTGCGGTTGGGGCCCCGGGAGGACGGTGCGGCCGGCGCGTTCTTGTCGAGGAGGTCGGCGACCTTGCTCTCCAGCTTCGCTGCGGAGAAGGTGTCGGAAGCCGTTTGATTCCCTTCGGCCGTAGGGCTGGACCCGCCGCCGTTCATCGCGAAGACCAGAAGCACCGAGCCGAGACCCAGTCCGACGGCCGTGAAGGCGGCTCCCAGGACCACCCTGCGGTTCCCTGTCCTCTTCTTGCCCTTGCGGCCGGGGCCGGTGGTCGACGGGCGCGCACGTCCCGCGGGCCGGTCGGCGGCGGGCGATGTTTCACGTGAAACATGAGAACCGGTGGAGGTGCGGTCGTCCTCGTTGACAGCCGGCGAGGTGGAATCACCAGGGGCCGTGGATCGAGCCGACGACTCCGCCGCCAGGGCGGCATCGATACGTTCGGCGACGTCGTCCGGCATCCGCGAGGGGACCGGCACCGAGCCGAGCAGCCCTCGGATCTCCTCCAGCGAGTCATGGACGTCCGCGCACAGCTCGCAGTCCTCGAGGTGCCGCTGTATGTCGGCGGCCCGGGATGGTGACAGCAGGCCCTCGGTGAGGTCGGAGATCTCGGTGACGTCCGGGTGCCCGGCCTTGCCCGTCGTGGATGTCACGCTCGCCCACCTCCGCCCTTCACTGCCGCTGAATCACTCGGACCGTTGTCGCGTGGCTCCGTGTCCTGACCCGCGGCACGTGGACCCGCTGCCGGTGGGACGGATGTCCCCTGCGTCCGGTTCCGCCTCTCACTGGAATCCTTGCCCGTGCGCTCGGGCCGCAGATGGGTGAGGAGAGGCAGCAGCCGGGCTCTGCCTCTCGCGCACCGGCTCTTCACGGTGCCCGTGGGGACGTCCAGGACCCGGGCCGCCTCCGCGACCGGGTAGCCCTGCATGTCCACCAGGACGAGGGCAGCCCGCTGGTCGGGTGGCAGCGTGCCGAGCGCTTCCAGCAGCTGGCGGTGCAGATCGTTGCGTTCCGCGGGCGCCGAAGCCGACTCGTGCGGCTCGAGAAGCTGCTCGAGGCGCTCGGTGTCGTCGACAGGTGAGGTCTTCCGGGAGGCGGCCTTGCGGGCGCGGTCCAGGCAGGCGTTCACCGTGATCCGGTGCAGCCAGGTGGTGACGGCCGACTGGCCGCGGAAGGTGTGGGCGGCGCGGTAGGCGGAGACGAGGGCGTCCTGGACGGCGTCGGCGGCCTCTTCGCGGTCCCCGAGCGTGCGCAGGGCCACCGCCCAGAGACGGTCCCGGTGGCGTCGCACGATCTCGCCGAAGGCTTCGGGGTCCCCGGCCACATGCAGGGCGAGGAGGTCCTGATCGCTCGCGTCGCCGTGAGCGGTGCGATCTGTCACGCGGACCCCCTCCCCTGGGACGCAGTCAGCCGGCGAACTTCACTTCGGTGATGGCCTGCTTGTATCCAGGCTGACTGTAGTTGGCGGAGTCGGCGCCGGAGTACGGCATCGCGGTCAGCCACACCAGTACGTAGCGGGTCTTCACCGGCTTGTCGACGCTCACCTTGGCGGAGGTGCCGCTCGTCGTCGCCTGCCCCAGCTCCTTCATCGAGCTCAGCGGCGTGGACGAGTCGAGCGTGTCGGTGGAGTAGAGCTGGACGGTGGTGTGATCGCCACCGTACCGGAGGGACAGCGTGGCGGCCGAGACCTCCTGCTCGGAGCCGAGGTCGTAGACGATGCCGACGCCGGGCTTGATCACTATCTTCGGACCGTCCTTGTAGCTGTTGGTCCGCCATCCCGTCGTCGCGTCGTTGTCATACGTCAGGCCGACGTCTTTCGGGTGCTGCGCGTCTCCCTCGGCCACGTACTCCTGGGAGCCAGTGATCTTGAGCGGCTTGGCCGGCTTGTTCTTGCCACCGTTCTTCTCGCCGCCGTCGTTCGTCTGCGTCTGGTTGGGGTCGTCGGACTGCTTGCCCCGGTCCATGAGGGCGTCGGCGAGCTGCCAGCTGCCCAGCCCGAGGGCGGCGATCAGGAGGGCCGAGACGGCCCACTTCAGGGCCTTGCCGGTGCGGCTCTGCAGCGGGGGCGGCGGGGCTGCCACCGGCTGCGTGGTGCCCGGATGGGGCGCCGGTCGCCCATAGGTGCCCTGCTGGTAGGTCGTGCGCTGGTAGTCCGGCGGGGCGGTGAACGCGGGCTCCGGCGGCCGGATGCGGGGCATCTCGCCGATGGCCTTCACCAGCTCCTCGGGAGTGGTGCAGGCGGCCTCGTGGCGGGAGGCGGTCGCGCCGTCGTTGGCGAGCGCGCGCATGGCGAGCTCGGACAGCCCGCGGTGGACGCCGGCCCGCACCTGGTCCGGGGCGATCAGCCCCACGTCCTTGGGGAGCCCGGACAGGCCGTAGGCGTCGCTCTCGTAGGGCCAGCGCTGGGTGAGCGAGGCGTACAGCAGGGCGCCGATGGCCTCCGTGTCGGCCCGCTGGGGGGTGTCGGAGCTGATGCCCCGCAGGGCGGCGTTCACCGCGAGGCCGCGGATGCGCCACTGCCCGGTGGACGTACGCAGCACGGCGTTCGGGTTGAGGCGCAGATGGGCCAGGCCCTCACGGTGCGCGGCGGCCATGGCGGCGGACACCTGCGTGACCATCTGGTAGGCGTCGTACACCTCCAGCGGGCCGGCGGCGAGGAGAGTCGTCAGTTCGGTGGCGTCGGGAAGCCACTCGTGGACGACGTAGACGACGTCGTCCTCCTCGACGGCGTCGAGGACCTGGACGAAGCGGGGATCGCCGAGCAGCGCGGAGGAGCGGGCCGCGGCCAGCACGGCCCGGGCCCGCGCGTGATCCGCGGGCAGGATGTGGACGCCGACGGCGCGGCGCAGTTTCTCGTCGACGGCGCGCCAGCTGCTGAAACCGTCCAGACGGGTGACGCACTCCTCCAGGCGGTAGCGTTCGGCGAGCTTGTGACCGCTGTGCAGCTCGGGCGCCGAGGCCTTCCCGGGACCCTCCGTCCCGCCACTCCCCTGTGCCTCGTCGATGTCCGTGCCCCGCTCCCGATTCGTGGCCACCCCGTCGGCCGTGGACGACTCGTCCGCCTGAGCGGTCAGCGGCTCGTCACCGCTGTTGTCTGCCACGTCGACGGCAGCCGTGCTCCGTTCCGCCACCGTCGTTCCTGCCTCCCCATTCAATGCGCGCCGCCACACCTCGTGCGCGCCGTCCGACGCCGAACCAATTGTGCCCACAGTCCGCCGCTATGCACGACACACGATGACGGACGATGGTTGTGCGCCTACCCCCACCTCAGCGACCCAGGCGCCCGCGGACCATGCCGACGAGCGAGTTCAGTTCCTCGATGCGCATCCGCCGGGCGGCCACGAAGAAGACGCCGAGCAGCACGGCCCCGCCGGCCAGGAGGGCGGCGAGCGAGCCGGCCGCGCCCTGGCCGAGGACCTGGCTGACGCCGTAGCAGGCCGCCCCGCCGACCAGCGCGGCCGGGACCGACGCGATGCAGAGCCGCGCGTAGGTCCGCGTCACGCGGGCGCCGTCCAGATCGCCGCCCAGCTTCGCGCGCAGTCGTCGCCAGGCCACCCCGACGCCGATCGCGTAGGCCAGGCCGTAGGAGGCCGCCATGCCCACCACGGCCCAGCGGGCGGGCAGGACGAGGTAGCAGAGCCCGGAGGCCGCCGCGTTGCCGGCCGCCACGATGACCGTGTTGTAGAAGGGGGTGCGGGTGTCCTCGTACGCGTAGAAGGCGCGCAGGACGACGTACTGCACCGAGTAGGGGATCAGGCCTAGGCCGAAGGCCATCAGCATGTAGCCCATGTTGGTGGCCTGGCTGGTGCCGGACGAGCCGAACATCAGGGTGCACATCGGGATGCCGAGCGCCACGAATCCGAAGGCGAGCGGCACGATCGCCACCGCGGTGGTGCGCAGGCCCTGCGAGATGTCGTCGCGGACCGCACCGGCGTCGTTCTCGGCGGCCGAGCGGGAGATCCGGGGCAGCAGGGCGGCCATCAGGGAGACGGTGATGATGGCCTGCGGCAGACCCCAGATCAGCTGGGCGTTGGCGTAGGCGGCGAAGCCGGTGCCCTCGTCGCCCGACGCGACACCGGCCGCGGTGGACAGCTGGGTGACGACGAGGGCTCCGGCCTGGTTGGCCAGGACGAACAGGATCGTCCACTTGGCGAGCATGGCGGCCTTGCCGAGGCCATGTCCCCGCCAGTCGAAGCGCAGCCGCATCCGGAAGCCCGTTTCCCGCAGGTACGGGATCATGGCGAGGGACTGGACCACCAGGCCGAGCAGGATGCCGATGCCGAGGAGTCGCTGCCCTTCCGGCGGGATGCTCGTGACCGACATCCCGGAGCGCTCGGAGGTGCCGTACACCCAGATGAACATGCCCAGCGTCACGATGATGACGACGTTGTTCAGGACCGGGGTCCACATCATGGCGCCGAAGCGGCCGCGGGCGTTGAGGATCTGGCCCATCACGACGTGGACGCCCATGAAGAAGATCGAGGGCAGGAAGTAGCGCGTGAAGGTGACCGCCACCTCGTTGGCGGCGGGGTCGCTGGCGACCTTCGTCGACAGGGCGCTGACCAGGAACGGTGCCGCGAACATCGCGAGTGCCGTGAGGGCGGCGAGCGCGACCATGACCAGCGTCAGCAGACGGTTGGCGTAGGCCTCGCCGCCGTCCTCGTCGTCCTTCATGGCGCGCACGAGCTGCGGCACGAAGACGGAGTTGAGGCCACCGCCGACGGTCAGGATGTAGATCATCGTCGGTAGCTGGTAGGCGACCTGGAAGGAGTCGCCGAGCAGGCCGAGGCCGAGGGCCGAGACGATCAGCATCGACCGGACGAACCCGGTGAGGCGGGACACCATCGTGCCGGCCGCCATGACGGCGCTGGACTTCAGCAGACCGCCGACCTTGCCGCCCTTCTTCGCGACGGGCGCGGGGGCCGGAGCGGGCGCCGGCTCGTCGCTCTCGGGCGCGGCGACCGGCGCGACCGCCTGCTGCGGGCCGGGGACGGGCGCGGGGGACGGGCCGGGGACCGACGTCGGCTGGTACTGCTGCTGGCCGCCGCCCTGCTGCTGGTCCCGGAAGAGGTGCGCGAAGGCGTCGTGCCCCGGGCGCTCCTCCGACGAGTGCGAGACGAGGTCGTCGACGCCGACGTACTGGGTCGTCCTGGGGTCGTCCCCGTACGGCAGGTACTGGGTCGGGCCCTCCGGCTCTGGCGCCGGCGTCTGCGCCCACACGTTCGGGTCGGGGGCGTACGGCGACTGCGGCGGCTGGGAGTAGAGCGGCTGCTGGGGCTGGTAGGCGCCCGGCGGGGGCGGGGGGTGCGCGGCACGGTCGTACAGCGCCTCGGCGACCGGGTCCTGGGCGGTGATGTCCTGCCCCTGGTACGGGTCCTGGTCGTAGGCGTCCTGGAGGTACATGTCCGCCGGGTGCTGCGGCGGTACCTGGCCCTCGGGCGGCGGGCCCTCGGGGTGCCCCGAGCTGCCCGCGGCCTGGCCGCGGTCACCGTCGTACGGCGCGTTCATGGCTACCCCACCTCATCGTCCCGGGCCCACCGGCCACGACTTCGCTCAACGGTCCACTCTCTCACCCGTGCCGGACGGGTCGGCGCTTTCCGCTGCGGTGTCCGGGATCGGGTCACTCGGCTGCTCGGAGGCGCCTGCCCGGGCGTCGGCGCCCGACTCCTCATCGGCCGGTCCCTCGTCCGTCAGACGTTCCGCAGAGCCTTCCGGGTTCTCCGGATCGCCCTCGGATTCGTTCGTCTGCTCGGGACCGTCCTCCTCGGCCGCCCGCGCCGCCGCGCGCTTGCGCTGCGTGTACATACGGAATCCGGCGAGGACGAGCAGCAGGAAGCCGCCGCCGATGACCAGCATCACGGTGGCCGTGAACTCGGTGACCTTCACGTCGAACTTGACGGGGTCGCCGTACGCCCGGCCGTCCTCGGTGTACAGCTGGGCGATCACGGTCGCCTTGCCGTTGGCCTGCGCGGACGCCGTGAACTTCACCGTCTGGCTGTGACCGCCGGACACGGCGACCTGCTGCTCCTCGTACGCATCGCCACCGATCTCGAGGCGCCTCGGAGCGGTCGACCTCAGCCGCAGCACCAGGTGGTCGACCCCCTGCACCAGGTTGTTCTTCACCGTCACCGGGATCGTGGCGCTGCGGCCGGACAGCTTGGTCTCGGACTTGTCGATCAGCGTGACCTGGCCGGCGAGGGAGTCGACGTACGCCTCCACCCCGTTGCGGAAGTCTGCCGCCGCGCCCGCACGGCCACGCCACGACGTCGACATCGTCCGGTTCATGGCCCGCCCGAACGGAGTCACGACCCGTGACTGGTTGGTCAGGACGACCTTGAACCGGTCGAGCTTGTCCTGGGTGGTGGCGATCTGCGAGAAGGCACCCCGGGGCAGTTCCTGCTTGCGCAGGGCGGAGGGGTACTTGGAGGCCGCCGGGACGCGTGTGGTGGCGGACGGGTCGGGCTTGGCCGAGGCGGCCGCCGTGAGGTCCTGCGCCTGCGACCAGGAGCCGTCCTGCAGCGCCCGCACGGCCGCGGCCATGGTCTGGGCCTGGCTCGCGGTCGGCATGCGCTGCGAGGCGACGACGATGTTGCGCTGCTTGCTCGTCTGCAGGTTCAGGGTCAGGCTCTGCGCGAGGAACCGCTGCACGGCGAGCGTCGAGGTCGACGCCCGGGTCAGATTGCCCTGGAACAGCGTCGACAGACGGGCGTCGGCGACGACTGCGCTGGTGCCACCGCCGATCGGACGGGCGGCGGAGGGGGTGTACGGGAGGCTGTTGTCCTCCGCCAGGCTGTCGCTGCGGGCGATCACCTTGTCCGCGCCGGCGGAGGTGGCGACCTTGACGATCGACGGGTCCACGGCGCCCTCGACGGGCCAGGCGAAGTCGGTGGCCGGTTCCACGTGGAGGATCGACTCGACGGTGTCCCCGGCGACGTCGGTCGCCTCCTTGAAGTGGTTCAGGGACCCGGTGACGTTTGTGCCGTTGTGCGCGAGGGAGGCCAGGTCGGGGTCGCCGAAGGGCAGCGCGACGACCTCCTTGTCCTCGACCGCGTCCTGCAGGTCGGAGAGCCACTGCTTGGCGACGCCCTGGTGGGTGCCCGGCGTCGTCGTGTCGCCCTCGCCCTGGATGCTGTAGCGCTCCGTCATCGCGTCCACGGAGGCGAGCAGGTCCGGGTCGATCACCCAGGTGACGTCCAGCTCCTTGCCGAGCGCCACCATCTGCTGGAGGCGGCCGCCGGGGGCGATCTCCTTGGCGAGGTCGTCGTCGTGGAACACGGGTGTCTGCGACTCGTCCGAGCCGGTCTCGGCCGTCATGTGCGAGGTCGAGATCAGCGGCCACAGGACGGTCGTCCGCGTCTTGGTCTCGGCCCCGTCGGGCTGCCACGGCAGGAAGGTGCGCTGGATGCCGAGCACCTGGGGCCAGGGCTGGGCCGTCGTCTCCCCGGACAGGGAGACGGAGAACTGGTACACGCCGTCCTGGTCGAGGTTCAGCTTGTCGACCGGCACCGCGATGCTGAAGCGCTGGGAGATGCCGGGGGCCAGCTTGGCGAACTCCTTGACGTACTTCCCGCCCACCGGGTCGCCGTCGAGGCCGGGCTGGAAGGTGGTGCGGCGGGAGATCGTGTCGATGGCGGAGCGGGTGTTCACCGGCCGGCCCAGGAGCAGGTCCACCTTGGCGTCGGTGACCGTCCGCTTCCCCTTGTTGGTCACCGTGCCGGTGACCGTGACGGTGTCACCCTCTCCGGGGACGCCGGGGGTGAGGGAATCCACAGCCACATCGACCGAGCCGGGGCCCGATACGACGCTCGGGGAGTCCTGTACGGCCGCCTGCGCGGCCGGGGAGGCGGGCAGCTGGAGCACACCGGCCAGCAGGGGCGCGCCGGCGAGCAGTGCCCCGGTGCGCCGCAGCCACCGGCGGGCAGGTGAGGGACTGGTCCCCTGGAAGTCTGCCGCCTCGGCCACGCGCTCGTCCGTCCCTCGTCGTCGTCAGTGGTCGTCGGAATGTGCGTCCAGGCATGGTAACGATGCGCGCTGGGGGGAAGTGCCACGGTCTCCCCCAGCAAGATCGCTTCAGGCGACCGTCCTGCCCTTTATGTTCCCGTATAAAGGGGAGGGCTTCCGTACGAGGCAAGAACAGATTGTGTGCCCGTATCGGTGGAGGTGTCCGCGCTCGTGGGGGCGCGCCCCGCAGGGAGCGGGCGGTCGCCCCGGCCACGTACCCTCTTCTGTTGTGCCGAACGCCAACGAAGACAAGCCCAGCGCCCTGAGCGAGGCGCAGCACCGCGCGGTCAGTGAACTGCTGCGGGTCGCGCCCGTCGCCGATGATCTCGCCCGCCGTTTCCAGGAGGCCGGGTTCTCCCTCGCCCTGGTCGGCGGATCGGTACGGGACGCGCTGCTCGGCCGGCTCGGCAACGACCTCGACTTCACGACCGACGCCCGTCCCGACGACGTGCTGAAGATCGTGCGCCCGTGGGCGGACGCGGTGTGGGAGGTCGGGATCGCGTTCGGCACGGTCGGGGCGCAGAAGGACGGCTACCAGATCGAGGTGACGACGTACCGCTCGGAGGCGTACGACCGGACCTCGCGCAAGCCCGAGGTGTCGTACGGCGACTCCATCGAGCAGGATCTGGTCCGCCGCGACTTCACCGTGAACGCGATGGCCGTCGCTCTCCCCGAGAAGGAGTTCATCGACCCGCACGGAGGGCTCGAAGACCTCGCCGAGCGGGTCCTGCGGACGCCCGGTACGCCCGAGGAGTCGTTCTCTGACGATCCGCTGCGCATGATGCGCGCGGCGCGCTTCGCCGCCCAGCTGGACTTCGAGGTGGCGCCCGAGGTCGTGACGGCCATGACGGACATGGCCGGGCGCATCGAGATCGTCTCCGCGGAGCGGGTACGGGACGAGCTGAACAAGCTGATCCTCTCCGACCACCCCCGCAAGGGCCTGACGCTGCTGGTCGACACCGGGCTCGCCGCACACGTCCTGCCCGAGCTTCCCGCCCTGCGGCTGGAGAGCGACGAGCACCACCGGCACAAGGACGTCTACGAGCACACGCTGATCGTGCTGGAGCAGGCGATGGACCTCGAGGAGAACGGTCCCGACCTGACGCTGCGGCTGGCGGCGCTGCTGCACGACATCGGCAAGCCGCGGACGCGCCGCTTCGAGAAGGACGGCCGCGTCTCGTTCCACCACCACGAGGTGGTCGGCGCGAAGATGACGAAGAAGCGCATGACGGCGCTGAAGTACTCCAACGAGCTCGTCAAGGACGTCTCGCGCCTCGTCGAGCTGCACCTGCGCTTCCACGGCTACGGCACCGGGGAGTGGACGGACTCGGCGGTGCGCCGCTACGTCCGGGACGCCGGCCCGCTCCTCGATCGGCTGCACAAGCTGACCCGCTCGGACTGCACGACGCGTAACAAGCGCAAGGCGGCCGCGCTCTCCCGCGCTTACGACGGCCTGGAGGCGCGCATCGCCGAGCTCCAGGAGCAGGAGGAGCTCGACGCCATCCGCCCGGACCTCGACGGCAACCAGATCATGGAGATCCTGGGCGTCGGACCGGGCCCCGTCATCGGCAAGGCGTACCAGCACCTTCTGGAGCTTCGGCTGGAGAACGGGCCGATGGAGCATGACACGGCGGTGGCGGCGCTCAAGGAGTGGTGGGCCACGCAGGACTGAGATCTGAGGAGTGGCTGTGTTTCACGTGAAACACGGCTACGGACACACCGAGGGGCGATGTTTCACGTGAAACATCGCCCCTCGGTGTGGAAGCTCAGAGCACAAGCTCGGATCAGGCGTCCTTCAGGCACAGCAGGAAGTTGTCGCCGTCGCCGGTCTGCGCGTAGAAGCTCGTCGCGCCGCTGACCTTGCGGCACTCCGTCTCGGCGGTGAACGAGGTGTAGGTGCCGTCGATCTTCTTCAGAACCTTGGCCTCGGCCTCCGAGGAGGTGCAGTCGACGACCTCCATCTCGTCACTCGAGGAGGAGGCGGACTTCAGGCAGTCGCCCACCTTCGCCTGGTCCGCGTCGTCCAGGCTCGTTATGTAGCCGACGACGATGGCCGTGACGATGCCGACGCCCACCAGGATGTTCTTGACCGTCTTGAAGCTGACCTTGCGACGGGGCTGCTCGGGCGGCATGGGAGCGAACGGTGCGGCGCCCTGCGGGGGGACACCCGGCGCGCCCGGCTGCTGAGGGTACGGAGCCTGGCCCTGCGGAGCCTGGGCGTACGGGTTCTGGCCCTGGGCGAATGGATTGCCCTGGGGCGGCGGAGTCGACACTTGGGGGTCCCCCTAGAACATGGGTGCTGATCGCGAGCTATGCGCGATGTAAGACGCACGTAAGTTACCGGTCCCCACTGACAATTCCCCACCCGGGAGTGGCTCTGTGTCATTGCCGTGACACGGACCGCCTCTCAAACTGGGCCATAGCAACCGCAACCGCCGAATAGATAACGGCGACCGTGACAATGAGCGGAGCCGAGCGGCCGTCCGGAGGCAGGATCAGGGCTGCCACGGCCGCGGCTCCGACGAACGCGACGTTGAACAGGACGTCGTAGACGGAGAAGGTCCGGCCCCGGAAGCCGTCGTCGACCGAGGACTGCACCACGGTGTCCGTGGCGATCTTCGCTCCCTGTGTCGTCACGCCCAGCACGAAGGCCGCCACCAGCAGGGGAACGGTGGCGAAGGGCAGCCCGAGAGCGGGCACCAGCACGGCGGCGGCGCCCGCACAGACGGCGATCCAGCGCGCCGGCCCGAGCCTCCCCGCGGCAGCCGGCGTCACCACGGCCGCCGTGAAGAAGCCGGCGCCGGACAGGCCCAACGCCACGCCCAGCAGGGCGAGTCCGTCCTCCGTGTCGGAGGTGAAGGCGTACCGGCACAGCATCAGCAGCATGACCAGCAGGGCGCCGTAGCAGAAGCGCATCAGGGTCATCGCCAGCAGCGCCCAGGCGGCCTCCCGGCGTGGCGGGGAGGCGAGATGCCGTACGGCTGCCCCGAGGTCGCGTGCGGTGCCGGACAGGGCCTCCGCGAGACGAGGCCGGACCAACTCGGAATCCGGCCCCAGCAGTTGCGGCGCCATCCGCAGGGAGGCCAGACCCGCGCACAGATACAGGGCGGCCCCGAAGAGCACCACGGCGGCGTCCGAGTCCCACACCACGAGCCGGACGACGAAGGCGAGACCGGCGCCCAGGGTCGCGGCGAGCGTCCCGGCGGTCGGGGACAGGGAGTTGGCGAGGACGAGCCGATCACCGTCCACCACGCGCGGCAGCGCGGCGGACAGCCCGGACAGCACGAAGCGGTTGACCGCGGTGACGCACAGGGCGGAGACGTAGAAGAGCCAGTCGGGCACGTCGGCGACGATGAGCACCGCCGTGGCCGACGCCAGCACGGTGCGCAGCACGCTGCCGTACAGCAGGACCTGGCGGCGGCGCCAACGGTCCAGCAGGACACCGGAGAAGGGGCCCACCAGCGAGTACGGCAGCAGCAGCACCGCCATCGCGGCGGCGATCGCGCCGGCGGAGCTCTGCTTCTCGGGTGAGAAGACGACGTACGTGGCGAGGGCGGTCTGGTAGACGCCGTCGGCGCCCTGCGAGAACAGGCGTACGGCGAGGAGGCGCCGGAAGTCCCGGAAACGCCACAGGACCCGCAGGTCACGTACGACGGACATGGGGCACAGCCTCACATACGGCGAGGGCCCCCGGGACGACCCAGGGACCCTCGGCAGCTCTGGCAGGAGCGTTCTGGCGCGGCACCGCGCGCTCGGGGCGCGGTGCCGCGATGTCGCACCGGAGCGCGGACCGCTGTCCGGACCGGTGGACGGGGTGCCGTCGCGCTTAGCGCTCGACCTCGCCCTTGATGAACTTCTCGACGTTCTCCCGGGCCTGGTCGTCGAAGTACTGGACCGGCGGGGACTTCATGAAGTAGCTCGACGCCGACAGGATCGGGCCGCCGATGCCGCGGTCCTTCGCGATCTTCGCGGCGCGCAGGGCGTCGATGATGACACCGGCCGAGTTCGGGGAGTCCCAGACCTCGAGCTTGTACTCCAGGTTCAGCGGGACGTCACCGAAGGCGCGGCCCTCGAGGCGGACGTAGGCCCACTTGCGGTCGTCGAGCCAGGCCACGTAGTCGGACGGGCCGATGTGGACGTTCTTCTCGCCGAGCTCGCGGTCGGGGATCTGCGAGGTGACGGCCTGGGTCTTCGAGATCTTCTTCGACTCGAGGCGGTCGCGCTCGAGCATGTTCTTGAAGTCCATGTTGCCGCCGACGTTCAGCTGCATCGTGCGGTCCAGGATGACACCGCGGTCCTCGAACAGCTTCGCCATGACGCGGTGCGTGATGGTGGCGCCGACCTGCGACTTGATGTCGTCACCGACGATCGGGACGCCCGCCTCGGTGAACTTGTCCGCCCACTCCTTGGTGCCGGCGATGAAGACCGGGAGGGCGTTGACGAAGGCGACCTTGGCGTCGATGGCGCACTGGGCGTAGAACTTCGCCGCGTCCTCGGAACCCACGGGCAGGTAGCAGACCAGGACGTCGACCTGCTTGTCCTTGAGGACCTGGACGATGTCGACCGGGGCCTCGGCGGACTCCTCGATGGTCTCGCGGTAGTACTTGCCGAGACCGTCGAGGGTGTGGCCGCGCTGGACGGTCACGCCGGAACGCGGCACGTCGCAAATCTTGATCGTGTTGTTCTCGCTGGCGCCGATGGCGTCGGCGAGGTCGAGGCCGACCTTCTTCGCGTCGACGTCGAACGCGGCGACGAACTCGATGTCGCTGACGTGGTAGTCGCCGAACTGCACGTGCATGAGGCCGGGGACCTTGGACGCCGGGTCGGCGTCCTTGTAGTACTCGACTCCCTGAACCAGCGACGCGGCGCAGTTGCCCACGCCGACGACGGCTACGCGAACCGAACCCATTCCGGTTGCTCCCTGTGTGTACGAGTGAGGTCCTGACTGGATCTCACGTGGCGGTGTCGTCGGGCGTATCCGGTCGGGAGGTGTCTCCCGCCCGGGGCAGGCCGCCCGGCGTTCCATGAGTGGTGTCCGGCGAGTCGGGCTCCCCGGAGGCGGAACCCTTCAGGTCCCGCCCGGCCCGCTCGCTCTCGATGAGCTCGTTCAGCCAGCGCACTTCGCGCTCCACGGACTCCATCCCGTGGCGCTGGAGCTCAAGCGTGTAGTCGTCGAGGCGCTCCCGGGTGCGAGCCAAGGAGGCGCTCATCTTCTCCAGACGCTCCTCCAGCCGGCTGCGGCGGCCCTCCAGTACGCGCATGCGTACGTCCTGCGGGGTGCGTCCGAAGAAGGCGAATCGGGCAGCGAAATGCTCGTCCTCGTACGCGTCGGGGCCGGTCTGCGAGAGCAGCTCCTCGAAGTGCTCCTTACCTTCTGCCGTCAACCGGTAGACGATTTTGGCGCGACGCCCCGCGAGTGGTGCGGCGAGGGCGTCCTCGGTGGTGCTCCCCGGCTCCTCGATCAACCAGCCGTTGGCGACCAGCGTCTTGAGGCAGGGGTAGAGCGTGCCGTAGCTGAAGGCACGGAACACACCCAGTGACGTATTGAGTCGTTTGCGCAGCTCATAGCCGTGCATGGGGGACTCGCGGAGCAGTCCGAGAACGGCGAACTCGAGGATCCCGGAACGCCGGCTCATCCGCTCGCCTCCTCGCCTTATCTCTCGCTGATGTATCGACTCGATACATCAGCACGATAGAACGGCCTCTCGGAAGCGACAAGTGGAGAGATGGTGAGCGGGATCACATCACCGTCTTGTGTCGAGCGACTTGCCTGATTTGGGGTGAAGTTCGGGGTCGCGAGGACTTTGACGGTGCGTAGTCTGTGCGCCATGCACAGCACCGGGAACCAAGTGACGCCAGAGGACGTCGTCGTCCTTGGTGCAGTACGGGTGAATGCGAAACCGCTCACATCCGTATGTCGGGGGGACCGGAAACCAGCCGCCGTTGCCAGGCGCCCAGGGGTGCGCCTGCCCGAGGAGTAGTCGTTCGATGAGCGAGCACCGTCGCAAACCGCCGCAGCCGCAGGGAGGCGGACGTGCCGCGGCCCGACGTGGCCAGTCCGGCTCGTCCACCGGCCGCCGTGCGGCACCGCGAGGCGCCACCGGATCTCCTTCCGACCCGTACGGGTCGGGTGCCACCGGATCAGGAGGCGAGGACCGTCTGTACGGCGGCCGCGCCGAGGCGCGACGCGCGGCCCAGAGAGGCAGTGGGAACCGCCGCAGGGCGGCCGAACCGGCAAGAGGGGGCCGCCGCGCGGCTCCGGGGAGAGGACGTTCGGCACCGCCGGCGGAGAAGCGGTTCATCGACTATCCGCGCGCCGGCAAGTACGGAGCGGCGCGCTGGATGCCGTCCTGGAAGCTCGTGACGGGTCTCTTCCTCACCTTCATGGGAGGTCTGATCGCGGCCGCGGGCATCGGGTACGCCATGGTGGGCATTCCGAAGGCCCAGGACACGGCCATGGCGCAGAACAACGTCTTCTACTGGTCGAACGGCAAGCAGATGGCCGCGACCGGTGGGCAGACGAACCGCCAGCTGGTGAGCAACGCGGAGATCCCGACGGAGATCAAGGCCGCAGTGGTCTCCGCCGAGAACGCGTCCTTCTACGAGGACAAGGGCATCGACCCGGCCGGTATCGGCCGGGCGCTGTTCAACATGGCCAAGGGTGGCGAGACGCAGGGTGGCTCGACCATCACCCAGCAGTACGTGAAGAACACGTACCTGAGCCAGGAGCAGACGCTCTCCCGGAAGTTCAAAGAGCTGTTCATCTCCATCAAGGTCAACCAGAAGATGTCGAAGGACGATATCCTCGCTGGTTACCTCAACACCGCCTACTACGGCCGCAACGCCTACGGCATCCAGGCGGCGGCCCAGGCGTACTTCGGCGTCGACGCCAAGAAGCTGACGCCGTCGCAGAGCATCTTCCTCGCCTCGGTCCTGAAGGGCCCGAACTTCTACAACCCCGACGGCGGTGTGGGCGCCAACGCCACGAAGGAACTGAACACCAAGCGGGTCAAGGATCGCTGGTCGTGGATCCAGGGCCGCATGGTCGAGGTGGGGCGCATGACCCCTGCCGAGCGGGCCAAGGTCGGTGCCTTCCCCAAGCTGAAGAAGCAGACGTCCAACCTCTCCGGTCAGACGGGTTACCTGATCGACATCGCCAAGGAGTACGTGGCCAAGAAGGCGGGTCTGTCCCCCGAGGATCTTGAAAAGGGCGGCTACCGCATCTACACGACCTTCAACAAGGACAAGGTCAACGAGCTGGCGGCGGCCGTCGAGAAGACGGAGAAGAGCTTCCTGGATCCCAAGAAGCGCGAGAAGGACAAGCACGTCCAGTTCGGTGGCGCTTCGGTCGACCCCAAGACCGGGGCCATCGTCGCGATCTACGGCGGCGCGGGCTACAACAAGGGTCACTACTCCAACAACGCCAACACCCTGGGTGTGCCGGTCGGATCGACCTGGAAGCCGATCGTGCTGGCGGCCGCGATGAAGTACGGGACGTACGAGACCGACGGCGAGCCGTTGTCACCGATGGCCCGGTACAACGGCAACGACCTCCTTGTCATCAAGGACAGGAACGGCGACCCGATCCCGGACGGCGACAAGCCGTTCCGTCAGAAGAACGAGGGCACCAAGGCCTGGGGCATGGTCACGCTCCGCAAGGCCATGGAGCAGTCGATCAACAGCCCGTTCGCCCAGCTCGGCATCGACGTCGGCCTGGCCAACACGCAGGAGCTCGCCCAAGACATGGGCATCCCGGCCAGCTCTTTCGACAAGGCCAACATCACGAACGTGTCCTTCTCGCTCGGTACCTCGACCCCGAGCGCGATCCGGATGGCGGACGCCTACGGCAGCTTCGCCAATTCCGGGGTCCACTACGAACCGTTCTCCGTCTCCAAGGTGATCAAGGACGGCGAGCCGCTCAAGGGCTTCGAGCCGCCCGAGAAGGAAACGGCCATGGACGCCAATGTCGCGAACAACGTGACCGACGTCCTGGAGAACGTGGTCAAGAACGGCACCGGTAAGAAGGTCGCGGACATCGGGTTCCCGGTGGCCGGCAAGACCGGTACGACCGACGAGAACAAGTCGGCGTGGTTCGTCGGCTACACCCGCGAACTGTCGACGGCCGTGACGCTGTTCCGGACGGATCCGGACAAGGGCAGGCTGCTCTCCATGAACGGCACCGGTGGCGTCTCCTCCATCCACGGTGGTGACATCCCGGCGCAGGTCTGGAAGGACTACATGGCCGAGGCCATGAAGAGCTACGGCACGCCGGAGCCCTTCCCCGAGGCCGAGCCCCTCGGCGAGATCATCAACGACACGCCCTCGCCGTCCGTGACGCCCACGCCCACGGAGACGGAGGAGGCGCCCCCGACCGAGTCGCCGACCCCGTCCAATACGCCGTCGCTGACGCCGCCCCCCACGGAGACGTGCAACCCGTTCGACTGGCGGTGCGAGAACGACAACGGTGGGCAGAACGGTGGCTCCGACGGGGGCCCGACCTCCTCGCCGACAGCCACCGAGACCGAGACCGCTGACGGCGGCGGAGGCAACAACGGCGGTGGCAATGGCGCCGGAGGCATCTTCGGCGGAGGAGGAGGCTGACCATAGGAGCCGAAGGGCTCTATGGCGACGAGAAGGCCGGGGGGGGGGCCCCCGGCGGTGGGGGGGGGGGCCCCCCGCCCCCGGGGCCCGGAGCGCCCCGCCGGGGCGGAAGGGGGGGGGGGTTTTAAGAGGGGGGTGCGCAGTGTCGGGGTTTTAAGGG
>NZ_JBHWJK010000014.1:0-181058 GCF_042731455.1 Streptomyces sp. NPDC059852 | reverse complement strand
AACCGGTGGTTCCGGTTCGGGACCCGGCCGTCACGGATCAAGCGGTCAGACGGACGCGGGCTGCGTCTCGTCCGCGGAGGCGTCCGGCGCCGGCTGCCCGGGGCGGCCCGCCTTCCCGGCCCGCTTCGCCGCCCGCTTCTTCGCCCGGCGCTCCTTGCGCAGTTCGAGCACCGCGTAGAGCGTCGGGACGAGGAGGAGGGTCAGCAGTGTCGACGTGATCAGACCGCCGATCACGACCACGGCCAGCGGCTGGGCGATGAAGCCGCCCTCGCCGGTGACGCCGAGCGCCATCGGGAGCAGGGCGAAGATCGTCGCCAGCGCCGTCATGAGGATCGGGCGCAGCCGGTGCCGGCCGCCCTCGACGACGGCCTCGACGACGCCGTACCCCTGGGCCCGGTACTGGTTGATCAGGTCGATCAGCACGATGGCGTTGGTGACCACGATGCCGATCAGCATCAGCATGCCGATCATCGCGGGGACGCCCATCGGGGTGCCGGTCGCGATCAGCAGGCCGATGGCGCCGGTCGCCGCGAACGGGATGGAGACCAGCAGGATCAGCGGCTGCGCGAGCGAGCGGAAGGTCGCCACCAGCAGCATGAAGACGATCGCGATCGCCGCCAGCATCGCCAGGCCCAGGTTGGCGAACGCCTCGTCCTGGTCCTGGGAGACACCGCCGATGTCGGCCGTCGCGCCCGCCGGGAGCTTCAGCCCGTCGATCTTCGACTGGAGGTCGGCACTGACCGCGCCGGTGTTGCCGCCGGTCGGCTTCGCCGTGATGGTGGCGGCGCGCTGCCCGTCGATCCGGGTCATCGACACCGGGCCGTCCACGAGCTTCACGTCCGCGATGTCACCCAGCTTCACCGGGCCGAGGCGCAGCTCCCGCAGCTCCTTCACGGTGGTCGCCGGCTTCGCCGACTTGATGACGACGTCCCGCTCCGTGTCGTCCAGGGTCGCCTGCGCCGCGGTGGTGCCGCGGACCGCCTGGGCGACGGCCATGCCGAGGGTCTGCTCGTCGAAGCCGGCCGCGGCCGCCTTGGAGTTGGCCCGCACCGAGATACGCGGCACGCTCTGCGACAGGTCGCTGGTGACGTCGGTGACGTCGTCCAGGCCGGCCACGGCCTTGCGGACCTGCTCGGACGCGGTGCGCAGGACGCCCGCGTCGGCCGCCTTGACGACGACGCTCAGGTCCTGGGCGCCGAAGCCGTCACCGGCGGAGATCGTCGTCGTGCCGATGCCGTCGAGCTTCTTCAGACCGGACTCGATCCGGTCCTGCACGTCGTCGTAGGACGCCGAGTCCTCCAGCATCACCTGGTACGACGCCTGGTTGGTGTCGGTGCCGCCGCCGAAGGCGGCCATGAAGCCGGACGAGCCGATGGTGACCTGGTAGTCCTTGACGCCCTCGGTGCCGGCGAGCAGCTTCTCGACCTTCTTGGCCTGCGCGTCGGTCGCGGCGAGGCTGGTGCCCGGCGCCAGCTCCTGCTTGACGGTGAGCACCTCCTGCTCGCCCTGGTCGAAGAAGTTCGTCTTCAGCAGCGGCGCCATGCCGAACGTGCCGAACAGGACGGCGACGGCGATCAGCACACTGGTCAGCCGGCGGCGGGTCGCGAACCGCAGGACGGGCACGTAGATCCGCTGCAGACGGCTGCGGGCCTCCTTCTCCTCGGCCGCGCGGCGTGCCTCGTCGGCGTCCTCCGGGGTGCCCTTCGGGGCGCGCAGGAACCAGTACGACAGCACGGGCACGACCGTGAGGGACACCAGCAGCGACGCCAGCAGGGCCGCCGTCACCGTCAGGCTGAACGAGCCGAACAGCTCGCCCACCATGCCGCCGACGAGTCCGATCGGCAGGAAGACGGCCACCGTGGTGAGCGTCGAGGAGGTCACCGCGCCGGCGACCTCGCGGACCGCCTTGAGGATGGCGTCCTCGCGTTCCTCGCCGTAGCCGAGGTGCCGCTTGATGTTCTCCAGGACCACGATGGAGTCGTCGACGACCCGGCCGATCGCGATGGTCAGCGCGCCGAGCGTCAGCATGTTGAGGGAGAGGTCCCGCGTCCACAGCACGATCAGGGCGAGGACGACCGACAGCGGGATGGACACGGCGGTCACCAGCGTCGAGCGGATCGACGCGAGGAAGACCAGGATGACCAGGACCGCGAAGAGCAGTCCGAGCGCTCCCTCGGTGGTCAGCCCGTCGATCGACTTCGCCACCGCGGGGCCCTGGTCGCTGACGACGGTGAGTGTGGCGTCCGAGCCGAGGTCCGCGCGCAGCTTCGGCAGCTTGTCCTGGACGGCGTCGGAGATGGCGACGGCGCTGCCGTCCCGGTCCATCGTGACGGCGACGGCCAGGGAGGGCTTGCCGTCGGTGCGGGTCAGGGAGTCGGCCGGGGCCTGCTCCTGCTCGACGGCGGCCACGTCGCCGAGGCGTACCGGCTTGCCCTTGCCCGCGCCCGTGACGCGCAGGTCCTCGATCCGGTCGAGCGAGGTGAAGCCGCCGCCGACCTGGACGGTGCGGTTGGCGCCGCCCTCGTCGAAGGAGCCGGCGGGCAGGGTGGCGCCGCCGGCCTGGAGGGCCTTGGCGAGGTCCGCCGAGGTCAGTCCGGCCTTGGCCAGCTTGCCGTCGTCGGGCGTGACGGCGACCTGGAGGTCGCGCACACCGTCGACGGTGACCTGTCCGACGCCGTCGATCTCCTTGAGGGCGGGCACGAGCGTCCGGTCGAGCCGGTCGGCCAGGGCCTGCTGGTCCTTGCCGGAGGTGACGGCGAGGACGACGGTCGGGATGTCGTCCGTGGAGCCCGCGATGACCTGGGGGTCGACGGAGTCGGGCAGCTGGACGCGGGCCCGGTTGACGGCCTGCTGGACGTCGGCGACGAGCTGCTGGGTGTCGGGGCCGTAGTCGAAGGACGCCATGATCACGGCGTTGCCCTCGGCGGCGGTGGAGGTGACGCCGGTGATGCCGTCGACGGCTTCGAGGCTGTCCTCGATCGGCTCGACGACCTGCTTCTCGACCACGTCCGGCGACGCGCCCTGGTAGGGGGCGATCACCGACACCATGGGCAGTTCGATGGAGGGCAGCAGCTGCTGCTTGAGCTGGGGTATCGCGATCGCGCCGAAGACCAGCGCGATGATCGAGATCAGGCCGATCAGGGCTCGTTGCGCGAGGCTGAATCGGGACAGCCAGGACATGGGTGGAAGGTCTCTCTCCTGTGGGCGGAAGGCGCGGGCAGGCGGGCGGGCCGCGGCGCGCGGTACACGGGTGGGCGCCCGCCCCTACACCCTGGGCCATCGGGGAAGCCCGTTCCCTAGCCCCCAGGTCCATTTCTCACCGCGCGCCTACTCCGGGCGCAGTACGCGGGCTGGAGTTCACTCCACCCTCGGACGTACCAGCCCGGACTCGTAGGCGATGACGACGAGCTGGGCCCGGTCGCGGGCCCCCAGCTTGGACATGGCCCGGTTGACGTGGGTCTTCACGGTGAGCGGGCTGACCTCCAGCCGCTCGGCGATCTCGTCGTTGGAGTGCCCGCCGGCGACCTGGACCAGCACCTCGCGCTCGCGGACGGTCAGGGCGTCGAGCCGCTCGCCGCGGGCGGGGTCGTGGTCGGCGCCGTCGCCGTGGGCGAGGAAGCGGGCGATGAGGCTCTTGGTGGCGGCCGGGGACAGCAGGGCCTCGCCGCCCGCGGCGACCCGGATCGCGGCGAGGAGTTCCTCGGGCTCGGAGCCCTTGCCGAGGAATCCGGAGGCGCCGGCCCGCAGCGACCGCACGACGTAGTCGTCGACCTCGAAGGTGGTCAGTATGACGACGCGGACGTGGGCGAGGGCCGGGTCGGAGCTGATCATGCGGGTGGCGGCGAGGCCGTCGGTGCCGGGCATCCGGATGTCCATGAGGACGACGTCGGCCCGCTCCCGCTTCGCCAGCCGCACCGCCTCCTCCCCGTCGGACGCCTCGCCGACGACCTCCATGTCCGGTTCGGAGTCGACGAGCACCCGGAAGGCGCTGCGCAGCAGGGCCTGGTCGTCGGCGAGCAGGACGCGGATCGGCATACGGCTTCCTCGGCGGGCGCTGGAGGGGGAAGGGACCTGGTGCCACGACAACTGACGGAGGGTCCCGCGAGTTCCCGTCGGGCCGTCAGACCGCGTCCTCCGTGGCCCGGACGCCGGCCCCGACCGGCAGGATCGCGTGCACGCGGAACCCGCCGCCGTAGCGGGGCCCGGTGGTGAGGGTGCCGCGCAGGGCGGAGACGCGTTCGCGCATCCCGAGCAGGCCGTGGCCGCCGCCCGCGGTGCCGCCGTCCTGGCCGGAGCCGTCGTCGAGGACGGTGACCTCGATGTTCGGGCCGACGCGGACGACGCTGATCTCCGCCCTGGCGCCGGGCCCCGCGTGCTTCTGCACGTTGGTCAGGGCCTCCTGCACGACGCGGTAGGCGGCGAGGCCGACGGCGGCGGGCAGCGTGGTGTCCTGGTCGGCGCGGGCGACGTCGACCTGGAGCCCGGCGTTGCGGAAGGTGCCGGCGAGTTCGTCGAGGCGGTCCAGGCCGGGCGCGGGTTCGGTGGGGGCCTCGGGGTCGCCGGACTGCCGCAGCAGGCCGACCGTGGCGCGCAGTTCGTCGAGGGCGGAGCGACTCGCCTCCCGTACGTGGGCGAGGGCCTCCTTGGCCTGGTCGGGCCGCTTGTCCATGACGTGGGCGGCGACGCCGGCCTGCACGTTGACCAGGGCGATGTGGTGGGCGACGACGTCGTGCAGGTCGCGGGCGATGCGCAGGCGTTCCTCGGCGACCCGGCGGCGGGCCTCCTCCTCGCGGGTGCGCTCGGCCCGCTCGGCGCGCTCACGGATGGCGGTGACCACCGCGCGGCGGCTGCGCACGGCGTCACCGGCGGTGGCGCCGATGCCGGTCCAGGCGAAGATGGCCAGGTTCTCCTGGGAGTACCAGGGCAGTGGTCCGGCGAGCATCGCGGAACCGGTCAGCACGGTGACGGTGAGCAGGCCGATCCGCCAGGTCGTGGAGCGGTCGGTGGTGGAGGCGACGGTGTAGAGCGCGACGACCGCGGCCATGGCGACGGGGGCGCGGGGGTCGCCGGTGGCGAACTCCACGAGGGAGAGCGTGCCGGTCACGGCGAGGACCGTGATGGGGGCGCGGCGGCGCAGCACCAGGGCCGCGGCGCCGAGGGTCATCAGCAGCAGGCTGAGGGCGTCCGGGGTGCGCAGCCCCCAGGTGACGCCGTCCTCGCCGTGCGGGTCCACGAACGAGCCGGCCACCATGCAGGTCAGGACGGCGACGGCCAGCGCCGCGTCCAGGGCCAGGGGGTGCGCGGTGAGGTGCCGGCGGACGCGCGGCCCTGCGGAGGTCGTAACGGGGGCCAACTCGGTTCCTCGGGTGAGACGTGCCCGGTGTCGTGGGTGCGGCCGCCGGCCCGCACGGGGCGCGCCGGCGGGTCAGCCGGGGATGAGTCCGTCGTCGCTCAGCAGCTCCCGGACCTCCTCCAGGGTGGCGTCCGGGGACGGCAGGATGAGGTCCGAGGGCTCCAGGGAGTCGTCGGGCAGCGGGGTGCCCCGTCCGCGGACGGCGGCGAGCAGGGCGGTGAGGGTGCGGCGGAAGCCGGGGCCGTCGCCGCCCTCCATCTCCGCGAGCAGCTCGTCGTCCAGCTTGTTCAGCTCGGGCAGGTGGCTGTCGGACAGCCGTACCTGCCCCTCACCCATGATCCGGACGATCATGTCGCCCATCTCGGCCTCCTCGGCGTGGGACCCCGGCCGTCCGCTACTGCTTGTCGAAGCGCGGGGTGTCCTGCGGCTGCTGCTGGGACTGCTGCTGCCCGGTACCGCCCTCGATGGCCTGCTGGCCGGCCGAGGGGCCTCCCGCCAGCTCCGCCTTCATGCGCTGCAGCTCCAGCTCTACATCCGTACCACCGGAGAGCCGGTCCAGCTCGGCCTGGATGTCGTCCTTGTGCATGCCGGACTGGTCGTCCAGGGCGCCGGAGGCGAGGAGCTCGTCGATGGCGCCGGCGCGGGCCTGGAGCTGGGCCGTCTTGTCCTCGGCCCGCTGGATCGCCAGGCCGACGTCGCCCATCTCCTCGGAGATGCCGGAGAACGCCTCGCCGATCCGGGTCTGCGCCTGGGCCGCGGTGTAGGTGGCCTTGATGGTCTCCTTCTTGGTGCGGAAGGCGTCCACCTTGGCCTGGAGCCGCTGGGCCGCGAGGGTGAGCTTCTCCTCCTCGCCCTGCAGGGTCGCGTGCTGGGTCTCCAGGTCCGTCACCTGCTGCTGGAGGGCGGCGCGGCGCGACAGGGCCTCGCGGGCCAGGTCCTCGCGGCCGAGCGCGAGCGCCTTGCGGCCCTGGTCCTCCAGCTTGGACGACTGCTGCTGGAGCTGGTTCAGCTGGAGCTCCAGGCGCTTGCGGGAGGTGGCCACGTCGGCCACGCCCCGGCGCACCTTCTGGAGCAGCTCGAGCTGCTTCTGGTACGAGTAGTCGAGGGTCTCGCGCGGGTCCTCGGCCCGGTCAAGGGCCTTGTTCGCCTTCGCGCGGAAGATCATCCCCATACGCTTCATGACACCGCTCATGGGCTTCGCGCGCCCCCTTCTGACGGACTCCAGCTCCAGCACCTGCGACAGAACCCACAGTACGGGCCCTGCATCCATTACCGCACTGTTCGGGGACGGATGCGCTCATCCCCAAGGACGACTGCGTTCGCCTCCGCTCCGGCGTGAGGAGTAGGTGACCCCCGGGTGCGACCGCCGGAGGGAGCGTCCACGACGTCCCCTCTGTCCCCGTACGACGTCCGGTGTTGCCGGATCGTTCCCCACGGGGCTGGGGTCCAACCCCGGGCACCCCGTACCCTTGGGTTTTGTGTTCCGTAGCCGTGCCAAGGACGAGAAGGCCCAGGACGCCGACAAGGCGCCGGTGACCGACTCCACTCAGACCCGCCATCCCGAGGCCCCGAAGGGCCGCCCCACGCCGAAGCGCAGTGCGGCCCAGTCGCAGCGTCGCAGCGTGGCCAACACGTCGATGACGCGCAAGGACGCCGCCAAGCGGCAGCGTGAGGAGCGCCGTGCCGCCCTCGAGCGTCAGCGCCAGGCGCTGGCCACGGGCGACGAGCGGTACCTGCCCGCCCGCGACAAGGGCCCGGTCCGCAAGTTCGCGCGTGACTTCGTCGACTCGCGCTTCAACATCGCGGAGTTCTTCCTCCCGATGGCCGTGGTCATCCTCGTGCTGAGCATGGTGCGGGTGCCCGCGCTGCAGAACATCGCGCTGCTGCTGTGGCTCATCGTGATCGTGCTGATCGTGCTCGACTCGGTCGTCACGGCCTTCCGTCTGAAGAAGCGGCTCGCCGAGCGCTTCCCCGACGTCAACCGCCGCGGTGCCGTCGCCTACGCGCTGATGCGCTCCCTCCAGATGCGCCGGCTCCGGCTGCCCAAGCCCCAGGTCAAGCGCGGAGAGCGGCCCTGAGCGCTGCCGATTTCCCCGGGGGCGCGGCCGACGCCTGGCTCAGCAAGGTGGGCGGTCTGCGTGAGGTCGTACGGCAGGAGCTGGTGGCCCGGCAGCTCGACGAGCAGATAGCCGGGCGGTTCCCGGTCGGCAAGCGGCTGCGGGTGCTCGACGTGGGCATGGGCCAGGGCACGCAGGCGCTGCGGCTGGCCCGCGCCGGTCACCAGGTGACGGGTGTCGAGCGGGACGCGACGATGATCGCGGCGGCCCGCGCCCGGCTGGCCGGTGAGCCCGAGGGCATCCGGGAGCGGGTGCGGCTCGTCCAGAGCGACGGGCGCGACACCGGCGTGCACTTCCTGCCGGGCAGCTTCGACGTCGTGCTGTGCCACGGCGTGCTCATGTACGTCGACGAGCCCGATCCGCTGCTGGCCGGGCTGGCGCGGATGCTGGCGCCCGGCGGGTTGCTGTCGCTGCTCGTCCGCAACGGCGACGCGCTCGCCCTGCGCCCCGGTCTGGCCGGCGACTGGGAGACGGCGCTGGCCGCCTTCGACACCAGCGCCTACCGCAATCGTCTCGGCCTGGACGTCCGTGCGGACCGGCTGTCCGATCTGACGGCGACGCTCGCCGGGATCGGTGCGCCGCTGCACACCTGGTACGGCGTGCGGGTGTGCACGGACACGGCCGCCGACGGGGCGGAGATCCCCGACGACCTGGACACCCTCCTCGCGGTCGAGGAGCGGGCCGGGAGGACCGACCCGTACCGGGGTGTGGCGGCGCTGCTGCACCTGTGCGGGGTGCGCGGCTGAGCCCGTTCGGGTGCGCTCCACGGGCCGCGCGCACGGGCCCGGGCGAGACTCGGGGGCATGGAAGTTCGCCGTCCCCCCGTCCCGCGGCCGTCCGTCGCGGCGGCCGTGCTGCTGAGTGCCGCGCTGCTCCTCGCCGGCTGCTCCGGGCCGTCGTCGCCCCGCGATCCGCGCGACGCGACGAGCCAGGCCGCCGCGCCCCGGGCGAGGACGGCCGCCGACGACCTGCAGGACGGCTATCTGAGGGTGATCCGGGACGTCCTGCCGTCGGTCGTGCAGATCCAGGCCAGCCATGACCTCGGGTCCGGCGTGGTCTACGACGACGAGGGACACATCGTCACCAACGCGCACGTCGTCGGGAACGAGAAGACCTTCCGTGTGACGACCGCGGGCAGCGAGCGCGAGCTGACCGCGCGGCTCGTGGCGTCGTATCCCCCGCAGGACCTCGCCGTCGTCCGGCTGGACGATCCGCCGGACGGGCTGCGGCCGGCCACGTTCGGGGACTCCGCGAAGGTGCGGGTCGGGCAGATCGTGCTGGCCATGGGGTCGCCGCTCGGGCTGTCGTCCAGTGTCACCCAGGGCATCGTCTCGGCGACCGGGCGGACCGTCACCGAGGGCGGGGACGACGGCGGGACGGGCGCGACGATCGCCAACATGGTGCAGACGTCGGCGGCCATCAACCCGGGCAACAGCGGCGGCGCCCTGGTCGACCTGGACAGCCGGGTCGTCGGCATCCCGACCCTCGCCGCCGTGGACCCCGGCGCGGGCGGCGCGGCGCCGGGCATCGGGTTCGCGATCCCGGCGTCGACGGTACGGAAGATCGCCGATCAGATCATCGAGAACGGCCGGGTCACCGACTCGGGCCGGGCGGCGCTCGGCATCACCGGGCGGACGGTCGTGGACTCCGGCCTGGAGCCGGCCGGTGTGGCCGTCGTCGCGGTGCAGTCGGGCGGCGCCGCCGACAAGGCCGGGTTGAAGCCGGGCGATGTCATCACCCGCCTGGGTGACACGGACATCACCACCATCGCGTCGCTGTCGGAGGCGCTGGCCGCCGACGAGCCGGGGGAACGGACGTCGGTGACGTTCACCCGTGAAGGGGACGAGAAGAAGGCGGATGTGACGCTCGGTGAGCAGTGAGGGTGACGGGGGCGGGGGCACACGGCCCCCGCCCCCGTCGTGTCACGCCTCGGCGTGCAGGCTCATCGGCCCGTAGATCTCGGTGGCGTCCTCGAACAGGCGGACCTGGTCCGCACCGCCCTCCTGAAGTTCCTTCCAGTGCTCCCCGATCCATGACTCGGCGTCCCCCTGGGTGGTGAACTCCTCGGGCTGCACCGCGGGCTGGACCTCCGCCCCGTCGGCCTTCTCGAACCGCCACGTCCATGCCGCCATCTACGCCTCCAAGGTGTCAGCACGTGCAAAGGGAGAGCCGGAACGAGGTCCGGCTCCTGCGCTGAGCCTAGTCGGCTGCGCGAGACCTGCGCGGACAGGTGAAAATCGGGGCGTGGAACTGACTCTTCTCGGTACCGGCGCCCCCGCGGGACTCCCCCGCCCCGACTGTCCGTGCGCGGCGTGCGCGAGCGCGCTCGGCGAGGACGCGCGGGCCGCCACCGCGCTTCTCGTGGACGGGACGCTGATGCTCGACCTGACACCGGGGGCGGCGTTCGCCGCGGCGCGGGCCGGGCGTTCGCTGGGGTCCGTGCGGCAGGTGCTGCTGACGCATCCGCACAACGGGCCCGCCGTGGAGGTGCCGGCGGGGTTGCCGCAGCCGGGCCGGGTGCCGGACGGGCGGGAGCTGGCGCTGCTGACGGGCCATCGGGTGCGGGCGGTCGCCATGGACGCGCCGGGCACCGGCTACGAGGTGACCGGGCCGGACGGGCAGCGCCTGCTGTATCTGCCGCCCGGGTGCGCGCCGGCCGGGCTCGAGGAGGGTGCGGTGGGCCCGTACGACATGGTGGTCGCCGACGTCGTGGGGCGGCCGGACGCCCTGGCGAAGCTGCGGGCGGTGGGGGCGGTCGGGCCGGCCACGGACGTCGTCGCCGTCCATCTGGACCACGACGTGCCGCCGGGCCCCGAGCTGCGGCGGCGGCTGGCGGCGGCGGGGGCGCGGACGGTGCCGGACGGGACGACGCTGACGGTGGGCGCGTACGAGAAGGGGGCCGAGGTGCCGCGGGTGCCCCGGCGGACGCTGGTGCTGGGCGGCGCGCGGTCCGGGAAGTCGGTGGAGGCGGAGCGGCGCCTGGAGTCGTTCCCCGACGTGCTGTACGTGGCGACGGGCGGCACGCGGGGCGGGGACACCGAGTGGGCGCAGCGGGTCGCCGCGCACCGGGAGCGGCGGCCGGGGTCGTGGCGGACGACCGAGACCTGCGATCTGGTGCCGCTGCTGGCCGAGGAGGGGGCGCCGCTGCTGGTGGACTGTCTGTCGCTGTGGCTGACGGACGCGATGGACGCGGTCGGGGCGTGGGACGACGCGGTGTGGGCGGACGGTGGGGAACGGGCGTTGCGGGAGCGCGTGCGCTCGCTCGTCGAGGCGGTGCGGGCCACCCGGCGGACGGTGGTGGCCGTGTCCAACGAGGTGGGGTCGGGGATCGTGCCGGCGACGGCCTCCGGGCGGCGGTACCGGGACGAGCTGGGGCGGCTGAACGCGGCGGTCGCCGGTGAGTGCGAGCAGGTGCTGCTGGTGGTGGCCGGCCAGGCGGTGGTGCTGCGCGGCTGAGGGGGGCGGGGCTGTCCGTCGGCGGGTGCGGGTCGTGTGGGGCTGGGCGCGCAGTTCCCCGCGGCCCTCAGGGGACTACCGGCACCGGCGCCTTCCCCGACAGCCGGTCGGGCCGCGCGGCCCAGCGTGCCAAGAGCCGTCGGACGGCGGGTGCGGGGTGTGGCTTTCCCCGCGGCTCAGGGCGCTTTCGCGATGATTCTGTAGGCGTTCGAGAGGCGGGTGCGGCTGAGGAGGGGGGAGAGGAGGTGGTCCAGGGCCCAGGCCAGGGCCACCAGGGGGGCGCCCAGGCGGTCCAGGGGGGACGGGAGCAGGCGGGACAGGATCAGGGACGTCGTGGCCGCCAGGTCGTACGGGAGGTGGGCGGCGCGGTGGTCCGTGGCGACGACCGTGCAGCCGTGGGCCTCCAGCGTCTCGCGGAGCGCGTCGGCCGGCAGCAGGTGCAGATGGCCGGGGCGGCTGTGCGGGACCCAGGCCGGGCCGAGGAGCCTCGCGAACAGGCCGCGCGGGTTGGGCAGTTCGAGGACGAGGTGGCCGCCGGGGCGCAGTACGGCGAGGGCCGCGCGTAGTTCCGCGAGCGGGTCGGGGGCGTGCTCCAGGTGCCGGAACATGCTGACGACGTCGTAGCGGGCACGCAGCCGGTCCGTGATGCGGGGGTCCGTCAGATGCCCGACGTGGGCCTCCTCCACGCGCTCGGCGACCCGCGCCTGCAGCACCCGGTGGCCGGCGTCGAGGCCGTCGAACGCGGTGTAGGGGAAGACCTCCTTGGCCGTCTCGGGGAAGCGGCCGTATCCGGTGCCCACGTCGAGCCAGCTCTCCGGCTCGGGGAGGCCGAGCGCGGCGCGGGCGGCGGCCCGCAGATGGCGGGGGCCGCGCCGGGTGAGCCCGAGGTGGCGGGGGACGAAGGTGTGCTCCCGGCACGCGGCGAGGGTGAACGCGCAGGTGGTGTCCGGGCGTTCGGCGGGTGCGGTCGCGGTCATGAAGGACTCCCGGGCGTGGGCGTACGGCAGGGGCGTACGGCGGAGACGGTGCGAGCATGCCCCGACAATCCACTGCAAAACGGAACGTATGGGATGCCGATGGTGGGTGCAACGACGTCACCCGGGCGTGGTGACCGCGCGGCGCCGGCGCCTGGGCCGACGGGGGGCCGATCTGTTCGAGCGGTGCCGGTACTGTTCGGCGAATGAGCTCGCTTCAACTCGACGACTTCAGTGATCTGATCGAGCGCCCCGACGCGGGGGTGCGCCGTGACGCCGAGGCACGCCGTGAGCGCCAGAGTGTGCCGCCGGGGGCGCTGGGCCGCCTCGACGAGCTGGGCGAGTGGCTGGCCGCCGCCCAGTCCGCGGTGCCGGTGCGGCCGGTCGAACGACCCAAGGCCGTGCTGTTCGCCGGGGACCACGGGGTCGCCGAGCTCGGCGTGTCGGCACGCCCGGCGGGCAGCGCCGCGGAGCTGGTGCGGGAGATCCTGGAGGGGGCCCGGCCGGTGTCCGTCCTGGCGCGCCGGCTCGGCGTCCCGGTACGCGTGGTCGACATGGCGCTGGACTGCGACCCGGGCTCGCTCCCGGAGGACGTCGTACGGCACCGGGTGCGGCGCGGCAGCGGCCGTATCGACGTCGAGGACGCGCTGACGCCGGAGGAGGCCGAGGCGGCGTTCCGGGCGGGGATGGCGGTCGCCGACGAGGAGGCCGACTCCGGTACGGACCTGGTGGTGCTGGGCGACGTGAGCGTCGGCGGGACCACGGCGGCCGGGGTGCTGGTCGCGGCGCTGTGCGGGACGGACGCCTCGGTGGTCACCGGGCGGGGCGGGGTCGCCATCGACGACCTGGCGTGGATGCGCAAGTGCGCCGCGATCCGGGACGCGCTGCGCCGGGCGCGGCCGGTGCTGGGTGACCAGTTGCAGCTGCTGGCGACGGTGGGCGGGGCGGACCTCGCCGCGATCACCGGGTTCCTGCTGCAGAGTGCGGTGCGCAAGCTGCCGGTCGTGCTGGACGGGGTCGTGGTCGCCGCCTGCGCGCTGGTGGGCCAGCGGGTCGCGTTCCGGGCGCCGGACTGGTGGCTGGCCGCGCACGTCAGCGGGGAGCCGGGCCAGGCGAAGGCGCTGGACCGCATGGCCCTGGAGCCGCTGCTCGACCACGGGGTCCGGGTCGGCGAGGGAGCCGGCGGACTGCTGGCGCTGCCGCTGGTGCAGGCCGCCGCGGCCCTGGCGGCGGAACTGCCGGAGGCCCCGGCGAAGACGGACGAGCCGCAGGAGACCGCGGCGGACTAGGGCCTCTCGTTCGGATCATGCCGGGCTCGCGGGGTCTGGTGCCGCACCTCGCCGCGTTGTCGTCGGTTGCCATGGCTCCGCCATGGCGCCCTCCTCCGCCTTGCGATGCACGGCACCAGACCCGGCCGCGCGCGGGGGCCGCGGTGCGTCAGTGGCGTTCCAGGGCCCGGGCGGGTTCCGCGTCGGGGGCGCCGCCGAGCCAGTCCTGGAACCTGCGGCTGGGGCCGAGCCAGCGCCGGTCGTGGTGGTAGGAGCGCAGCAGGGATTTGGCGCGGGCGCGCGGGCGGCGGCGGTAGAAGCGTCTCGCCCAGGGAGACGTGGGCCGGGCCAGCCGGATGGCGCCGAACAGGGCCACGAACGGGACGACCACGCCGAAGACCGCCATCTTCGCCTTGCCCTTGTACAGGGCGAGCAGGGCGACCAGGAAGTTCCCGCCGATGGTGCCGAGCACCGTCCCCCGATTCTGCATCTCCTCCTGGTTGAGGTCGTTGACGCCGAAGGGGGCGTAGCCGAGCAGGAGCAGGCCGACGAGCGCGGTGGTGAGCACGACCATCTCGACGCTCTTGCGGCCGTCCTCGCTCCAGTACACGTCGTCCAGGTGCAGGATCAGCGCGAACTCGTCCATCACCAGTCCGGCGCCCACCCCGAAGACCACGGCGGCCAGGGCCGAGCCAAAGCCGTGCTGCCCGCCCGCGACCGCGCAGAAGCCGCCGATCACGGTGAGGATGATCCCGGGGACGACGTGGTGGATGTGGACGGAGCCGCTGCTGATATTACGGAAGGGGCCCTTGCCCGCCCGGATGAGGCGGGTGATGACCCGGGTGACGAGGAACGTCACCACGAAGGCGGTCAGAGCCAGGAGCAGGGGGAGCTTCCCCGGTTCGACGATGTTGCGCTGCCACCAGTCACCCATGTCCTCAGTGTGGGCGGGACGGGGGTGGGCTGCCCGGCGGGACGGACGTCCGGGCTACCCTGCGGGCGTGTCCATGACCCCACCGCCCGCCCACGGCCTCCGTTTCGCCTTCGGCACGCTGAGCGTGCTCCCGGTGCGGGTGGAGCGCTGGGACCGGGACGCGGCGCGCGGCGGGATGCTGTGCGCCCCCCTGGTCGGGGTGGTGCTGGGATGCGGTGCGGCGGCCCTGGCTCTGGCGTTGCTGTTCCTGGGCGCCGGTCCGCTGCTCGCGGCTGTCGCGGCGGCCGCCGTGCCGGCCGTCCTGACCCGGGGGCTGCATCTGGACGGGCTCGCCGACACCGCGGACGGGCTCGGCAGCGGCAAGCCGGCCGAGGACGCGCTGCGGATCATGAAGCAGTCGGACATCGGGCCGTTCGGTGTGATCACCCTGCTGTTCGTCCTGCTCACGCAGGTCGCCGCGCTGGCGCGGCTGTACGACGACTCGTGGGCCCGGGGCGCCCTGGCCACCGTCGCCGCGGCCGTCACCGCCCGGCTCGCGCTCACCCTCGCCGCCCGCACGGGTGTGCCGCCCGCCCGCCCGGAGGGGCTGGGGGCGGCGGTCGCCGGGGTGGTCCCGGCGCGGGCCGCGGCCGGCGTCGCGCTGGCCGTGACCGCGGTGGCCGCCGCCGCGGGGGCGCTCCTCGGTACGGACGACGTGGTGCGCACCGGGGTCGCGGTCCTGGCCGCGCTCGGCTGCGCCGAGCTGCTGCTGCGGCACTGCGTCCGCCGCTTCGGCGGGGTCACCGGGGACGTCTTCGGCGGGCTCGCGGAGACGGCGGCCACGACCGCGCTCGTCGTGCTGTCGCTGGGCTGAGCCCGGCGGGGAACCGCCGCCCGCCACCGGGCGGGCGGTCCCCCCACGGACGGGCGGCTACGGGAGCCGCAGCGTCACCGCCGTCTGGAGCAGCTCCGGCGTCGTCCACGCCGAGCGCAGACCCGCGTACGGGGTGCCGAACACGGCGGTTCCGAGGAGGAGTTGCTTACGGGTGCCCTCCGGGACGGTCACCGGGACCTGCACCCCGGAAGGGGCGGTCACGGTGACCTTGGAGCCGACCCGGTAGGCGGTCACCCGGTTCTGGGAGAGGGCGGTCTGCCAGGCGTCACGGCGCTTGAACTCGGTGCCGATGGCGCTCTGGCGGAGGTTCTCCAGCGGGGTGTTGTCCGCGAACAGGGCGCGGTGCTCGGCGAGCACCTTGTCCAGGACCGGGTAGAGGATCCGGTCCTCGGCCAGGTTGGACTGGTGGACGTAGTGCGGGCGCGGGTCGTTGGAGATGACGTGGCCGAGGGCGGCCCGGGCCTCCTGCGGCACGATGTGCTCGGCGTACCCGGTCGCGACGTCCAGCGGCTCGTCGAGGCAGGTGGAGGAGGAGCTGGACTCGCAGATCCCGCTGCCGCCGTCGGCCTTCGAGGTGTAGATCCAGTTGTACTCGTCGGCCATCTCCTGAGCGGTCCCCGTGTTGTAGTACACGTTCATCGGGTAGCGGGGGACGGTGAGGGCCGAGCCGACCGGGCGCTGGGCGGCCTCGCGGGAGTTGTCCGAGGCGATCCACTTGACCCCGTTGTCGGCGAGGGCGCCGGCCAGGTTGGGGTTGTCGTTCGGCTGCTGCGGCAGGTTCTTCAGGCCCGAGTGCTCGCCGGTCACCAGTTCGGTGCGGTCGAGCGGGAGACCCTTGGTCACACCCCAGGTGTGGTTGTCCCGGATCTGGGCGGAGATCTCCGACCGGCTCATGTACTGGACGGAGCCGTCGGCGTTCTTCGCGCAGCTCCACGGCACCGTGGAGGTGTCCTGCACACAGCCGAGGAACGGGTGCGTGTAGGTGTGGTTGATCCAGCGGTACTGGTTGCGGTCGGCGATCAGCCGCGCGGCGAGCGCGTCGGTGCCGCCGTGCTCGGCCTTCCACTCCTCGCCCGAGCCCGCGTTGTAGACCATGTCGAGCCGGAAGCCGCTCTCGCGCTGCCACTGGGCGGCCCGGACGGCGTCCTGCTCGGTCATCCGGATCGGCGGGGCCTCCTCGCCGCCGCCCCCGACGCAGTCGATGTCCCCGGGCGTGCAGTTGCGCTCGGTGTCCCAGCGGGCGTCGGGCGCGAAGACGTCGTCGACGTGCACGGCGAGGTAGTTACGGGCCTGGCCGAGGTGGACGCCCTGGGTCAGCCACTCGACGATGCCGCGGGCCAGCAGCCGGAACTGCTGCTGGTACTGGTTGTAGGCGAAGGTGACGACGAGCTGGCGGCGCCCGTCGGCGGTGTACTCGCCGACCAGGCTGCCCCTCCCGGAGCCCCCCGGCACCGGGATGTCGACGTAGCTGGTGAAGCCGGCGCGGGGCCGGGCGGCGTAGCCGTAACTCTCCGGCACGGACGGGTCGTTGTCCTCGAAGGTGAAGGCGCCGGCGAGATAGCCGAAGGCGCCGGCCCGGCCCTGCGCGGTGACCGCGGCCTCGTGTCCGTCGAGGCTGCCCGCCCAGCCGCCCTCGGTGGTGTAGTCGAGGCCGACCTCGGGATGGGCCCAGGTGTAGGCGTCCACCTGCGGGATGCCGAAGGTCCGCTCGAAGTTCTCGAGCGCGGTCTGCTCGGCCGAGCCCGCGCCGAACGGCGCCTCGTGCGGCAGTACGACGCCCTGGTACTTGGCGCGCGGGGTGCCGCCGACGGTGTCGCTGAGGAACGCGGCCGTGACGGACGGGCGGTTCGTGTCGTTCAGGTCGACGGTGGTGTACGGGATGCCGGTGCTTCTCAGCTGTGCCGTGATGGCCTGGACGGCACTGCCGCCGTCGTCCACCACCAGCACCTTGAGGTCGACGCGCGGTTCGGCCGCGGCCGAGGCACCGGGCACGCCCAGGCCCAGCGCCAGCAGTCCGGCGGCGGCGGACACGGCGGCCGTGTCTCTCCAACGGTGCGCTCTCTGCGCCATGGTTGTCCTTCCCCCCAGAGGATCCCCGGGCGCTCCACGTGGAGGAGCTACGGAGGATCCGTGGAAATCATGCGAAACGGCGAGCGGATCACTCGCCGGAAACCACACGAGTGTGACTCAGCTCACCGATCGCGGGGATCGGGAAGCGGCGCGACGCCACGGACGGGTGAACGACCGCAGGAATGAGCGAACGCTCACGCGAGCGTAGGCTCAGCCGCAGTGTTCGTGCCGTACCGGGGAAGGCCCCGCTGACACCCGCACCGCCAGGTCGGAACTAGGGTCGGCCCTCGAGCCCGGCCGACCCACACCTTTCGGCCACCGCAACTTCACATCGGAAGCGAGAAATCACCACCGTGACTGCTCTGACTCTCAGCACCGCCGCGGCGCCCGGCCTGCGCGCCGACGCGCTCGTGATCGGTGTCGCCAAGGGCTCCGGCTCCAAGGGCGCGGGCCTGGTCGTCGCCCCCGGCGCCGAGGCCGTGGACCAGGCGTACGACGGCAAGCTCGCCGGCGTCCTGGAGACCCTCGGCGCCTCCGGCTCCGAGGGCGAGGTGACGAAGCTCCCCGCCCCGTCCGGCTTCAAGGCCCCGGTCGTCGTGGCCGTCGGCCTCGGCGCACTGCCCGGGGACGAGGAGGCCGGCTTCGAGGGCGAGGCCCTGCGCAAGGCTGCCGGTGTGGCCGCGCGCGCCCTCGCCGGGTCCAAGAAGGCCGCGTTCGCGCTGCCGCTGGCCGACGCCGCCGACCTCGGCGCGATCGCCGAGGGCGTCCTGCTGGGCGCCTACTCCTTCGACGCGTACAAGGACGGCTCCGGGGCGCGCAAGAACGGCAAGGCGCCCCTGGCCGAGGCCGCGCTGCTCGGCGCCAAGCCCCGCGACAAGGCGCACAAGGCCGCCCTCGAGCGCGCCACGGCCGTCTCCGAGGAGCTGAACCGCGCCCGCGACCTCATCAACACCCCGCCGAACGACCTCAACCCCGAGTCGTTCGCCGCGATCGCCACGGCGGCCGCCAAGGAGCACGGCATCAAGGTGCAGGTGCTCGACGAGAAGGCGCTCGCCAAGGGCGGCTACGGCGGCAT
The DNA here is from genome assembly GCF_042731455.1 of Streptomyces sp. NPDC059852. Classification (NCBI taxonomy): domain Bacteria; kingdom Bacillati; phylum Actinomycetota; class Actinomycetes; order Kitasatosporales; family Streptomycetaceae; genus Streptomyces; species Streptomyces sp. NPDC059852. Next base: position 162,937 of record NZ_JBHWJK010000014.1, on the reverse strand, counting down.
CCTGGGCGTCGGCGCCGGTTCCGCCGCCGGCCCGCGCCTGGTGAAGCTGACGTACACGCACTCGCGCAACGCCAAGCACCTCGCGCTCGTCGGCAAGGGCATCACCTACGACTCGGGCGGCATCTCGCTGAAGCCGGCCGGGCACAACGAGACGATGAAGTGCGACATGAGCGGTGCCGCCGCCGTGTTCGCCGCCGTCGTCGCCGCCGCGCGCCTCGGCCTCGAGGTCAACGTCACCGGCTGGCTGGCGCTGGCCGAGAACATGCCCTCCGGCTCCGCCACCCGTCCCGGTGACGTCCTGCGCATGTTCAGCGGCAAGACCGTCGAGGTCCTCAACACCGACGCCGAGGGCCGCCTGGTCCTGGCCGACGCGCTGTGGGCGGCCTCCCAGGAGAAGCCGGACGCCATCGTGGACGTGGCGACGCTGACCGGCGCGATGGTGCTGGCGCTCGGCAGCCGCACCTTCGGCGTGATGGCCAACGACGACGCGTTCCGCGCGGCCGTCGTGGAGGCCGCCGAGGAGGTCGGCGAGGCGTCGTGGCCGATGCCGCTGCCGGAGCACCTGCGCAAGGGCATGGACTCCCCGACCGCCGACATCGCCAACATGGGCGAGCGGATGGGCGGCGGCCTCGTCGCCGGTCTCTTCCTGCGCGAGTTCGTGGGCGAGGGCATCACCTGGGCGCACCTCGACATCGCGGGCCCGGCGTTCAACGAGGGCGGCCCGTTCGGGTACACCCCCAAGGGCGGCACGGGCTCCGCGGTGCGGACGCTGGTGCGGCTGGCCGAGCTGACGGCCGCGGGCGACCTGGGCTGACACCCGGTTCCCGGCCGACGGGGCCTCGCACGCGGGTAGGGCGAGGCCCCGTCGCCGTCCGGTCCGGGGGCCGCCGGACGGCGCCGAGTGGGACGTCTCACACACAGGCCCGGCGTCTCGTTCGGTGTGGACAAGTGCGAAGATGGGGCTCGGCAGGACAGGGCCCCACCAAGGGCCGAAAGAACGAGCGGCCGGACACCAGCCGCCGACCGGTCACTGGAGACCGGCGTGGCGCACATGCATGGAGGACGTGACGTGGCGAACGACGCCAGCACCGTTTTCGACCTAGTGATCCTCGGCGGTGGTAGTGGCGGTTACGCCGCGGCCCTGCGCGGAGCGCAGCTGGGCCTGGACGTCGCCCTGATCGAGAAGGACAAGGTCGGCGGCACCTGCCTGCACCGGGGATGCATCCCCACCAAGGCCCTGCTGCACGCGGGCGAGATCGCCGACCAGGCCCGCGAGAGCGCGCAGTTCGGCGTGAAGGCCACCTTCGAGGGCATCGACATCGCCGGCGTCCACAAGTACAAGGACGGCGTGATCGCCGGTCTGTACAAGGGACTGCAGGGCCTCGTGGCCTCCCGCAAGGTGACGTACATCGAGGGTGAGGGCCGACTGTCCTCCCCGACCTCCGTCGACGTGAACGGGCAGCGTGTCCAGGGCCGCCACGTGCTGCTCGCGACCGGCTCCGTGCCGAAGTCGCTGCCGGGCCTGGACATCGACGGCGACCGGATCATCTCCTCCGACCACGCCCTCGTCCTGGACCGCGTGCCGAAGTCCGCGATCATCCTGGGCGGCGGCGTCATCGGCGTCGAGTTCGCCTCGGCGTGGAAGTCGTTCGGCGCCGACGTCACCGTCATCGAGGGCCTCAAGCACCTCGTCCCGGTCGAGGACGAGAACAGCTCCAAGCTCCTGGAGCGCGCCTTCCGCAAGCGCGGCATCAAGTTCAACCTGGGCACCTTCTTCCAGAAGGCCGAGTACACCCAGGACGGCGTCAAGGTCACCCTCGCCGACGGCAAGGAGTTCGAGGCCGAGGTGCTGCTGGTCGCCGTCGGCCGCGGCCCGGTCTCGCAGGGCCTCGGCTACGAGGAGCAGGGCGTCGCGATGGACCGCGGCTACGTCCTCGTCGACGAGTACATGCGCACCAACGTGCCGACCATCTCCGCCGTCGGTGACCTCGTCCCGACCCTCCAGCTCGCGCACGTCGGCTTCGCCGAGGGCATCCTGGTGGCCGAGCGGCTGGCCGGCCTGAAGACCGTCCCGATCGACTACGACGGTGTCCCCCGCGTGACCTACTGCCACCCCGAGGTCGCCTCCGTCGGCATCACCGAGGCCAAGGCCAAGGAGATCTACGGCGCGGACAAGGTCGTCGCCCTGAAGTACAACCTCGCGGGCAACGGCAGGAGCAAGATCCTGAACACCGCCGGTGAGATCAAGCTCGTCCAGGTCAAGGACGGCGCCGTCGTCGGCGTCCACATGGTCGGCGACCGTATGGGCGAGCAGGTCGGCGAGGCCCAGCTGATCTACAACTGGGAGGCGCTGCCGGCCGAGGTCGCCCAGCTCATCCACGCCCACCCGACGCAGAACGAGGCGCTCGGCGAGGCGCACCTGGCGCTGGCGGGCAAGCCGCTGCACGCGCACGACTGACCCTCGGCCGACGAAGCGACTCCGCGTCCCAGCGACGCCCACAGACTTCCGCAATTCGTAAGGAGCAACCGAAACCATGGCGGTTTCCGTAACCCTTCCGGCGCTCGGCGAGAGCGTCACCGAGGGCACTGTCACCCGCTGGCTGAAGGCCGAGGGTGAGCGCGTCGAGGCCGACGAGCCGCTGCTCGAGGTCTCCACCGACAAGGTCGACACCGAGATCCCCTCCCCCGCGTCCGGCGTCCTGTCCTCCATCAAGGTCGCCGAGGACGAGACGGTCGAGGTCGGCGCCGAGCTGGCCGTGATCGACGACGGCAGCGGCACCCCGGCCGCCGCCCCGGCCCCGGCCGCCGAGCCCGAGCCCGAGCCCGCCGCGGCTCCGGAGCCGGCCGCCGCCGCGCCGTCCACCGAGCAGGCCGCCCCGGCGCCCGCCCCGACCGCCGAGGCCGCGTCCGGCGGCGGCTCCGCCGAGGGCACGGACGTCGTCCTGCCCGCGCTCGGCGAGTCCGTCACCGAGGGCACGGTCACCCGCTGGCTGAAGTCGGTCGGCGACTCCGTCGAGGCCGACGAGCCGCTGCTCGAGGTCTCCACGGACAAGGTCGACACCGAGATCCCCGCGCCCGCGTCCGGCACCCTGCTGGAGATCGTGGTGGGCGAGGACGAGACGGCCGAGGTCGGCGCCAAGCTCGCCGTCATCGGTGCCGCGGGTGCCGCCCCGGCGGCCGCCCCGGCGCAGGAGGCCCCGGCCCCCGCCGCGGCTCCGGCTCCGGCCCAGCCCGCCGCGCCCGCCCCGGCCCCCGCCGCTCCGGCCGCGCCCGCCGCTGCCGCCCCGGCTCCGGCCCAGCCCGCCGCCCCGGCCCCCGCTCCGGCGGCCCCGGCCGCTCCGGCTCCGGCTCCGGCCAAGGCCCCGGCGGCTCCCGCCGCTCCGGCCGCGCAGGCGACCGACGAGGGCGCCTACGTCACCCCGCTGGTGCGCAAGCTCGCCGCCGAGCACGGCGTCGACCTGGGCTCCGTCAAGGGCACCGGCGTCGGCGGCCGTATCCGCAAGCAGGACGTCATCGCCGCCGCCGAGGCCGCCAAGGCCGCCACCGCCGCGCCGGCTCCTGCCGCCGCGGCCCCGGTCGCCAAGAAGGCGCCGACCCTGGAGGCCTCCCCCCTCCGCGGCCAGACCGTCAAGATGCCGCGCATCCGCAAGGTCATCGGCGACAACATGGTCAAGGCGCTGCACGAGCAGGCGCAGCTGTCCTCGGTCGTCGAGGTCGACGTCACCCGCCTGATGCGCCTGCGCGCCCAGGCCAAGGACTCCTTCGCCGCGCGCGAGGGCGTCAAGCTCTCCCCGATGCCGTTCTTCGTGAAGGCGGCGGCCCAGGCGCTGAAGGCCCACCCGGTCATCAACGCCAAGATCAACGAGGCCGAGGGCACGATCACCTACTTCGACTCCGAGAACGTCGGGATCGCGGTGGACTCCGAGAAGGGCCTGATGACCCCGGTCATCAAGCACGCCGGCGACCTCAACATCGCGGGCATCGCCAAGGCCACGGCGGAGCTGGCGGGCAAGGTCCGCGGCAACAAGATCACGCCCGACGAGCTGTCCGGCGCGACCTTCACCATCTCCAACACCGGTTCGCGCGGTGCGCTCTTCGACACGATCATCGTGCCGCCGGGCCAGGTCGCGATCCTCGGCATCGGTGCCACAGTCAAGCGCCCGGCGGTCATCGAGACCGAGGAGGGCACGGTCATCGGCGTCCGCGACATGACGTACCTGACCCTGTCCTACGACCACCGCCTGGTGGACGGCGCCGACGCGGCCCGTTACCTGACGGCGGTCAAGGCGATCCTCGAGGCCGGCGAGTTCGAGGTCGAGCTCGGCCTCTGATCCTCACTGTTCGGCAGTACGGCGCCCCGCCCGGATCGATTCCGGACGGGGCGCCGCTCTGTACCCGGGCGCGAACGCCCCTCCAGGGGAGTGGGGAACCGCGCGACCGGCCCCGACGCACCCGTACCCGCCCGGCGGCACCCGCGCACCGAGCTCGTGGGCGCCCCATCCATCACCGCGTGTGCGCCTCGTCTCACCTGCACCAAAGCACCGTCGTCGGCCCTCCCCGCGGAGCGCAACCGCCGTATTGTCTAAACGTCAACGCGCCCTAAGGAGCTCTCATGACCGCCCCCGTCATCCACTCGCTGCGCGAACAGATCCGCGAGCACATCCTCGAGGGGATCATCAGCGGGCGCTGGCAGCCGGGCGAGCGGATCGTCGAGCGGCGCATCGCCACCGAGCTGGAGGTCAGCCAGACCCCGGTCCGGGAGGCACTGCGCGAGCTGGAGTCGCTGCGGCTGATCGAGTCCGCCCCCAACAAGGGCGTACGGGTGCGGAACCTGACCGCGGGCGACCTGGAGGAGAGCTACCCCGTCCGGGCCGGCCTCGAGGCCATCGCCGCGGAGCTGGCCGCCGACGCCCTCGCCGAGGACTGCTCCGCGCTGGAACCGCATGTGGCGGCGCTGTACGAGGCCGACCGGGACGCCGACGGCACCGGTCAGGTGCGGCACACGGTGGGCTTCCACCGCGAGCTGGTGCGGGCCGCGGGCAACTCGGTGCTGCTGCACACCTGGGAGGGCCTCGGCATCGAGGTCTTCACGGCTCTGTCCATCCGCTGGCTCGGCACCGTTCAGCAGTCGTACGCCGAGGAGCACGAGGAGCTGGTCCAGGCGTTCCGCCGGCGGGATCCGAGGATCGCGGAACTGGTGAAGGCGCATGTGCTCGGCTGCGCCCCGCGGGCCTGATCGACAGTCGAGCATCACCCCGCTCACCTGCGGAAATCCTTCGAAAACACGGCACCGGGTGCCATCCACCGAGGCACCGCATGCCTACTTTCCCCGGAACGCGATGTTTTACCCGGGAACCCTTTGATCGATCATCGATCAGGGAGTTATTGTCACCGCTGGACCTCCACCGAGGTCACCGCCCTGTCCTGCCAAAGACAAAGGGCAACCCCGAACCCTTGCCGATGAGGGAACCCCCTTCGACTGAGGAAGGCGGCGACATGACCGACCCCAACGCCATCCGGCCGAGCGCGCTCGACCAGCTCCCGGACCGTGACCCGGAGGAGACCGCCGAGTGGCAGGCCTCGCTGGACGCGGTCGCCGAGGCGGCCGGCCCGCACCGTGCGGCGTACCTGATGCGCCGGACGCTGGAGCGGGCCGAGGGCACCGGCATCGCGCTGCCGAAGCTCCTCGAGACCGACTACGTCAACACCATCCCGACCGCCGGTGAGCCCGCCGTGCCCGGTGACGAGGAGATGGAGCGCCGGATCACCGCGTGGAACCGCTGGAACGCGGCCGCGATGGTGACCCGCGGCGCCAAGCACGGCGTGGGCGGCCACATCGCCACCTTCGCCTCCGCCGCCTGGCTCTACGAGACCGGCTTCAACCACTTCTTCAAGGGCAAGGAGGGCGACGGCAGCGGCGACCAGCTCTACATCCAGGGCCACGCCTCGCCGGGCATCTACGCCCGCGCCTTCCTCGACGGCCGCCTCACCGAGCAGCACCTGGACAACTTCCGCCAGGAGGCGGGCGGCAACGGCCTGCCGTCGTACCCGCACCCGCGCCGGCTGCCCTGGCTGTGGGAGTTCCCGACCGTCTCCATGGGCCTCGGCCCGCTGTCGGCGATCTACCAGGCGCGCTTCAACCGCTATCTGACCGCGCGCGGCATCAAGGACGTCTCCTCCTCGCACGTGTGGGCGTTCCTCGGTGACGGCGAGATGGACGAGCCGGAGTCCACGGCCGCCCTCGCACTCGCCTCCCGCGAGGGTCTGGACAACCTGACCTTCGTCATCAACTGCAACCTGCAGCGCCTCGACGGCCCGGTCCGCGCCAACTTCAAGATCGTGCAGGAGCTGGAGGCCCAGTTCCGCGGCGCCGGCTGGAACGTGGTCAAGACGCTGTGGGGCACCGCCTGGGACGAGCTGTTCCAGCTCGACACCACGGGCGCGCTCGTCCGCCGGCTGCGCGAGGTACCGGACGCGCAGGTGCAGACGTACCAGACGCGCGACGCCGCCTACATCCGCGAGGACTTCTTCGGCAAGGACCCGGCGCTCGCCGAGATGGCGAAGCTGCTGAGCGACGACAAGATCCTCGAGTGCTTCCACCTCTCCCGCGGTGGCCACGAGGCGCGCAAGGTGTACGCCGCCTACAAGGCCGCCGTCGAGTTCAAGGGCGCGCCGACCGTGATCCTGGCCCAGACGGTCAAGGGCCACACCCTGGGCGAGGGCTTCGCCTCGAAGAACGCCAACCACCAGATGAAGAAGCTGACGGTGGACGAGTTCAAGGCGATGCGTGACCGCCTCGAACTGCCCATCAAGGACAGCGACTTCGTCGACGGCGTGGTGCCCTACGGCCACCCGGGCGCCGACGCGCCCGAGGTCCGTTACCTCCAGGAGCGCCGCGCGGCCCTCGGCGGTCCCGCCCCGGCCCGCCGTCTGCACCCGGTGGCCCCGCTGCCGGCCCCCGCCGACAAGGCGTTCGCCGCCTTCGACAAGGGCTCCGGCTCGCAGAACGTGGCCACCACCATGGCGTTCGTCCGCCTGGTCAAGGACCTGGTCCGCGACAAGGAGACCGGCCGGCGCTGGGTGCCGATCGTCCCCGACGAGGCGCGCACCTTCGGCATGGAGAGCCTCTTCCCGTCCCTCGGCATCTACTCGCCGAAGGGCCAGACGTACGAGCCGGTCGACCGCGACCAGCTGATGTACTACAAGGAGGCGAAGAACGGGCAGATCCTCAACGAGGGGATCACCGAGGCCGGTTCGATGGCCGACTTCATCGCCGCCTCGACGTCGTACGCGACGCACGGCGAGGCGATGATCCCGTTCTACATCTTCTACTCGATGTTCGGCTGGCAGCGCACGGCCGACCAGATGTGGCAGCTCGGCGACCAGCTCGGCCGCGGCTTCCTCGTCGGCGCGACGGCCGGCCGCACCACGCTGACCGGTGAGGGCCTGCAGCACGCCGACGGCCACTCCCCCGTCATCGCGGCGACCAACCCGGCGGCGCTGACGTACGACCCGGCCTTCGCCTACGAGGTCGCGGCCATCGTCAAGGACGGTCTGCGCCGGATGTACGGCGAGGCGGCCCCCGGCGAGGACCAGGACGTCTTCTACTACCTGACCGTCTACAACGAGCCGCTGCCGCAGCCCGCGAAGCCCGCCGTGGACGGCATCGACCAGGGCATCGTCAAGGGCCTGTACCGCTTCAACACGGCGGAGTCGGCGGGGCTGTCCCCGGCGGCGAACGCCCCGCGCATCCAGCTGCTGGGCTCCGGCACCGCGATCCACTGGGCGCTCAAGGCGCAGCAGCTGCTCGCCGAGGAGTGGGGCGTGGCCGCCGACGTGTGGTCCGCGACCTCCTGGACGGAGCTGCGCCGCGACGCGCTGGAGGCCGACGCGGCCCTCCTGCGCGGCGAGGAGCGGACCCCGTACGTCCGTCAGGCGCTCCAGGGCGCCGAGGGCCCGGTGCTCGCGGTCTCCGACTACATGCGCCAGGTCCCGGACCAGATCGCGCAGTGGGTCGAGCAGGACTGGTCCTCGCTCGGCGCCGACGGCTTCGGTCTCTCCGACACCCGTGACGCGGCCCGCCGCCACTTCGGGGTCGACGCCGAGTCGATCGTCGTCGCGGCCCTGGCCCAGCTCGCCAGGCGCGGCGAGGTCAAGGCCACCGCGGTGAAGGAAGCCCGCGAGAAGTACGGCCTGTAGGCGGCCGGGACGACTGGACGAAGGGGCACGGCGCTCGCCGTGCCCCTTCGCTGTCGGTGGGCCCCGGCATGATGACCGTATGCGTGCCGCTCGTCTGATCAAGATGGTCCTGTTGCTCCAGTCCCGGCCCTCCATGACCGCCGCCGAGCTGGCGCGGGAGCTGGAGGTGTCCGAGCGGACGGTCACCCGGGACGCGCAGGCGCTGTCGGAGGCCGGTGTCCCGGTCTACGCCGAGCGGGGCCGGGCCGGCGGGTACCGGCTGGTCGGCGGGTACCGGACCCGGCTGACGGGGCTCGCGCGCGGCGAGGCCGAGGCGCTGTTCCTCAGCGGGGTGCCGGGGGCGCTGCGGGAGATGGGCCTCGAGGACGCCGCGTCGGCCGCGCGGCTGAAGGTGTCGGCCGCGTTGCTGCCGTCGCTGCGCGACGCCTCCCGTACGGCGGCCCAGCGCTTCCATCTCGACGCGCCGAACTGGTTCACGGAGCCGAGGACGCCCGGGTTGCTGCCGGCCGTCGCGGAGGCGGTCTGGGACGACCGCCGGATCGTCGCCCGCTACCGGCGCGGGGCGGACGAGGTCGAGCGGGAGCTGGAGCCGTACGGGCTCGTGCTGAAGGCCGGCGTCTGGTACCTGTGCGCCCGGGTCGCCGGGGCCGGCGCGCACCGGGTGTACCGGATCGACCGGTTCACCGCCGTGGACGCCGGTGACGGGCGGTTCGAGCGGGACGAGGCGTTCGACCTGCCGGGGTTCTGGGAGGAGCGCGCCGAGCAGTTCGCGCGGTCGCTCCTGCGCGCCGAGGTCGTCCTGCGGGTGTCCCCCGAGGGGGCGCGCGCCCTGCCGCGCGCCCTCGATCCGCGGGCCGCGCGGGAGGCGCTGGAGGCCGCGGGCGCCCCGGACGAGGACGGCTGGACGACGGTGACCGTCCCGGTGGAGTCCGAGGAGGTCGCCCACGGCCAGCTCGCGGCGCTCGGCCCACGGGTGGAGGTGCTGGCCCCGCGGTCGCTGCGGGAGCGGTTCGCCGCCGACGCGATACGTCTGGCCGCCCTGTACGCCGACCGAGCGCACGCCCCATAACAATCCGTCGCACTCCACGTGCGCCCCACCCGTCCAGGGCCGATGCTTGACCCGTGATGGACGAGACGGAGTTCTGGGATCTGGTGGACGCCACCCGTGAGGCCGCCGAGGACGACCCCGAGGAGCAGGCCGATCTGCTGGTGGAGCGGCTGGTCCAGCTGGACCCGGACGCCGTGCTCGACTTCGCCCGCCACTTCGAGGCCCGCTACAACCGGGCGTACACCTGGGACGTCTGGGGTGCCGCCTGGGTCCTGCTCGACGGGGCCAGCGACGACGCCTTCGACTTCTTCCGCTGCTGGCTGATCGGCCAGGGCCGCGAGGTGTACGAGGGCGCGGTGCACGACCCGGACTCGCTGGCCGAGCTGCTGGACGACTTCGACGAGGAGTTCGACGGCGACGGGGAGGAGCTGGGCTACGCCGCCGACGAGGCGTACGAGCAGCTCACCGGTGCCGTCGCCCCCGACCTCGGTCTGCCGCCGGCACCCGCGGAGCCGTCCGGGACGCCGGTGGACTTCGAGGACGAGCGGGCGCTGGCGGAGCGTTTTCCCCGGCTGTGGGAGCGGTTCAAGGGCTGAGCCGGCCCTGGAGGCGGGCCGCGGTGGCCCGGATCTCCGGGAGGCGGGCGCTGAGGGCGGCGCCGGGACAGGTCGTCGAGTAGCCGTCGTTGTGACCGGCCACGGCGGGCAGCGTGGCGGTGGTGCCGGCGGCGTAGCGGCTGAGGTCGTTGCTGGAGGTCAGCCGTACCTCCGCGCGCGGGTCCGTCCCGGAGAGCCCCAGCTTCCACGCCACGACCGCGGCGATCGCGTCGGTCATCGCCTTGGGGACGGTCACTCCGGCCGTGAAGGTGCCGAGGGCGGCGACGCCCGCGGTGCGGTGGTTGAAGCCCTGGGTGTGGGCGCCGGTGACGGGCTTGTCGGTGCCGCCGGCCCGGCCCTCGTAGATCGTGCCGCAGCGGTCGACGACGAAGTTGTAGCCGAGGTCGTCCCAGTGCCGGCCGCCGGTCTGGCCGGCGTAGAGGTGCTGGATGATGCTCGGCGAGTCGGCGCAGTCGTAGTCGTTGGGCGAGTCGGTGTGGTGGACGAAGACGGCGATCACCTTGTCGTCGTAGCGCGGGGGCGGCTGGGTGTGCAGGCTCTCCTCGTCCAGCCAGACGTCCCGGGGCACGATGGGCGGCCGGGCCGCGTGGTAGGAGGCGGGGCGCGCCGCGACGGGCCGCTTCTCCCGCTCGGCGCCGCGCTCCACGCCGTCGGCACACAGGACGAGCGCGAGCGCGGCGGCCAGTCCCGGTACGCAGCCGAGGACCACGAGGGCTCCCCGTCCCCCGGGGAGACCCCGCACCCGCTCCGCCGTGACCCGTCGGATGGCACGCATGGTCCTACTGTCCGACGGATCGGGTCCGCCCGCGATGTGTGGTGTGACACCGGGTGGAACCATCATCCGGGTCCGGGGCGTTCCTCCAGGTGTACGCAGCGTGGCCGAATCCCGGTGACACGCCGCCGCGCGCTGATCAAGGAGCGCTTCGCACACGTACTAAGAGGTCCTGCTACGAGGTCCTGGAGAAAGGCGGCTCAGTGGACCTGCTCGACATCCTGCTGCTGCTCGTGATGGTGGCCTACGCGGCGTCCGGCTACCGGCGCGGGCTGGTGGCCGGCTGTGTGTCGCTGGCCGGCTTCGTGGGCGGCGCGGCGATCGGCGTGTGGCTGCTGCCGTGGGTGATGGACCTGGTCACTCCGGGCACCACCCGGGCGACGGTGGCCGCGGTGCTGACCGTGCTGCTGCCCGCCGTGCTGGTGCACGAGCTGGCGGGGCGGCTGGCGCTGCGGCTGCGCCGGGAGCTGGACCGCGGGCCGCTGCGGGTGGCCGACGGCATCGGCGGGGCCGCGGCCAACGCGGTGGCGGTGCTGATCGTGTCCTGGGTGGCGGCGAGCGTGCTGGCCGCGTCCTCCTCGCCGCTGCTGACGTCGGCGATCCGGGACTCGCGGCTGCTGGGCGGTGTGCAGGACGCGATGCCGGACACGACTCCGGCCTGGTTCTCGCGGGCCACCTCCGCGCTGACCGAGGCGGGTTTCCCGCAGGTCTTCAACCCGTTCGAGAACGAGTCGACGGCCGAGGTCGCCAGGCCCACGGGCGACAGCGTCACCCCGGCCGCCACGGAGGCCGCCAGGCGCAGCACCGTCAAGATCGAGGGGTCCGCCGGGACGCAGGGCCGCGAGGGCAGCGGGTTCGTGTACGCCCCGCAGCGCGTGATGACCAACGCGCACGTGGTGGCCGGCATCGACCGGCCGGACGTCCGCGTGGGCGGCGTCGGGCCGTCGTACGCGGCGCGGGTGGTGCTCTTCGATCCCCGGCGCGATGTGGCGGTGCTGTACGTGCCGCAGCTGCGCGCCCCCGTCCTGCGTTTCGACACCGATGCCGCGCGCGGCGACTCGGCGGTCGTGGCGGGCTACCCGGAGGACGGCGCGCTGGATCTCCAGGCGGCGACGGTCGCCGGCCGCATACAGGCCACCGGGCAGAACATCTACAACGACGAGACGGTGACCCGCGAGATCTACTCGATCCGCTCCACCGTGCGCCCGGGCAACTCGGGCGGTCCGCTGCTGACCACCGACGGCCGGGTGTACGGGGTGGTCTTCGCCCGCTCCACGACCGACGACGAGACCGGTTACGTCCTGACCGCGGACGAGGTGGCCTCCTCCGCCCGCCGCGCGGCGACGGCGACGGCCCCGGTGGACACGGGGGATGTCGTCACCTCGTGAAGCGGTATCCGGGCGGGTTCCGGGCAGGATGGCGTGCATGGATCTGTCGAGAATCGTGGTCGCCGGTTCCTCCGGGCTGATCGGTGCCGCCCTGGTGCGCTCGCTCGTCGCGGACGGGCACGAGGTGGTCCGGCTGGTGCGGCGGGCGCCCCGCGCGGCGGACGAGGTCCGCTGGGACCCCGACGGTGGCCGGGTGGCGGCCGAGGTGCTCGCCGGGTGCGACGCGGTGGTCAATCTGGCCGGTGCGAACGTGGGGGCGCGGCGCTGGACCGACGCGTACAAGGAGAGTCTGCGGCGCGGCCGGGTGCGGGGCACGGCGGCGCTGGCCTCCGCGATGGCGGAGCTGAAGCCCGGGGAGCGGCCGCGGGTCTTCGTGAACGGCAGCGCGATCGGCTACTACGGCGAGACCGGCGAGCGGGCCGTGGACGAGTCGAGTCCGCCCGGGACGGGTTTCCTGCCGGAGTTGTGCGTGGAGTGGGAGGCCGCGGCGGCGCCCGCGCGGGAGGCGAGGGTGCGGACGGTGTTCGTGCGCACCGGTCTTGTGGTGGCCCGGGAGGGCGGGGCGTGGGGGCGGCTGTTCCCGCTGTTCAGGGCGGGGCTGGGGGGACGGCTCGGGGACGGGCGGCAGTACTGGTCGTTCGTGTCGCTGCACGACGAGGTGGCGGCGATCCGGCATCTGCTGGACGCCGACGACCTGTCGGGGCCGTTCAACGTGACCGCTCCCGAGCCGGTGACGAACCGGGAGATCACCGCGGCCATGGGCCGGGTGCTGCACCGGCCGGCGCTGCTGCCGGTCCCGGCGCCCGTCCTGCGGACCGTGCTGGGCGAGATGGCCGGGGACGTCCTCGGCAGTCAGCGGGTGCGGCCGGCGCGGCTGCTGGAGTCGGGCTTCACCTTCGCGTTCCCGGACATCGAGGGGGCGATCCGGGCGGCCGTGCGGTAGCGCGGCGAGGTCCGACCGGATGTCCGTATGCGACCGCCGTGCGACCGTGCTCTGTCGATGCGCGACTGTCCCTGACCGGTCGCGTCCGTAACCTCGTGCCGAACTCGGGTATTTCCCGGGCCAGTTGGGGGCATGACGTCTCCACCGGCCGCGCAACCTCGAGGAGGGGCACGTGCTTGAGCCCGCGTACCAGGCGGACGTCGTCATCGTGGGAGCCGGGGTCGCCGGGCTCGCCGCGGCGCACCGGCTGACCAGCGCAGGAATATCCACCGCGGTCCTGGAGGCGGCCCCCTGTCCGGGTGGCCGCATGTCGACCGAGAAGATCGACGGCTTCCGGCTGGACCGGATCGGGCAGCTTCTGTCGACGTCGTATCCCGAGCTCCGCCGGACACCGGCCCTGGACGCGCTCGCGCTGCGGTCCTTCGCCCCGGGGGTGCTGCTGCACAGCGACGGGCGCCGGCACCGCGCCGGGGCGCTCACCGGCCCGGCGGGCGCCCGGCGCGCGAGGGGCGCACTCCACGCCGTACGCGCCCTTGCAACCGCCCCCAGGGCCTCCACGGTCCCCCGGCCGCGCGCCGGAGCCCCGCTGGGTACCGCCGTCGACCAGGCGCGCCTCGGCGCCGCGCTCGCCCGGCTGGCCTCGTCGCCCGTCGAACGGCTGCTCAGCCGCCCGGAAGCCCCGGCGGCGCGGGCCCTCGCGGAGCGGGGCATCCCGGCCCGCACGATCGACGGCTTCCTGCGGCCGCTGCTCGCCGCCCTGCTGTACGACCCGGAGCTGACGACGTCCAGCCGGTGCGCGGACCTCGCGCTGCACGCCTTCGCGAGCGGCCGGCTGTGCCTGCCCGAGGGCGGCGCCGAGGCCCTGCCCGACCTGCTGGCGCGCTCGCTGCCGCCGGGCACCGTGCACACCGGGGTGCGGGTGACCTCGATCGCCACGACGGCCGTGACGACCGCCGGGCACGGCGTGATCCGGTGCCGGGCGGTGCTGCTGGCCACCGACGCGCGGACCGCCGGGGAGCTGCTGCCGGGGCTGCGCGTGCCCGGCTTCCACCCGGTGACGGTCCTCCACCACACGATGGACGAGGCACCGGAGACCGGCGCCTCGCTCCTGCTGGACGCCGACCGCGGCGGCCCGGTGGCGCACACGGCGGTGATCAGCCGCGTCGACCCGAGCCGCGCCCCGGCCGGCCGCGCCCTCGTCACCTCGACGGTCCTCGGCACCCCGCCGCCGGACGTCGACACGGCCGTACGGATGCACCTGGCCCGGCTGTACGGCACCTCGACGGCCCGCTGGGAGACGCTGGCCGTGCACCACACACCCGAGGCCGTGCCCGCGATGACCGCCCCGCACGACCTGCGCCGCCCGGTCCGGCTGCTGGCGGGCCTGTACGTGTGCGGCGACCACCGCGACACCAGCACGGTCCAGGGCGCCCTCCACTCGGCCCGCCGCGCCACGACGGCGATCCTGACGGACCTGGGCGCGGCAGGCTCCCTGAACCGCTCAGAACCCTTACGAACGGCCGCCTGAGCCGGACGGACCGGTTACAGGCGACCGCACCGACCCCTCACAGCAACGCGGCGACCCGGTCCCGGTAGCCGCGGACCGGGGCCGCGTCCCGGTAGGGCTCCAGTCTGCGTTCGAAGTCGCGGACGTACTCGATCGCCCGGACGGACCGCATCTCCGCGGCCTGGCCGGCCGCCTCGGCGGCCAGGGCGCACGCCTGGTCGAGTTCGCCGAGGCCGAGGCGGGCGCTGGCCAGGACGAGCCGGCAGAACAGGCGGCTGCGGGCGAAGGCGGGGGCCCTCAGCTGCAAGGAGCGCTCCGCGTGCTGGGCGGCCGCCCGGAACTGCTGGAGGTCCCGGTGGCAGTGCCCGAACTCGTCGGCGAGCTGCGCGTCGTCGAAGAACCGCGCCCAGTGCGGGACGTCGTCGCCGGGGCGGGCGGCCTCCAGGGCGCGCTCGGCCCGGACGAGGGAGGCCGTGCAGGCGCGCACCTCACCGAGCACGCCGTGCCCGCGCGCCTCGCACGCGTGCAGCAGGGCCAGCACCGCCGGCGGGGCTCCGGTGCCGACGCCCTGCTGGGCGACGCGCGCCAGCTGGACGGCCTCCCGGCCGTGCCCGAGGTAGACGGCCTGCCGGCTCATGGTCGCCAGCACGTACGACCCGAACGGCCGGTCCCCGGCGGCCTGGGCCAGCCGCAGCGCCTGCACGAAGTAGCGCTGCGCGAGACCGTGCGCGGCGATGTCGAACGACGTCCAGCCCGCGAGCCGCGTGAGGTCCGCGGCGGCGGCGAACAGCCGGCGGCCGGTCTGCTCGCCGTACGTGCCGCGCAGCATCGGCTCGCACTCGTGCTCCAGGTAGCGCACGAGGGCCTGCCGGGCGTGGCCGCCGCCGTACATGTCGTCCAGGGAGCGGAACAGATCGCCGACCGAGCGCAGCGCGGCGATGTCCCCGCCGGTGACCTTCTGGCCCGGCCCTCGCTCGGCCTGGCCGCGCTGGCGGGGCACCACCGGCCGGCCCGGGACCTGCACCCGGGTGACGGGCTCGCCGCGCGCGACCCTCTCGTCGGCGCGGCCGATCAGCCAGTCCCGGCTGGGCACCACGAGCCCGGCCGGGGTGAACGCGATCTTGCGCAGCTCGGCATGGCTGCCGGAGTCCTTGCGCCACAGGCCGCTGACGATGTCGACGGCCTCCTCGGGGGTCGCGGCGAACTCCAGCCCGGCGTACACGGGCGCGCAGGCGTCCAGGCCGAGGTCCTGGGCGGTGAGCCGGCGTCCGAGGCGCCGGGTGAAGACCTCGGCGATCAGCGCCGGGGTCGTGCCGCGCGGCTGCTGTCCGCGCAGCCAGCGGGTGACCGATGTCTTGTCGTATCTCAGGTCAAGCCCGTGTTCGAGTCCGAGCTGGTCCACCCGGCGGGCGAGACCCGCGTTGGAGAATCCCGCTTCTGCGATGAGCGCGGCGAGCTGTCGATTGGGAGTGCGCTGCGCGGGTCGTTCCGTCATCTGCGGTGCGGTCTCCTGCCTTTCGGGCGTCGCGTTGCCGTACGGCCGCCGAACGCCCGGATTTGCCGGTGAGCAGCCCTTTTGGCCTCTCGAACGGCGCGAATGTAGCGGAGAGTAAGCACCCGATCGCACGTTACCCCGCCCATTCATCCGATCGTGTGAGGATTGCGCCTACGGGCTGACGTGGGCCACGGGAGCCCACTCGAACGGACCGGTCGTACAGTGGCGTAGGCACGCTTCGTGCCTTACGACTTTCCGGTGCTTCTAGGGAGGCGCTTGCCGTGAGTGAGTTGCGGTTCGTCCGCATGGGGTTCGGGGCGGATGCCGTCGAGTACCAGGTGGCGTGGGACGAGCAGCGCCGCGTGCACGCGGCCCGGTTCGCGGACGAGATCGACGACACCGTCCTGCTGCTCGAACACCCCCCGGTGTACACGGCGGGCCGGCGCACCGCCGACAACGAGCGCCCGCTGGACGGCACGCCGGTCATCGACGTGGACCGCGGCGGCAAGATCACCTGGCACGGTCCCGGCCAGCTGGTCGGCTACCCCATCCAGAAGCTCCCCCGCCCGGTGGACGTCGTGGCACACGTACGGCGGCTGGAGGAGGCCCTGATCCGCACCTGCGCGGAGTTCGGCCTGGAGACCACCCGGGTCGAGGGCCGCAGCGGCGTCTGGGTCCTCGGCGACCCCGTGGAGCAGCGCCCGGCACTCGGCGGCCTCTCCCTGGACTTCGACCCCCGCCTGACCGACGAGGAGTTCGACCCGCGGCTGAACGGCCCGGAGTACGCGCCCTCCAACGCCGGCCAGCGGCGCGAGGACCGCAAGATCGCGGCCATCGGGATCAGGGTGGCGAAGGGCGTGACCATGCACGGCTTCGCCCTCAACGTGAACCCGGACAACAAGTGGTTCGACAAGATCATCCCGTGCGGCATCCGCGACGCCGGCGTCGCCTCCCTGGCGGCGGAACTCGGCCGGGACGTCACCATCGAGGAGGTGCTGCCTGTCGTCGAGCGGCATCTGCGGGACGTGCTGGAGAACGCGGACCTCAAGCCGCGGGAGATCGAGAAGGCGACCGTCTGAGTCGGGGAATGGGCCCCGCGGTCACCGGGTTGGCCTGACGGCAGGGCTCAGTAAGCACGGGCGTACCCTGGTGTACGCCGAAGAATCGAAGCACAGGGAGCCGACGTGTCCGCAGTCTCACCGGACGGACGCAAGATGCTGCGCCTGGAGGTCCGCAACAGCCAGACCCCCATCGAGCGCAAGCCCGAGTGGATCAAGACCCGGGCGAAAATGGGCCCCGAGTACACCAAGATGCAGAGCCTCGTGAAGAGCGAGGGCCTGCACACGGTCTGCCAGGAAGCCGGCTGCCCCAACATCTACGAGTGCTGGGAGGACCGCGAGGCCACCTTCCTCATCGGCGGCGACCAGTGCACCCGGCGCTGCGACTTCTGCCAGATCGACACCGGCAAGCCCGAGGCGCTGGACCGCGACGAGCCGCGCCGCGTCGGCGAGTCCGTGGTCACCATGGACCTGAACTACGCCACCATCACCGGTGTCGCCCGTGACGACCTTCCCGACGGCGGCGCCTGGCTGTACGCCGAGACGGTCCGCCAGATCCACGAGCAGACCGCCGCCCGCGAGGCCGGCCGCACCAAGGTCGAACTGCTCGCCCCCGACTTCAACGCGGTCCCGGAACTGCTGCGGGAGGTCTTCGAGTCCCGCCCCGAGGTCTTCGCGCACAACGTGGAGACGGTCCCGCGGATCTTCAAGCGCATCCGCCCCGGCTTCCGCTACGAGCGCTCCCTGAAGGTCATCACCGAGGCCCGCGACTTCGGCCTGGTGACCAAGTCGAACCTGATCCTCGGCATGGGCGAGACGCGCGAGGAGGTCGGCGAGGCGCTGCGGCAGCTGCACGACGCCGGCTGCGAGCTGATCACCATCACGCAGTACCTGCGCCCGAGCGTGCGCCACCACCCCGTGGAGCGCTGGGTCAAGCCGCAGGAGTTCGTGGAGCTGAAGGAGGAGGCCGAGCAGATCGGCTTCTCCGGCGTGATGTCCGGCCCGCTGGTGCGGTCCTCGTACCGTGCCGGCCGGCTGTACCAGATGGCGGTCGAGAAGCGCGGCGCGTTCGTCGCCTCCCAGGCCGTCTGACGGGCGTCCGACGGGCCGTCCGGCACGCCGCCCGATGGCACGCAGTGTCACTGTGCGCATGTGAATCCGCGCACAGGCTGACCTCCCCCGGCTCCGGCCGTACGACGCGGTCCGGTACGTCGTCGCAGTTGGCGACCACGTCCGGACCGCGCCGGGTCGTTGCGGCGCCACATCCGGCCTTCATCGGTGTTTGACCGGTCGGTCACGCCCTGGTAACACCAATCAGTGACCCTGGTTGCACACGCTGTGCACCGCTCACCGGAGCAGTCATTTCCGAGGGGGGACCTCTGCCATGCAGGCCGCGCCCGTTCGCGCCACCGCCATCCCGTCGTTCACCGATGCACTGCGTGCCGTCGAGTCGCTGCTGATGAGCAGCGGCCAGCGCACGGCGCGCCGCAACGCCTGGACCTCCGTCCTGGAGGACCGCCGCCGCGCGAAGGACCGCGTCGAGGCGGAGCGCGTCCTCGAGCGGACGCCCGCTCCTCGCCTCTGACGCACGCTCCTCGCCCCTGAGGCCACTCGCCGTCGAAGGCGCTCTCGGGGCCACGTAGACTTCGTGGCATGGCGAGGAAGGATACGGCAGCGGACGCTGCGAACCCCGGGCGACTCAAGCAGATCGCTCTGACCTACAAGATGACCCGCAGGGCCGACAAGAAGATCGGTCTTGTGCTCGCGGCTGTCGGAATCGTCACCTTCGGTGTCTTCCTCGCGATCGGCTTCTTGATCGGGCACCCCATCTATCTCGGCATCCTGGGCCTGCTGCTCGCCTTCCTCGCGACGGCGATCGTGTTCGGGCGCCGGGCCGAGCGGGCGGCCTTCGGGCAGATGGAGGGCCAGCCGGGCGCGGCGGCGGCCGTACTGGACAACATCGGCCGGGGCTGGACGACGACCCCCGCCGTGGCGATGAACCGCAGCCAGGACGTGGTGCACCGGGCCGTCGGCAAGGCCGGCATCGTGCTGGTCGCCGAGGGCAACCCGAACCGGGTGAAGAGCCTGCTGGCCGCCGAGAAGAAGAAGATGAACCGCATCGTGGCGGACGTGCCGGTGCACGACCTCATCGTGGGCACGGGCGAGGGCCAGGTCGAGCTGAAGAAGCTGCGGACCACCATGCTCAAGCTGCCGCGCGTACTCACCGGCCCCCAGGTGACCGCCACCAACGACCGGCTCAAGGCCATGGGCGACCTGATGAGCAACATGCCGCTGCCGAAGGGCCCCATGCCCAAGGGCATGAAGCTGCCGAAGGGCAACTTCCGGCGCTGAGCGCCGAACCCCGACGAGTAAGGGGGCGCCCGGAGTGATCCGGGCGCCCCCTTCGTCGTACGGCTTCGCGGTCTTCGTCGTACGACGACGCGGTACGACTACGACGCGGACGTCAGGCGCGGAGCTCGACGGTGCCGGCGAGGCGGTCGTGCAGGCCACGGCCGTCGCGGTCCCAGATCAGGGCCGGGAGGGCGACGCAGAGCAGGGCCGTGCGCAGCAGGGCGCGCAGCGGGTTGACGGTGCCGCTGTCGACCGCGACCACGCGCAGCCCGAAGAGGCGCTTGCCGGGGGTGAAGCCGAGGGTGCCGACCGTCAGGGCCCCCATCACGAAGAAGACGAGCAGCGCCCAGTTGCCGGTGGCCTGGCCGTAGCCGTCGGTCAGAAGGCCGTATGCGATCAGGACGCAGAGCCCCCAGTCCACGACGAGGGCGCCGAGCCGCCGTCCGGGGCGGGCGATGGAGCCCGGGCCGTCCTGCGGAAGGCCCAGCTGCTCCCCCCGGTATCCGAAGTCGACACCGGCTTCCTCGGCGGCCGCGCGGGGGCCGGAGAGCCAGGATCCGATTGCTTGCCTCTTGTCCACGCCACCACGGTACTGGCCCCGTTCTGGCATGTGGACAGGAGGGGTGAGAGGGGGGATGTCCGGTTAACGTGTGCGAAACAAATGGGTCACGCCCGAGAAATCACCCATCCCTAGGGTCGAGTGCAGCGTGTGCCACCCGCACTGGCAGCACGAACGATCTACCACCCCGGCGGGACGGTCGGGAGTAGGAGGAGCTGGATGTTCCAGAACGCCGACGAGGCCAAGAAGTTCATCGCGGACGAGGACGTCAAGTTCATCGACGTCCGCTTCTGCGACCTGCCGGGCGTCATGCAGCACTTCTCGCTGCCCGTCGAGGCGTTCGACCCCGACGAGGAGCTGGCGTTCGACGGTTCGTCGATCCGCGGCTTCCAGGCCATCCACGAGTCCGACATGGCGCTGCGCGCCGACCTGTCGACCGCGCGGGTGGACCCCTTCCGCCGTGACAAGACCCTCAACATCAACTTCTTCATCCACGACCCGATCACGGGCGAGCAGTACTCCCGTGACCCGCGCAACGTGGCGAAGAAGGCCGAGGCCTACCTGGCGTCGACGGGCA
This sequence comes from Streptomyces sp. NPDC059852, assembly GCF_042731455.1. NCBI lineage: Bacteria > Bacillati > Actinomycetota > Actinomycetes > Kitasatosporales > Streptomycetaceae > Streptomyces > Streptomyces sp. NPDC059852. Next base: position 142,422 of record NZ_JBHWJK010000014.1, on the reverse strand, counting down.
TCGCCGACACCGCGTTCTTCGGCCCCGAGGCGGAGTTCTACGTCTTCGACAGCGTGCGTTTCCGCACGTCGGAGAACGAGTCCTTCTACCACATCGACTCCGAGGCCGGCGCCTGGAACACCGGCGCCCTCGAGGACAACCGCGGCTACAAGGTCCGCTACAAGGGCGGCTACTTCCCGGTCCCGCCGGTCGACCACTTCGCCGACCTGCGTGCCGAGATCTCCCTGGAGCTGGCCAAGGCCGGTCTGCAGGTCGAGCGCCAGCACCACGAGGTGGGCACCGCCGGCCAGGCGGAGATCAACTACAAGTTCAACACGCTGCTCGCCGCGGCCGACGACCTCCAGCTCTTCAAGTACATCGTGAAGAACGTGGCCTGGCGCAACGGCAAGACCGCGACCTTCATGCCGAAGCCGATCTTCGGTGACAACGGCTCGGGCATGCACGTGCACCAGTCGCTGTGGCAGGGCGGCTCGCCGCTCTTCTACGACGAGGCCGGCTACGCGGGCCTGTCGGACCTGGCCCGCTACTACATCGGCGGCATCCTCAAGCACGCGCCGTCGCTGCTGGCCTTCACCAACCCGACGGTGAACTCGTACCACCGCCTGGTCCCGGGCTTCGAGGCGCCGATCAACCTGGTGTACTCGCAGCGCAACCGCTCCGCCGCGATGCGCATCCCGATCACGGGCTCCAACCCGAAGGCCAAGCGCGTCGAGTTCCGCGCGCCCGACTCCTCCGGCAACCCGTACCTGGCCTTCTCGGCCCTGCTGCTCGCGGGCCTCGACGGCATCAAGAACAAGATCGAGCCGGCCGAGCCGATCGACAAGGACCTCTACGAGCTGGCTCCCGAGGAGCACGCCAACGTCGCGCAGGTCCCGACCTCGCTCCCGGCGGTGCTCGACTCCCTCGAGCGCGACCACGAGTTCCTGCTCCAGGGTGACGTCTTCACCCCGGACCTGATCGAGACGTGGATCGACTTCAAGCGCACCAACGAGATCGCCCCGCTCCAGCTCCGCCCGCACCCGCACGAGTTCGAGCTGTACTTCGACGTGTGATCGGCGCCTGAGCCGAGCAGCGTTCACGCCCGCGCCCCCGCTGTCCCGATGGACGGTGGGGGCGCGGGCGTGTGTTCTATTCTGGGGGGATGGGATCGCACGGGGGTGGAGGCCATGGCTGAGCCGGGACACGACGAGCACGAGCGTGAGTTCGACATCCGGTGGGCCGATGCCGCCGAGCACAAGGAGCCGTCGGCGCGGGCGCGGATGCTCGCCGCGCGGTGGAAGCACGAACCGCCCGGCCCGGTGCCGTTCCGGCCGGAACCCGATCATGTGGCCCGCCGGCAGCGCCGGTCCGGGTGGGTGTCCACGGTCGTCGTCCTCGGCAGCGTCGCCGCCGTCATCCTCCTGCTGGGGTACTTCCGGTTCACCGCGCCGTAGCGAGGCACGGGGCTTTGCCGCTCCTGGGGGCGCTCGCGACCCCTTCATGGGAAGGGGCGGGTGCACACTGGGCAGGGGGACGAGTGCCTGAGCGCGGGATGGTGCACCATGCAGAGCCGCTTCCGCAGTGACCGGCGGTTGACCGCCCGGATGGGCGTCACGCTGTTCCTGCTCGGGTTGTTGTACGTGGGGTTCGTCGCCGCGCTGATCGTGCTGCTGAAGTCCTGGGTGCTGGTCGTGGTGATCGCCGCCGGCCTGCTGGGCGCCCAGTACTGGTTCTCCGACCGGGTCGCGCTGTTCGCGATGCGCGGGCGGCCCGTGGAGCGCGAGGAGTATCCCGAGCTGCACGGCGTCGTCGACCGGCTCTGCGCCATCGCCGACATGCCGAAGCCGGTGGTCGCGGTGTCCGACCTCGGGATGCCCAACGCCTTCGCCACCGGCCGCAACGCCGATCACGCCGTGGTCTGTGTGACCACGGGGCTGCTGCGCCGCCTGGAGCGGGACGAGCTGGAGGGGGTCCTCGCGCACGAGCTGGCGCACGTCGCCCACAAGGACGTCGCGGTGATCACCATCGCCTCGTTCCTCGGGGTGATCGCCGGACTGGTCGTACGGTTCGCCTTCTACTCGCAGCTCTTCGGGGGCGGCCGACGCGACCAGAACACCGCGGTCGTGTTCGCCGCCGTCATGGGCGTGTCGGCCGCCGTGTACGCGCTGAGCTTCCTGCTGATCCGGGCCCTGTCCCGGTACCGCGAGCTGGCCGCCGACCGGGCCGCGGCGCTGCTCACCGGCCGACCCTCGGTGCTGGCCTCCGCGCTGACCAAGGTCTCCGGCGACCTCGCCCGCATCCCGACGGAGGACCTGCGCACCGCCCAGGCGTTCAACGCCTTCTACTTCACCCCGGCGCTGGGCCGCGACCCCGGTCTGGCGCGGATCTTCTCCACCCACCCGAGCCTGGAGCAGCGGCTCGAACAGCTGGGGCGGATCTCCGCCGAGCTGGGTGAGGCGACGGCTCCCGGAGGGGTGTGAGCATGGGGCTGCTGGACATCCTGCTGGGCCGCAGCAAGCCGGCCGCACCCGATCTCGACCAGCTGTTCGGGCTGCCGTCGGCGGCCGTGACGCTGGAGGCGGCGACCGGGTTCAGGCCGACCGGAAGCGGCGCGGTGTGCTTCGCGACGGTCGAGGGCGCCGCGTTCGTCCAGACGCACCGGGAGGTGCAGGCGCTGCTGGACGCGGACGCCGAACGGGAGGGCCGCCCGGTCGAGCTGACCCGGGACGCGTACGGCTACTCGTGGCTGGTCTCCCGGCGCTCCCCCGACCGGTTGCCGGACCTGGTCAACGATCTGCACGCGGTGAACAGCGCGATGGAGGTCAACGGGTTCGGCCCGCAACTGCTGTGCTCGCTGGCGGGCTTCGAGGGGGCCGAGGAGGACGGCACCCCGGGCCGCCGTCTCGCCCTCGTCTATCTGTACAAGCGGGGCGCCTTCTACCCGTTCGCCCCGCTGCCCGGCAGGCCGGAGCGGCGGGACAACGCGCTGGAGCTGAGGGTGAAGGCGGCGCTGGCGGGCGACCTGCGGTGGGAGCAGGACCTCTCCCGCTGGTTCCCGGTGTGGGGCGCCCCGGGGCTGTGACCAGGGGGCGCCCCGACCACCCGCGGTCAGTGCCGCGGGTGGTCTCAGTTGGCCTTCTCGCGCTCCTGACGGCGGGCCTCCAGGGGGCGCTCGCGACGGTAGCGGCGCTCCCACTTGGCCTGCGTGTCGCGGCGCTCGCGGTAGCTGCGGTAGTCGGCCGGTGCGCTGCCGCCCGCCGCCGGTCCTCCCCCGGCTCCTCCGCTCCGCGCGGACGAGCCACGCCCGTACTGGACGTAGAGGAAGAGCACGGCGACCGCGGCCAGCCAGTAGACGTGGTTTCCGAATCCGAGGATCACCAGGACGACGGTCCCGGACATGACGATGGTGCCCATCACGGGCCTCCGTGGGCGTGCGTAGGTCTGAGCGGTGAGCGGGATGTCCCCGGCGGGGCGCTGGGGCGTGTCCGCACAAGTCGCGTCGTCCGCCCGCAGGGCGGCCGTCCGTCGGTGCCGTAGAGAGTAGCCCCGAGTCCGCGGGGTGGCGCCGGTCCTGCGGGAAACGGCGTGGGCTGCTCCGTTACGCGTGTCCAGGGTAGGGATCCGGTCACGCGGCGTGCATCTCCTTTTCCGGGGGCGCGTGCGCCGTGCGTGAATGGGGCGCATGACCGGACTCTCCTCCTTCACCCACGTCCACGACGGTGACCTGCTCAGCGGGGTGTACGGCGGTCCCGCCGGCGGTCCCCGGGTGCCGGCGGCCGTCCTGCTGCACGGCGCCGGCCCCGGCACCAAGGACCGGCTGCTGCCGCTGCTCGCCGACTTCGCCGCCCGTGGCTGTCACGCCCTGGCCTTCGACTTCTCCGGGCACGGCGAAAGCACCGGCGAGCAGAGGGAGTTGAGTCTGCGCCGGCGCCTGGAGCAGGCGGCCGCCGTGATCGACGCACGCGTCCCCGGGGAAGCCCCGCTGGTGGTGGTCGGGTTCAGCATGAGCGGGCAGACGGCCGCGGACGTCGTCGCGCGCTACGGGGAGCGGGTCGTGGCGCTGGGACTGTGCGCGCCCGCGGTGTACGCCGCCGAGGCGTGGGACGTGCCGTTCGGGACCGGGGACGGGCGGTTCAGCGAGATCATCCGCAGGCCGGGCGGCTGGCGCGGGGCGCCCGCGCTCGAGGTGCTGCGGGCGTACAGCGGACGGGCCGTGCTCGCGGTGCCGGAGACGGACGCGGTGATTCCGGCGGAGGTGACGGGGGCCGTGCGGGATGCGCTGAGCGCCCGTGCCCGGTTCACACGGGTGGACGTACGGGGCGCGGAGCACATGCTGGGCCTGTGGTTCGAGAGCCACGCGACGGACAGGCGGACGTTCGTGGACGCGGTCCTGGACGGCTGGGCCGGTCTTCCGGGGCCGGACGCCTGAGGCGCCCTGGGACCACGCGTCGTACGACGGCCACCGGCTCGGTCCGGCGTGCGTCACACGCCCGGCGCCGCCGCGATCACCCCCGCCGCGATCGCCGCGCCCAGCGTGGTGTGGTCGGTGACCGTCTGGTCGGCGTAGCCGAGGGCGAAGTCGGTCACCGCGCGGTCGAAGGTGTCGGAGGCTCCGAGGTACGCGGCGATGGCGATGCGGTCGCCGGAGCGGGCGTGGGCGCGCGCGAGTGCGGTGCCGCACAGCCGGGCGTAGGCCAGCAGGTCCCCCGGGCTCATCCCGGCGACGTCAGCGCCGCCCTTCATGTCCCGCAGCTGACGCCAGTAGAAGGCGCGGCCCTGCGGCCCCGACATCCAGCCGAGGAAGATGTCGCTCGCGGCCTGCAGCAGGCGCTGTCCGGCCACGACCCGGTGCCCGGGGTGGGTGTAGGGCCCGTCCGGCAGATGCTCCTCCAGGACCGACTGCCGGGCCTCCTTGATCTGGAGGAAGAGGGGGTCGTCGGTGTCCCGCCCGGTGAGCAGCACGATGAAGCAGCGCAGGCCGACGCTGCCGACGCCGACGACCTTGCGGGCGGCGTCGACGAACCGGTACCGGTCCAGGAGCAGCCGGCGTTCCTCGGAGAGGGTCGAGCGGTAGTCGCTGAACACCTTGCGCAGGGAGGCCATGTCGGACACGCCGGCGGGCTCCAGGAGCGGCGGGTCGTGGATGATCCGCCGGCGGCCGTCCACCACCTCGGTCAGCTTGCCGTAGGCCCGCAGGCTGGTGCGCCGGCGGGCCCGGCCGAGGGTGGCCTCGACGCGGTGCCGGTCCCGGGCGGAGCGGGCCAGCGGCCGCAGCTGTTCGGTGTCGATGCGCATGTACCAGACGTCGAGTTCGCCGAGCCGGGCGAGCCGGCGCATGGCGGTGCGGTACGCGGTGACGGCCTCCCGGGCCGCGCGCGCGGCCTTGGCGTCCGGGTGGCCGTTCTCCCGGGCGGCCACCACGACCGAGGCGGCGAGCCGTTTGACGTCCCACTCGAACGGGCCGGCGAACGTCTCGTCGAAGTCGTTGAGGTCGAACAGCAGGGAGCGTTCCGGTGAGGCGTACAGGCCGAAGTTGAGCAGATGGGCGTCGCCGCACAGCTGCACGGTCAGGCCCGTGTGCGGGAGCGCGGCGAGGTCGGCGGCCATCACGGCGGCGGCGCCGCGCAGGAACGCGAACGGCGAAGACGCCATCCGTCCGTACCGGATGGGCAGCAGCTCGGCCAGCCGGTCCCGCCCCTGGCGTTCCAGTACGGCGACCGGGTCGGGCCTGCCGAAGGGCGGGACCCAGCCGGCGTGGCCGGAACGGCGTACACGCTGCCGGGCGGCCCGGCCCCGCTCGGCCCGCTCGGCGGGGCTGCCGGCGGCGGTCATGCGGAACCCCGGCCGAGGGGTGCGGGCCGGGGCGGGCGCGGCCGCGCGGCCACCCTTGTGCGAGATGCGCCCGGGCCGGTCAGCCGTCGTGTGCCGTCCCTGTCCATCGCGCCTCCCGTGCCGCCCTCGGTGCCGAACGCGGTCGTGTCCCCTGTCTGGCAGTGAAGGCGGGCCGGGGGGCGTACGCATGCCGGGTACGGCGAACGGGTGACGGCCGCCGGGTGCCCTCCCCTCGGCGGGGACACCCGGCGGCCGTGCCCCTGGGGCTAGCGGGCGTACCTCATGAGCGCCCGGACCATGTGGCACGTCGTCTCGGACGGCGGGTGCACGCCGATCGTCTCCGCGGCGCTGCGGATCCGCTCGTTGCGGGCCTGGTCGGGCAGGTAGACGCCCGAGTCGAGGAGCGCTATCGCGAGGCGCATGGCCTTCAGGCGGCGGTTGTGCGTGATGTACCACTCGCGGGGCCGGCCCGGCGGCAGCGCCCGCTTCCGCACGGGCGCGTACGGCAGGTCGAGCAGCACGGGGTGCTGGGCGGTGGACTGGGTGCGCGTCGGTTTGCGGGCGGGCTTCGGCTTCAGTGCGGCAGCGGGCACAGGCATCCTCCTGTCGCGGACGAGCGCCTCCGGACGGCTCCGGTGACGCTCTCGAACACTGACTCAAGTCTACTGCCCCCCACTGACAATCGGAGGTTCCAGACGTCCAGAAAATCGCCTGGTCAGAGCGGAAATTGTCGATCCGTCAGGCCTCTGCCGAGCGATCTGTGCGCGTCGGCCCGGAAATCGAACACCGAGGGTGTGGGGATACCCTGTGCGGCATGGAGATCTGGATCAACCCGGCCTGTTCCAAGTGCCGCAGCGCCCTGAGTCTGCTGGACGCCGAGGGCGCCGACTACACCGTCCGCCGCTATCTGGAGGACGTCCCGACCGAGGACGAGATCCGGGACGTCCTGGACCGGCTCGGCCTGGAGCCCTGGGACATCACCCGCACCCAGGAGGCCGAGGCCAAGGAGCTCGGGCTCAAGGACTGGCCGCGGGACGCGGACGCCCGGGACCGGTGGGTCACGGCCCTCGCCGAGCACCCCCGGCTGATCCAGCGGCCCATCATCACCGCGCAGGACGGCACGGCGGTGGTCGGACGGTCCGAGGAGGCCGTACGGGACGCGCTGACCCGCGAGGGCTGACCCCTCGCCGGACACCAACTCCCGCCGGTGTGACGTACGTTACGCCGACTCCTTCGGTAACCGCTGAGTAACGGCGTTCGGTATCTCGTACATAGCGGCGTACGCTCCCCTACCTCCCAGGAGGCGCGGATGTCGCGCAGGAGAACTGTCAGCACGAAGAAGAAGCTCGCCCTGCTGGTGAGTGCGGCGACGGTGGCGGGAGGCGGTGCCTTCGTCATGGCGAGCACCTCGAACGCCTCCCAGACGCCCACGGCGACCGTCAAGTCCGCGGCGGACTCGACGGTGTGCCAGGGCCTCGCCACGGCGCTCGGCAACAACCAGCGGTTCATCGACGGGCAGCGGGCCAACCCCGACGCCCAGTCGGAGGCCCGCATCGCCAACCGCGAGGCCGTCATCAAGCAGATCAAGGTCCAGCAGGAGGCGTCCGGGTGCGCCGTCGGGGAGTCGGCTCAGGGCTCCCAGGCGGGACAGCCGAGCGCTCCGGCGGGCGGCGCGGCCGGGAACGGGGGCCAGGCGGCCGGGAACGCGGGCGCCGGGCAGAACGCCGGTGGCGCGGGGAACGGCCAGAACGCGGGCAACGGGCAGAACGCGGGCAACGGCAACGCCGGTGGCGGCGCCGCCGCGGGCCAGCAGGTCTGCAACGGCTCGACCGTCACGCTGTCCGGCGAGGGCGGGGCACCCGCCGCGTCCAGCAACCAGTTCCCGGCGGGCACCAAGCTGAAGGTCACCAACCTGGACAACAACAAGTCCACGACGGTGGAGGTCACCTCGGTCTCCGGCAGCTGTGTGCTGCTGAACAACGCGGCCTTCGAGCAGGTCCGTGAGCCCGGCAAGTTCCTCATCCGACGGGCCGTGATCGAGAAGGTGGGGTGACGACCGGGCGACCACGACGCCGTACGTGTCAGGGGCCCCGCCGCTCGCGGCCACGAGCGGCGGGGCCCCGCGGCATCGCATACGAGTGCGGACGGGGCGCCCCTCCCCCGGCGCCGGACCCCGCCCGGTGTTGCTTCGCGCGGCCGCTCACCGCGTGAACCGGGCCACACCGGCACCCGGTAACACGGGGTTCACACATGGGCAATGGCCGGGAAATCGCCTGTTGACAGGCTCCCGGACATCGAGAGCGCGGCGCCCCAGTGCCGCAGCGCCGCAGCACCCGCAGTACGCGCCCTGACCCACCCCGAAGGAAGTGGCCCGTGACCTTCAAGGCTGAGTACATCTGGATCGACGGCACCGAGCCGACGGCAAAGCTCCGTTCCAAGACGAAGATCCTCGCGGACGACGCCAAGGGTGCCGAGCTGCCGATCTGGGGCTTCGACGGGTCCTCCACCAACCAGGCCGAGGGGCACGCCTCGGACCGCGTGCTGAAGCCGGTCTTCACCTGCCCGGACCCGATCCGCGGCGGCGACGACGTCCTCGTGCTGTGCGAGGTCCTGAACATCGACATGACGCCGCACGAGTCCAACACCCGTGCCGCGCTCACCGAGGTCGCGGAGAAGTTCGCCGCGCAGGAGCCGATCTTCGGCATCGAGCAGGAGTACACGTTCTTCAAGGACGGCTACCCGCTCGGCTTCCCCAAGGGCGGCTTCCCGGCCCCCCAGGGCGGCTACTACTGCGGTGTCGGCGCCGACGAGATCTTCGGCCGTGACGTCGTCGAGGCCCACCTGGACAACTGCCTCAAGGCGGGCCTGGGCATCTCCGGCATCAACGCCGAGGTCATGCCCGGCCAGTGGGAGTTCCAGGTCGGCCCGCTGTCCCCGCTGGAGGTCTCCGACCAGCTGTGGGTGGCCCGCTGGCTGCTGTACCGCACCGCCGAGGACTTCGGTGTCGCGGCCACCCTGGACCCGAAGCCGGTGAAGGGCGACTGGAACGGCGCCGGCGCGCACACCAACTTCTCCACCAAGGCGATGCGCGAGGGCTACGACGCCATCATCACCGCCTGCGAGTCCCTCGGCGAGGGCTCCAAGCCGCTCGACCACGTCAAGAACTACGGCGCCGGCATCGACGACCGCCTCACCGGTCTGCACGAGACCGCCCCGTGGAACGAGTACTCCTACGGCGTCTCCAACCGCGGCGCCTCGGTCCGTATCCCGTGGCAGGTGGAGAAGGACGGCAAGGGCTACATCGAGGACCGCCGCCCGAACGCCAACGTCGACCCCTACACGGTGACCCGCCTGCTGGTCGACACCTGCTGCTCCGCGCTGGAGAAGGCCGGCCAGGTCTGACCTGCCGCCGCCCGGCCGCACGAAGGGGCGCCCACCGTCACCGGTGGGCGCCCCTTCCGTGTGCCCGGACCTCCGCTCCCGTGCCCGCCGTCCGCCCGCCGGTCCGCCCGCCGTCCACGGACCGGGACGAAGGGTCCCCTCGAGGGCGGGCGTCTGATTCAATGGGTGCATGGCAGGCTTCCAGAACCTCTCCGCGACAGGTCGTCACGACCTCGAGCCGTTCTGGCCTTCCCGTCAGCACCACGACTTCGACCGGGTGTGTTGCCGCGCGCTGACCGCGCGACCCCGGTAGAGCCGTTCCCCGGCCTCCGGCCAGCGCGACACGACGTACGTCTTCCCACGGACCTCTCGCGCGAAAGAGCTGACCTCCCATGGCGACCACCCGTTCCCTGTCCTCCGCCCCCACCCTCGCCTCCCCCTCGTCGGCCGGTGTCCGGCAGCATCTGCGTGCCGTCGACCGGGACGAGGTGATCGACGTCGCGGACCTCCTGCCGCCGGGCGCCACCTGGCTGCCCGCCCCCCAGCACTCCCTGCCCGCCCTGCCGGGGCAGCCGCCGATGGTCGGCTATCTGGTGCTCGTCCCGGCCGACCGGCAGCCGGCGCTCGCCCCGGCCGCCGAGCCCGTCGGCGACCCGCTGGTCGCCATCGACCCGGTGCGGCGCACCGCCGCCGTCGACGGACGGGAACTCGACCTGACGTACCTGGAGTTCGAGCTCCTCGCCCATCTCGTGGCGCACCCGCACCGGGTGCACACCCGCGACCAGCTGGTCACCACGGTGTGGGGGTACGGGCATGTCGGCGACGGCCGGACGGTCGACGTGCACATCGCCCGGCTGCGCCGCAAGCTGGGAGCCGAGCACCGGGACACCATCCGCACGATCCGCCGCGTCGGCTACAAGTACGCCCCGCCGGCCGGGCGCTGACCTCCGACGCGTCCTCTGCCGTCGGCAGAACGCCGTTCCGTCCCGCGCCCCCGGCGGGCAGAGTCGCCGGTATGAGACTTCTGGTGCTGGGCGGTACGGAGTTCGCGGGACGGGCGGTCGTGGAGGCGGCGCTCGGGCGTGGCTGGGAGGTGACGATCCTCCACCGGGGGCGGCACGACCCCCCGGCCGGGGTGAGGGCGCTGCGCGGTGACCGCACCACGCCCGGCGGGCTCGCCGCCCTAGCCGGGGACGAGACGTGGGACGCCGTGGTCGACACCTGGTCGGCGGCGCCGCGCCCGGTCCGGGACGCGGCACGGCTGCTGCGGGACCGTGCCGGGCGGTACGTGTACGTGTCGAGCTGCTCGGTGTACGCGTGGGCCCCGCCCGCCGGGTACGGCGAGGACGCGCCGGTGGTCGAGGGCGCCGAGGCCGACGCCGGGCAGACCGACTACGCGCGCGACAAGCGGGGCGGCGAACTGGCCGCCGTCGAGGGCTTCGGGACCGACCGGTCGCTGCTGGTGCGCGCGGGGCTGATCCTCGGGCCGTACGAGAACGTCGGCAGGCTGCCGTGGTGGCTGAACCGGATGGCGCGCGGCGGCCCGGTCCTGGCGCCCGGTCCGCGGGACCTGCCGCTCCAGTACGTCGACGTCCGGGACCTCGCGGAGTGGATCCTCGGCGCGGTGGAGGCCGGGCTGAGTGGGCCGTACAACCTGATGAGCCCTCAGGGGCACAGCACCATGGGCGAGTTCCTCGACGCCTGCGCGGCGGTGGCCGGGCCGGACGCCGACCTGCGCTGGGTCGATCCCGGCGTCGTCCTCGGCGCGGGCATCGAGCCCTGGACCCAGCTCCCGGTGTGGGTGCCGCCGGGCAGCGACCTGCACGACGCGCTGCACGCGGCGGACGTCTCGCGGGCCGTGGCGAGCGGGCTGCGGTGCCGCCCCGTCGCCGAGACGGTGGCGGACACCTGGCGGTGGCTCCAGGGGCTCGGCGGCACCGCGCCGCAGCGTCCGGACCGCGCTCTGAAGGGCCTCGATCCGGAGGTGGAGGCGAAGGCCCTCGCGGCCGCGGAGGACCCCTCGACCGCCTGACCGGCCCCTTCACCCCTCGTACGGGATCAGCAACTCCCGGTATTACAGGGGCCGTTGAGCACACGCCGTACCCATGAATCTCTCAGTAATTCCCGGGACGGCTGAACACCCGTGGGGCGCCCTCCGTATGAGAGGGCGCCGCTTCACTCCTGTCGGGCGCCTCGATGCCCCCGAAAAAGGAAGTCAGAGGAGTTCCATGGGACGCAACACAAGAAAACGCCGTACGCCACTGGCCACCAAGGCCATTGCCGCATCGGCGGCCCTAGCGCTCGGTGGGGGCGGGCTTGTCTGGGCCAATTTCTACGCATCGGCGCACGAGGACGGCAACTCCGGGAACCGGACGAAGTCCGCGTCCGCGCGCGTCGCGACGATCAACTGCCCGGACGTCGGCCAGCGGCTGACCAAGGTGCCGAGAAGCGCGCGCAGGACCGTCGCCAAGGAGCTGGCGCTGCTCGACCGGCAGATCACGGCGGCCTACACCCGGCTCGCGCAGACGCGGCAGGCGCAGGCGGGTGACCCGAACTACGTCGGCAACGCCATCCTCAGCCCGCTGAAGTCCAAGCGTGTCGCCACCCTGGACCGCATCCGCATCAGCATCAACCGCGGTGGCGGCAAGGCTCCGCGCGATCTGAGCCGGTGGGCGCAGTGCCAGGGCGTCCCGGCCGAGCAGCCGACCGGCGGCGGGCAGCAGGACGGCGGCGGTCAGAACGACGGTGGCCAGCAGGACGGCGGCCAGAACGACGGCGGGCAGCAGGGCGGCGGACAGCAGGACGGCGGCCAGAACAACGGCGGGCAGCAGAACAACGGCGGGCAGGCCGGCAACGGCCCCGTGGCGGACGACTTCATCAAGATCGAGGACGTCCAGCCGAACTCCCGCAACCTGCCCAACGGTCTCCCGGCGAACGGTGACAGCGGCTCGACCGGCAGCTTCACCACCCGGTGCGGCACCAACGAGAACGCGAACCGCAACTCGGACAACGTGATCGTGGCGCCCGGCGTCAGCAACGGCGCCCAGCACCAGCACGACTACGTCGGCAACCAGAGCAACAACGCCTTCGCCAGCGACCAGGACCTGGCCGACGCGGACACCACCTGCCAGAACCAGGGCGACAAGTCGTCCTACTTCTGGCCGGTCATCCGGATCCAGGACGGGTCGCAGGACATCGACGCCGGCCAGCCCGGCGGCGGTAAGGACGGCAACGTCGGCAAGATCGTCGCACCCGACGAGGCCCAGCTGAAGTTCGTGGGCAACCGGACGACGGACGTCGTCGCGATGCCGAAGGCGCTGCGCATCATCACCGGTGACGCCAAGTCCTTCGTCAACGGCCTGAACAACGCCAACACGGCGTGGAGCTGCACCGGCTTCGAGGACCGCCAGGTGACGGACAAGTACCCGATCTGCCCGGACGGCAGCAGCGTGGTGCGCACGTCCAACTTCCAGAGCTGCTGGGACGGACAGAACATCGACAGCGCCAACCACCGCACGCACGTCGCCTTCGTGCAGGCGGACGGCACCTGCGCCAACGGGTTCAAGGCCATCCCCCAGCTCCAGGTCCGCCTGGTGTACGACATCCAGGCCCCGCAGATCCAGAACGGGCAGGTGCAGAACGCCTTCGCGATCGACTCCTTCCCGGACCAGCTGCACAAGCCGATCACCGACCACAACGACTTCATCAACTTCTTCGACGAGAACCTGATGAACCAGGTGGTCCAGTGCATCAACAGCGGCCAGGACTGCGACTAGTCCCCGGCCCATGGGAAAGGCCGGCGGCGGGAATTCCCGCCGCCGGCCTTTTCCGTGTCCGGTGAGGATCAGCCGTGATGGCCGCCCTTGTTGTGGCTGCCGCCGGGATTCATGTGCGCGGAGCCCTCTTCCATCGTTCCGCCGAGTTTGCCCTGGAGGTCCGTGACCGTCTTCTCCTGGCCGACGGCGACCCATTTGCGGCCGACGAGGTAGTAGCCGCCGTAGTCCTTCGCGCCGCTCAGCCACTCGGCCTGACCACGGTCCGTGGCGAAGGTGGCGAGGATGTACTTGTCCTTGCCGGCCTTGCAGATCGCCTGCCGGATCTCGTCGGCGTCGGTCTGCATGTTCGGGTCGCACTTCGCCTTGGCGGCCAGCTGCTCCAGACTGCCGGTCGCCGTCTTCGGCGCCTTCGCCTCGTCGTCGCCGCCGGCGCCGCACCCGGCCAGCGCGACCACCGCCACCGCGCCGCTCAGCGCGAGCATCGGTCGGGTCAGTCTCATCTCGTCCTCCGGTCCATGCCGCACGGAGCCCGGCCGGGCCCTCGTCTCCCATACGGCTGCGGTGTGCGATGCGCTCAAACGATGCACGCAAACGGGAGGCTCTCACGGAACGGGTGTGCGAGGGTGATCCGATGGACCAGGACTGGGAGAACCGCGTCACCGCGGCATGGGCGAGCTTCGACGACTATCCCGAGGAGCGGGCGGCCGAGTTCCGCGCCCTCATCGACGGGCTGGTGGCCGAACTGCCGGAGGACAGCCCGCTCGGCCCCTTCGAGCAGGCGTGCGCCTGGGACTCGACGGGACACTCGGACCGTGCCGTGCCGCTGTACCGGGAGGCGCTGGCGCGCGGGCTGAGCGGATACAAGGGGCGGCGGGCCAAGATCCAGATGTCGAGCTCGCTGCGGAACGTGGGGCGGGCGGAGGAGGGCGTCGCGCTGTTGACGCCGGAGCTGGACGGGCCGTCCGACGAGCTGGACGACGCGGTGCGCGCGACGCTGGCGCTGTGCCTGTCGAGCCTCGGCCGGGACCGGGAGGGGCTGGCGCTGGTGCTGGGCGCGCTCGCCCCCCATCTGCCGCGCTACCAGCGGTCGATGGCGAACTACGCGCGTGCGCTCACGGAGCCGCAGCCACAGGAGGCCTGACCGGGGCCGTCCGGGGCGCCCCCGGTGGGCCGGGGGCGCCCCGGTCACGGTGACCAACCGCCGATTCGCTCGTTCTGCTGAACGTGCAGTCACAGGATGTCGCCTCGCGCCCCGCAGCCAGCTCGTCCGGCCCGGTCGTGGACGTCGAGCGGGCCGAGGCCGCGCTCGTCGAGCACTACCCGCGCCTGGTCCGCCTCGCCTACCTGGTGCTGCCACCGGGCCTCGGGCGCAACCGGCGCGTCCTGACCGCGCACTCCCTCACCCAGCGGGCGCTGCCCCGCGGCCGCTCGGCGCCGACGCCCGCGATCCCGGCCCAGCCGAGCGGCCGGGACGGCGACCCCGGATACGCGTTCCTGCGCGCGCGGCTGCTGCGGGCGGCGCTGGAGGCGGGCCGTCCGCTGAAGCGGGCCGCCTGGCCCCGCCGCTCCCAGCTGCCGCCCCTGCTGCCCCAGGTCTGGGGCCTGCGGCTGTTCCCCCGGTCGGGCGGCGCCGATGAACTGGCCCTGGACCAGCAGCTGTCCGCGCTGTCGGGACCGGCCCGCGCGGCCTATGTGCTGCGCGGCCTGGAGAAGCTGCCGGACGGCGCCGTACGGGCCGTCCTGGAGGCGGCCGGGGTCGAGGACCCGGACGACGCGCTCGACGAGGCCGACGGCGTGGAGGCGCGCTACGCGCTGCTGGAGTCCCCCGAGTTCGATCCCTGCTCGCTGCAGGCCCGGCCGACCGATCTGATGCGGCGCCGCCAGCATCTGCGGGCCGTGCTCGCCGCGGGGGCCGCGCTGCTGGTGTGCGGGGCGCTGCTCGGCCTGCCGGGCGAGGGCTGGGCCCCCGACGGTCCGGCCGCTCCCCCGTACGCGCGCAACCCGTCGGCGGAGGCGGCCCTCGACCCCGCCCAGCTGACGAAGGTGCCGGTGGCGGCCTGGGAGTCGTCCGCGCGCACCGACTTCTCGGTGTGGCCCGCGCGCGGCGACCTCACGGGCGATTCGGCGCTGCTGCGCCGCGCCCTCGCGACGTGGGCCCGCCCCGGTGAGACGGTCGCGGTGTCGGCGACCCCGGGCACCCCGGCGGGCGGCCCGCCCGGGGCGCCGCAGCTGCTGTACGCGGGCACCGTCGACTCGGTGCGCGTGGTGCTGCTGTACGACGGCCTGCGCGTGGCGCGTTACGCCGAGCCGACGGACGGCACGGCGGGCGCCGCCCTGGACTTCTCCCGGGTGGACGGCGCGACCCGGGCGGAGGCGAGCGCGGTGGTGCTGAGCCGCGCCGACGGCAACGTCCGCTATCTGCTGGCCCCGTGGGTGCGGAAGGCGGCCGAGCGGGATCTGGTGAAGCCGGGCGCCGGGGCGATGGACCTCACGGTGACCGGCGGGGTCACCTCGCCGATGGCGAGCCCGGCGGCCCGGCAGGGTGGCGGTTCCTGCACCTCGTGGAACGTGCTGCAGGTGACGGACGGCACGGGCACCCGGCTGCTGACCGACCTGGCCGAGCTGGTCCCGGCGCGGCTCACCGCCGGGCGTCCCGGGCAGGCGGGGGACGTCACCGGGGCGCGGGCCCTGCGGGCGTGGGCGCCGAACGCGTGCTGGCTGGGCGCCCTGGGCTCGGCGGGCGTGCGGTCGGTGAACGCCTGGCCGTACGCGCACCAGCCGTTGCCGGACGGCAGCGGCACCGGGGACTGGGTGTGCACACGGGCCGAGACCTGGCGGGGCGGCGGCGAGCGGGTGCTGGCGCAGTTCCGTACGCCGGGCACCGCGCAGGCGGCGGTGGTGGCGAAGGCGCAGAACGTGGCGGCGTGCGGGGCGCGGGATCCGCATGTGCTGGCCGGGGTGCTGTGGAAGGCCCAGTCGGGCGGCTGGTACCTGCTGGCGGCCGGTGACCGGGACACGGAGGCCGTCCGGGCGTCGGGCGGGGTGCGCGGCTCGTCCGCGGGGCGTCTGCTGGCGGTTCCGGCGCGGCAGGGTGCGCGGGCGGAGCTGAAGGGGACGCTGGAGGACGGGCGGACGATCGGCGGTCTCAAGTGACGGGCGGAGCGGGCGGTTCGGCGCCCTGAGGTGAACACCCGTGGTCGGTCCGGTCCGTTCAGGGCCGGATTCGATCGGTAAGGTGTTCGTATGACTACCGGGGTACGTCGAAGAATGGGAGTCGACGAGCGGCGGCAGCAGTTGATCGGCGTCGCCCTCGAACTGTTCAGCCGGCGCTCGCCCGACGAGGTCTCCATCGACGAGATAGCGTCGGCGGCCGGCATCTCCCGGCCGCTGGTCTACCACTACTTCCCCGGCAAACTCAGCCTGTACGAGGCCGCGTTGAAGCGCGCGGCGGAGGATCTGGCGAGCCGGTTCGTGGAGCCCCCGGAGGGGCCGCTGGGGGCCCGGCTGCTGCGGGTGATGCGCCGCTTCTTCGACTTCGTCGACGAGCACGGGCCGGGTTTCTCAGCTCTGATGCGGGGCGGTCCGGCGGTCGGCTCGACGGCGACGAACGCGCTCATCGACTCGGTGCGGCAGGCCGCGTATGTCCAGATCCTGTCGCACCTGGGGGTGACGGACCCGCCCGCGCGGCTGGAGCTGGTGGTCCGCTCATGGATCTCGCTCGCCGAGTCCACGGCCCTGATCTGGCTGGACGGCCGGCGCATCCCGCGCCGTGAGCTGGAGGTCCAGCTGGTGCACGACTTCGCCGCGCTGGCCGCGGTGAGCGCCGCCCACGACGCGGAGATGGGCGCGCTGCTGCGCGCCGTGCTGGCGGACGAGCCGACCGAGGGTCCTTTCAGCGACCTGGTCGGCCGGCTGGTCGCGCTGGCGTCGTAGCCGCGGTCAGCTCTCGTCCTTGCGGTACGACGGGTCGAGGTCGCGGACCTCGGCGGAGGCGTGCAGGGCGAGGCCCCCGGCGGGCTTCACATGGGTGCGCAGCAGGTCGAGCACGGCCTCGGTGAGCCGGGCCTTGGTCTCCTCGGTGCGGCCCGCGAGCAGGCCCAGGCTGACGTGCACGACGGCGTGCCCGGCGGTGTCGTCGCCGACCGTGGTGTCCTCGGTGCGGCGGAACTGCGTCTTGCAGGCGGGCGGCTTGGCGGCCGCGATCTCGACCACGGCGGTGTGCAGGGCCCGCGCGAACGCGGGGCGGTCGAAGTCGTCGGCCAGTTCCTGCGAGTAGTCGACGGTGATCTGCGGCATGGGCGCTCCTGTTCCGGGTCGGCGGCCCCCACCCTAACCTCGGCGTGCGAAGGGGCGGCCCGGTGACCGGACCGCCCCTTCGTTCAGCCGCGTGTCACCTGGTGCGGGTGAACACGGCGACCGTGCGGGCCGGGACGTCGAACGTGCCGGAGCCCGCCGTGTAGGACGCGGTCCTGACGACCGGGTCGCCGCCCTCGGCCTGGACGGGGTGGAGCCGGTAGCCGGTGCCCGCGAGCGGGGCGACCTTCTGCTGCTGCCGCTCGGGCGTGGCGTTGAAGACGACGACGAGGTCGCCGAGGCGCATGGTGATCACGCCGGGCGTCTCGTCCTTGCCGGAGAGCGGGAAGGACAGCTTCGCCTGCACCTGGGCGGCGGTGCCGAGGGAGAAGGCGCTCTCCGTCGACCGGATCCGCAGCAGGTCGCGGTAGGCCGCCGAGGCGCCCTCGATCTGCGGGCAGCCGACCTCGACGCTGCCCAGCAGCGGCTTGGCGTACGGCCACTTCGAGGCGTTGTCGGCGGCGGGCGGCAGGCCCTTGCCGAAGCCGTTGCCGTCGGCGCAGTCCCAGTGGATGGCGTTGAACCAGTCGCCGCTGTCGTAGGAGTTGCGGTCCAGCGACTTCGAGCGCAGCAGGTCGGTGCCGGCCTGGGAGAGCGCCGGGCCCTGCGACAGGGTGGCGGTGGCCATGGCGAGGACCTGCATGCGGGCGCGGTCGGCCGCGCTCGTCCCGGCGGGCAGCTTGTACGTCAGCGCGTCGAACAGCGACTCGTTGTCGTGGGCGTCCGCGTAGGCGAGGGCGTCGCCGGGGGCGGCCGCGTAGCCGGCGGGGGCGCCGTTGTAGTCGACCTCGGAGCCCTTGACCTCCTTGCCGCCGGTGTCGGTGAAGCGGTAGCCGGCGAGGTTGCCGGACAGGCCGACCTTGATCAGGTCCTGGTAGTGCAGCAGACGGGCCTTCTGCTCGGCCTCGGTGCCGTTGTGCTCCGACGTGTTGGGGTCGGTGTAGAGCCCGGACGCGAAGCCCTGGACGCCGGGGTCCTCGTCGAAGGGGCCGCCGCCGCGCACGGCATCGCGGGCGCGGTCGGAGAAGGTGGCGATGCCGGTGCCGGCCATGTTCTTCTGCGTGGCCTGGACGAAGCGGGCGTCGTCGGCGACCTCGCCGAAGTTCCAGCCCTCGCCGTACAGGATGATCTTCTTGCCGTCGACGCCGTCCTTGGCGAGGGTCAGGGCGTCGAGGGCCTTGCGGACGGCGAGGATGTTCTCCTTCGGGTGGTGGCCCATGAGGTCGAAGCGGAAGCCGTCGACCTTGTACTCCTTGGCCCAGGTGACGATCGAGTCCACGACGAGCTTGCCCATCATGGCGTTCTCGGTGGCCGTGTTGGCGCAGCAGGTGCTGTTGGCGACCGAGCCGTCGGCGAGGAGCCGCTGGTAGTAGCCGGGCACGATCCGGTCCAGGACGCTGGTGTCCGCCTGGCCGGCGGCCGCCGTGTGGTTGTAGACGACGTCCATGACGACGCGCAGGCCGTCCTCGTTGAGGGCCTTGACCATCCGGCGGAACTCGACGGTCCGGGTGGTGCCGTCGGGGTCGGAGGAGTAGGAGCCCTCCGGGACCGTGTAGTGGTACGGGTCGTAGCCCCAGTTGTAGGCGTCCTTCGCGGCGGCCTTCGCCACGCACTCCTGCTGCTTGTCGGAGTCGGCCGCGAACGAGGCCAGGTCGCAGTCGGGGCTCGCCTGGTCCTCCCGGCGCTCGGGGATGGTGGCGATGTCGAAGACGGGCAGCAGGTGGACGTACGACGTGCCCGCCTCGGCCAGCTTCCTCAGGTGCCGGGAGCCGTCGCTGAGCTTGTCGCCGAACGCCCGGTAGGTGCCGCGGTCCTCGGCGGGGACGGTCGTGTCGGCGACCGAGAAGTCCCGGACGTGCAGCTCCTGGATCTGGGCGTCCTTCAGCGGCACCGCCTTGGGCTTGGTGTAGGTGGCCCAGCCGCGCGGTGCCAGCGAGCGGTCGCCGAGGTCGACGAGGAGGCTGCGCTGGGAGTCGGTGGTGAGCGCGACCGAGTAGGGGTCGGTGACCTTGTTGGTGACGACCTTGCGGACGCTGGGCGCCCAGACCTTCACGACGTACCGGTAGGGCTTGTTCTTCCAGGACGCGGGTCCGGTGACGGACCAGACGCCGGTGCCGTCGGCGCGGTGCATGGCGACGGTGGAGCCGCCGATCTCCAGCTTCACCGACTGGGCGGTGGGCGCCCACACGGACAGCGTCGGGCGGCCCTTGGCGAAGACCGGGCCGAGGTGGGCCTTGGCCGCGGCGCCGTAGAGGTCGTCGAGGACACCGGCGAGCTGCACGCCGGTCGCGGCGAGCACGGCGCCGTTGGCGGCGCGCTGGGAGGCGACGACCTGGCCGCGCAGGGACTCGCGGACGCGGTCGCGGTCGCGCGGGTCGACGGACCAGGCGGTGTGGTCCTTCAGGTGCGGGAACCTCGCCTTCTGGGCGTCGGTGAGCGACGTCTTCCTGAGGCGCAGCCACTGGGCGTCGCCGGTCAGCGCGCCGTCCTTCGCCTCGATGCCGCCGTCGCGGCTGTAGAGCAGCTGGGTGGAGGCGGCGGCCTCGGAGCCGTTCCAGGCGACGGTGTTCCGGTCGATCCAGACGGCCTTCGAGGTGGTCAGGTCGACCGCGGCGGCCGAGCCGGCGGGCTGCGGGAGCAGGTACTTCTCCTGGCCGCTCACCAGCCACACCTCGTGGCCGTTCGCCGTGAGGTCGAGCGACTGGTCGGTGGGCAGGTCCTTCTCGTCGCCCTTGTGGAGGATGTAGCTGAGGCTGGTGGCACCGTCGGTGAGCGGTACCTCGAAGACCGCACCATAGGTGTCGGTCTTGACCGGCTTCAGGGGGTTCGACCACTCGGTGGGGTTCGCGGCACCGGTCCAGGTGTGCAGGCCCCAGCCGTCGTAGTTCCCGTCGGCGCGGTGGTAGTGCAGGACGGCCTTGCTCTTGTCCGGGGCCGGGTAGTCGTCCGCGGGCCGCTCGGTGCGGACCGTGTCCTTGCCCTGCTCGATCCAGATCTCGCCGGTCCTGGTGACGTCGATGGTGCGGTCGGCGGAGACGTCCTTGGTGCCGTCCTTGTCGACGACCAGGAAGCCGACGCTGGAGGCGCCAGGCTTCAGCTTGACGTAGGCGAAGGCGCCGTAGGCGTCCCGGCCGGTGAAGGGGTGGCCGGCGGGCCATTCGGTGGCCTCGCCGTCGGCGAGGTCGCCCCAGGCGTACAGGCCCCAGTCGGCGTAGTCGCCGTCGGTGCGCTTGTAGTGGACGATCGCGTAGTCGCGGGAGGCGGCGGTGGGGGTCTCCGGGGCCGGCGGAGTTCCGGTCGTGGAGGACGCGGTGGCCGCGGCGGTACGGCCGGCGGAGTCGACGACGACGGCCTTGTAGCGCAGGGCCGTGCCGGGCGCCACGTCCGCGCCGATGACCTGGCGGACCTTGTAGGGGGCGTGGTCGGCGGAGCCGAGGACGCGCCACTTGCCGTTGCCGGTCTGCGCGGCGAAGACGACGCGGTTGAGCCGTCCGCCGTCGACGTCGGCGGAGATCTCCACGGTGCCGGTGGCGCCCGCGGCGGGGGCCTTCAGGGTGAGGGACGGCTTGGCGGCGGGCTGCGCGGGACGCCCGGGAGCCTTCAGGACGATCGCCGCGCCGGCCGGGACGGTGACGGTGACCTTCTTGTCGGCGCCGGAGCGCGCGGAGTCCTTCGTGCCGTACAGGGCGCTGTACGTGGTGTTCGCCGAGCCGGCGGCGAAGGTCGCCGTGCGGGCCTCGTCCGCGTTGTTGAACGCGACGATGTACTCGGTGCCCTTGCGGGCGTCGGTGCGGGAGAAGGCGTAGACGCCGGCGCCGTCGGCGGCGTACCGCTCGGTCTGGACTCCGTCGGCGAGGGCCGGGTTCGCCTTGCGCAGCTCGGCGAGGGCGCTGATGTGCCGGTACAGCGGGGCCTCGGTGTCGTAGGCGTCGTCGGCGTGGGTGCGGTCGGTGCCGATCTGGTCGTCGTCGAGGTAGTCGGCGGTCTTCGAGGCGAACAGGGTCTGGCGGGCGTCCTTGTCGCCGCCGGCGCCGGTGAAGCCCTGCTCGTCGCCGTAGTAGACGACCGGGTTGCCGCGACTGAGGAACATCAGCTCGTTGGCGAGCCGGTCCTTCTTCAGCAGCTCGGCGTCGGTGGCCTTCGGGTTGTCCTGCTTGAGGAAGGTCCCGATGCGGCCCATGTCGTGGTTGCCGAGGAAGGTGACCTGTTCGTAGGCGTTGGCCTTGTCGGTCGTGTACTTGTAGTCGTCGCCGAAGACGGACGCGAGCTTCCGCGCGCTGCCGCCCTGGGAGGCGTACTGGCGTGCCGCCTCCTGGAAGGGGAAGTCCAGTGTGGCGTCGAGGCGGCCCTGGGTGACGTAGGGCGCGGTGATGTCCGTGTCGGAGGTGTAGACCTCACCGAACATGAAGAAGTCGTCGCGGCCCCGCTCGGCCGCGTAGGTGTCCAGGGCGGTCGCCCACTGGGTCCAGAAGTCCATGTCGACGTGCTTGACCGTGTCGATGCGGAATCCGTCGATGTCGAAGTCGCGCACCCAGCGCCGGTAGATCTTCTCCATGCCGCTGACGACCTCGGGACGCTCGGTCCACAGGTCGTCCAGGCCGG
Organism: Streptomyces sp. NPDC059852; assembly: GCF_042731455.1. Taxonomy (NCBI): domain Bacteria; kingdom Bacillati; phylum Actinomycetota; class Actinomycetes; order Kitasatosporales; family Streptomycetaceae; genus Streptomyces; species Streptomyces sp. NPDC059852. Next base: position 120,499 of record NZ_JBHWJK010000014.1, on the reverse strand, counting down.
AGAAGTCACCCTGCTCGGAGCTCTCCCCGGCGAAGGTGGAGTCGCCCCGGTTGTGGTACATCGTCGGGTCGTTGAGCCACGACGGGACCTTCTTCGTCGGACCGGTGACGGGAGTGCGCGGGAACGAGTCGGCGTCCACGGCGGGGAAGCGCCGGGTGCCGTCCGCGTAGTCGGCGTCGTCGAACGGCCGCCCGTCCTTCGTCAGGTAGGGGAAGGCGCCCTTGGAGAGGTACTCGTAGGACTTCTCCTCGTAGTCCACGACGTCGGCGGTGTGGTTGGTGATGACGTCGAAGAAGACCTTCATGCCCTTGGCGTGCGCCTTGGAGATGAGGGTCTCGAGGTCCTTGTTGGTGCCGAAGTGCGGGTCGACCTGGGTGAAGTCGGTGATCCAGTACCCGTGGTAGCCGGCGGAGGCGTCCTTGCCGGTCCCCTGCACGGGCCGGTTCTTGAAGATGGGCGCCATCCAGATGGCGGTGGTGCCCAGGCCCTTGATGTAGTCCAGGCGCTTGGTCAGACCCTTGAGGTCGCCGCCCTGGTAGAAGCCCTTGTCGGTGGGGTCGTACCCGGTGGACAGGCGGGAGCCGGTCAGGCCGCCCTTGTCGTTGCCGGTGTCCCCGTTGGCGAAACGGTCCGGCAGGACGAAGTAGAACTGCTCGCGGGTCGCGTCGTGCCGGGCGGGCTCGGCGGCGAGCTTCGCGTCGGACGGCGGCGCCGGCGAAGTCGCCGCCTGCGCGGCGAGGGGCTGGACGAGCGCTGCGGCCAGCGCGGTCACGGTGACCGCAGCGACCCGTCCGGCATGGGTGGTTCGGCGCCTCGACGGCGACGGCCATCTCGGTATCACAGAGGGGCTCCTTGCGATTGCGGCTCTTCGGGTCCGACCCCGCGCGACCGTATCGCCGTCGCAACGCTTACAGCAAGAGGCGTGAAACCACCGGTAAAAACTTTCAGTTGCCGCTCAGCAGCCCGACTTGCCGGCGTATACGGCCAGGGCCGTGTTCGCGCCGAGGGTCGCGGTGAGCTGACCGGAGGAGTTCACCGACACGGTGGTGTTGTTCTGCACGTTGCAGTACGTGCCGGCGGGCAGCGACGTCTGGTACGTGCGGCTGAGCGAGCCGGACTCGTGGTTGATGGCCACGAAGCCCTTGTCGCCCCGGCCGAACGCGATGGCGTCGCCGCCGTTGTCCCACCAGTTGGTGACGGCCTGGCCGCGCGTGGCGTTGCGGAAGGCGACCATGGACCTGATCTCCGGCCAGTTGTGCTGGCACTTCCATCCGTTCTGCCAACAGGCGGTCACCGAACCGCCGTTGGGCGGACCGGCGTCGACGTCGGAGAACTCGTAGCCGGAGTTGACGTCGGGCGCGCCGTACGGCCAGGCCAGCATGAAGACGTTGGCCAGGGTGTAGGTGGCGTTGTCCTTGTAGCTGAGGGTGGAGCCGTTGCGCTCGGTGTCGTGGTTGTCGACGAAGACACCGGCGCTGGAGCTGCTCAGATAGCCCCAGCCCTCGCCGTAGTTCTTGAGGTAGGCGAGGTTCTCGTTGTTGAAGACCCGCTTGAGGTCGTAGGCGTAGCGGAACTCCTGGACGTCGCCGTTGCGGGTGTACTCGGTGGGCTGGACGGCCTCGCCGGAGCCGTAGATGACCTCCTGCTTCCAGTAGGCGTTCGGGTTGGTCAGGCGGGACTTGATGTTCGCCAGGTCGGCGGTGTCGATGTGCTTGGCCGCGTCGACGCGGAAGCCGTCGACGCCGAGCGTGAGCAGGTCGTTCATGTACCCGGCGACGGCCTTGCGGACGTAGTCCTCGCCGGTGTCCAGGTCGGCGAGGCCGACGAGTTCGCAGTGCTGGACGTTCCAGCGGTCCTGGTAGTTGCTCACCTGGGCGGTGCAGTCGTCGAAGTCGTACGACGAGTACAGGCCGGGGTAGCCGTACTTCGTGTACGACGAGCCGCCGGTGCCGGTGCCGCTGCCGGCCGCCATGTGGTTGACGACCGTGTCGACGACGACCTTCACACCGGCCGCGTGGCAGGTGTTCACCATGTTCTGGAAGGCCGCGCGGTCGCCGAGCCGGCCGGCGATCTTGTAGCTGACGGGCTGGTACGACGTCCACCACTGGGAGCCCTGTATGTGCTCGGCGGGCGGGGAGACCTGCACGTAGCCGTAACCGGCCGGGCCGAGGGTGGTGGTGCACTCCTTGGCGACGGAGGCGAACTTCCACTCGAAGAGGACGGCGGTGACGTCCTTGGTGCCGGGCGGAGAGGCCGCCGCCTCGGTCGGGTGCATGACAAGGGACGTGGCGGTGAGGGCCGACGCGAGGGCGGCCGCCCAGGGAAGGGTTCTGCGCTGCATGTGGGGTTTTCCTTCACCGTTGAAGGTTCTTGCTGAAAACTTTCAACTACCTTGCGGTGACGGAGATGTTAAAGGCCCGCCGCCTGAAAAGGCAGCGGGCCGTCCGAAGTTGGATGAAAATTCTTGCAGAACGGCCGTCAGGAGGCCGTCGTCCACCACACCGTGGTGTCGCCCGGCAGCTTCGCCTCGCCATCCGTCTCGGTGATCTCACCGCTGGCGAGCAGCAGCCGCCCGTACGCCGGGATCGTCACCGACTCGGTGCCGGTGTTCGCCACGCAGACGAACTCCCCGCGCCGGAAGGCGAGGACGCCCTCGGGGGCCCGCAGCCACTCCACGGCGTCCCCGGCGCCGAGGTCGGGGTGGGCACGGCGGGCGGCCAGCGCCGCGCGGTACAGCTCCAGGGTGGAGTCCGGGTCGCCGGTCTGCGCCTCGACGCTCAGCTCGCCCCAGCCCTGCGGCTGCGGCAGCCAGCTGCCGCCCGCGCCGAAGCCGTACGACGATCCGGTGCGCGTCCACGGGATCGGCACCCGGCAGCCGTCGCGGAAGCCGTCCTGGCCCTCGCCGCGGAAGTACGCCGGGTCCTGGCGCACCTCGTCCGGCAGGTCCACGACGTCCGGCAGGCCCAGCTCCTCGCCCTGGTACACGTACGCCGAGCCGGGCAGGGCCAGCATCAGCAGGGTGGCGGCGCGGGCGCGGCGCAGGCCGAGGGCGCGGTCGCCGGCGGTGCGGATCTGGGTGCCGAGGCCGGCCGGGTTGGCGAAGCGGGTGGCGTGCCGGGTGACGTCGTGGTTGGACAGCACCCAGGTGGCGGGGGCGCCGACGGGGCGCATGGCCTCCAGGGTGCGGTCGACGACCTCGCGCAGCTCGGCGGCGTCCCAGGCGGTGGCCAGGTACTGGAAGTTGAACGCCTGGTGCAGCTCGTCCGGGCGGACGTAGTTGGCGGTGCGCTCGACGGTCGGGGTCCACGCCTCGGCGACGAAGATGCGCTCGCCGCTGTACTCGTCGAGGATGCGCCGCCACTGCCGGTAGATGTCGTGGACACCGTCCTGGTCGAAGAACGGGGTGACATCGTTGCCCAGCAGACGCATCTCGTCGTGGGAGCCCAGGTCGGGCAGGCCCTCGGCCTTGACCATGCCGTGGGCGACGTCGATACGGAAGCCGTCCACGCCCATGTCCAGCCAGAACCGCAGGATGGAGCGGAACTCGTCACCGACCGCCGGGTGCTCCCAGTTGAAGTCGGGCTGCTCGGGCGCGAACAGGTGCAGGTACCACTCGCCCAGGGTGCCGTCCGGCTCGGTGACCCGGGTCCAGGCGGGGCCGCCGAAGATGGACTCCCAGTCGTTCGGCGGGAGTTCGCCGTTCGCGCCCTTGCCGGGGCGGAAGTGGTAGCGGTCGCGCAGCGGCGAGCCGGGGCCCTCGGCGAGGGCGCGCTTGAACCACTCGTGCTGGTCCGAGGAGTGGTTGGGGACCAGGTCGACGATGACGCGCAGGCCCAGTTCGCGGGCGTCGCGGATCAGCGCGTCGGCGTCCAGCAGGTTGCCGAACATCGGGTCGACGGCCCGGTAGTCGGCGACGTCGTAGCCGGCGTCGGCCTGCGGGGAGGCGTAGAAGGGGCTCAGCCACACGGCGTCGACACCGAGGTCGCGCAGGTACGGCAGGCGGGAACGGATGCCTTCCAGGTCGCCCATGCCGTCGCCGTTGCTGTCGGCGAAGCTGCGCGGGTAGACCTGGTAGATCACCGCGTCGCGCCACCAGTCACGGCGCTTGGCGACGGTGGCGACGGCAGCGGTCTCGGCCGGGGCGGTGGGGTACTGGCTCATGGCTTCCTTGATGCGGTGGGGGTCTCCCGCCCGGACGGTGTCGCGGGCGGGAGAAGGAGTCGTCGGGTCTGCGTCGTGCGCGTGCGGGCGGCGGACGACGAGGCGGCCGCAGTGACAGCGGGGTCGGATGGACACGGCGGCCGCCTCGGGTTCTCGGGGCCGGCTCAGCCCTTGGTGCCGCCGGCGGTGAGGCCGGTGACCAGGTTCTTCTGCACGAGGTAGAAGAAGAGGGAGACCGGTATCGCGATCAGCACGGCCGTGGCCGCCATGAGGTTGCGCTGGGCGTCGTGCTCGCTGACGAAGCTCTGCAGGCCGACGGCGAGCGTGTACTTCTCGTCGTCGAGCAGGAAGGTGGTGGCGAAGGCCACCTCGCCGAAGGCGGTGATGAAGCTGTAGAAGGCGGCGACCGCCAGGCCCGGCTTGGCGAGCGGCAGGATCAGCCGCGCGAAGGTGCCGAACGGGGTGAGGCCGTCGACGCGTCCGGCCTCGTCGATCTCGAACGGGATGGTGTCGAAGTAGCCCTTGAGCAGCCAGGCGCAGTACGGCACCGCGGTCGAGCAGTAGACGAGGATCAGGCCGAGGTAGGTGTCGATGAGGCCCAGCTCCGAGAGGATCTGGTACATCGGCACGATCAGGACCGCGATCGGGAACATCTGGGTGACCAGCAGGACCCACATGAACTTGCGGTAGCCGGGGAAACGCATACGGGAGACCGCGTAGCCGGTGGTGGCGGCGATCAGGACGCCGATCACGGTGGTGCCCAGCGACACGATCAGCGAACTCTTCAGCCAGTCGAAGAAGTTCGTGTCCGACAGGACGAACGCGTAGTTGTCGAACGTCATCTTCGACCAGATGCGCCCGGGGTGCAGATAGTCGTCCTTGTCCGGGCCCAGTGACAGGTACACCAGCCACAGGACGGGGAACAGGGCGATCAGGCTCGCGGCGGTGAGCACGCCGTGGGAGGCGAGGGAGCCGGCGAGGCTCGTCTCACCGCGCCGCCGGGTGCGGCGGGGCTTGTTCTGCGGGCTCTCGGGTTCGGTCGCCGCGGCGGAGGTCTGGGCCGTGGTGGTACTCATGAAGAACTCCTGCCTCAGATCGCGAGCTGCTGCTCGTTGCGGTTCAGCCAGCGGCGGTAGAACGAGGTGAAGACGATCAGGATGCCCAGCAGCAGGATGCCGTAGGCGGCGGACTGGGCGAAGTCACGCGGTTGCTGTCCGAAGCCGAGGTAGTAGGCCCAGGTGACCAGGATCTGCGCGTCGGGGGCGGTGTTGCCGAAGAGCAGGAAGATCACGGCGAACTGGTTGAAGGTCCAGATGATGCCGAGCAGGACCACGGTGGAGCTGACCGTCCGCAGGCCGGGCAGGGTGACGTACCGGAAGCGCTGCCAGGCGCTGGCGCCGTCCATCTCCGCGGCCTCGTAGAGGGAGGCGTCGATGGACTGCAGGCCGCCGAGCAGGGAGACCATCATGAACGGCACACCGCACCAGGTGTTGACCATGATCGCCGCGAACCGCTGCCAGAAGGTGTCCTCCAGCCACAGCGGGGTCGGCAGGTGCAGGCTGTCCAGCGCGGAGTTGATGATGCCGCCGTCCGCGAGCATGAACCGCCAGCCGAACACGGTGACGAAGGTCGGCACGGCCCACGGCAGGACCAGGACGAGGCGGTAGAGGGTGCGGCCGCGCAGCTTCTGGTTGAGCAGCAGGGCGAGGCCGAGGCCGATCGAGTAGTGCAGGACCACACAGGCGGCCGTCCACACGATCGTCCAGATGAAGTGCGACCAGAAGCGGTCGTAGGAGGTGTCGCCCCAGAGGATGTCGGCGTAGTTGTCGAAGCCGATGAACTTGTACGTCGCCTCGATCTCGTTGACGCCGATCGTGCGCGCGGTGTTGAGGCTGTTGGCGTCGGTCAGCGTGAGGTACAGACCGTAGGCCAGCGGATACAGCACGAGGATGCCGAGCACGACGATCACCGGGGCGATCATCGCGTACGCGTACCAGTGCTTCTGGTAGCTGTGCTTCAGGCGCTGCCCGAGCCCTGGCCGGGGCGCACGGTCACCGCGGCGCTTGCCGGTCGCGCGGTCGATGGCGACTGTCATGGTTCGACACCTTCTGGGAGTTCAAGAAGTCCGAGGGGGACGGCCGGTGGGACGGCCGGGCGGCCGCCGGATCGCCCCGCCCCAACAGGGCGGTCCGGCGGCCACGCGGTGCTCACTTGCTGAAGTCGGGCACCAGCTTGGCGATGGCCGTCTCGGCGGTGCTCAGGCCCTTGTCCAGGGACTCCTTGCCACCCGCGATCTTGGGCAGCTCGGTGTCGAGCGGGCCCCACAGGGAGCTGTACTCCGGCAGCGCCGGGCGCGGCTGGGCGGCGGCGAGGACGCCCTGGTAGCCGGCGATGCCCGGGTCGGCCTTGACCTTGTCGGTGTACGCGTCGTCACGGGTGGGCAGCGTGCTGTTCTTCAGCGCGATGGCCTCCTGGGACTTCGCCGACGTCATGAAGTTCACGAACTTCAGCGCGGCCTTCTGGTGGGCCTCGTCGGAGCCGGCGTAGACGGACAGGTTGTGGCCGCCGGTCGGGGCGCCCGCCTTGCCGCTGGAGCCGGCCGGGACGGTGGCGATGCCGAGGTTGGCCTTGTCCTTGAACGCGGTGCCCTTGTAGAAGTTCGTGATCTCCCAGGGGCCCTGGACGATCGCGGCGACCTTGCCGTTGACGAACGCGTCCTGGATGTGGGCGTACGCGTCGGCGGTCGTGTCGGCCTTGTGCAGGCCCTTGCCGTCGAACAGGTCCAGCCAGGTGCCGTACGCCTTCTTCGCCTCCGCCGAGTTGACGGTGATCTTCTTGGCGCCGGCGTCGACGGTGTCGGTGCCCTCGCCGTAGAGGAAGGACTGGGCGTAGTAGGCCTGGGTGGAGCCCCAGTAGCCGTCGACGCCGGTCTTGCCCTTGATCGTGGCGGCGGCCTTCTTGAGGTCGTCCCAGGTCTTGGGGGCCTCGCTGATGCCGGCCTTCTCGAAGAGCTGCTTGTTGTAGACGAGCGCGAGCGTGTCCGTGACGAGCGGGACGCCGTACGTCTTGCCCTCGTACTTGGCCTGCTCCAGCAGGTTGGACTTGAACTTGTCCTGCTCGGCGAGGGCGTCCGTGCCGTCCAGCGGCAGGAAGAAGCCCTTCTTGGCGAAGGCCGGGGTCCAGCCGACCTCGGAGCGCAGGACGTCGGGGGCACCCTTGGAACCGGCGGCGGTGTCGAACTTGTTCTGCGCCTGGTCGAAGGGGACGTTGACGTACTTGACCTTGATGTCCTTGTTGGCGGCCTCGAACTCCTTGACCAAGGCCTTGTACGTCGGCGCCTCGTTGGTCGCGTTGGAGGTGTCCCACCAGGTGATGGTGACCGGACCGCTCGAGTCGCTGCCGCTGTCGTCCCCGCCGCAGGCCGTCGCCGCGAGGGCGAGGGACGCCACCAGCGCGGTGGCCGCTATGCCACGCCGCATGAGTTCTCCTTGAGGGTGAAAGCCCGTGTGATGCGGGGGCGGCCCCGTCTGCCTGCCCCTGCTGTCGTGCCGACTGCGCCTTTGCGGCCGCCGGGCGACGTGAACGTAACAGCGATGCAATCCTTGCGAAAGACCTTGCAGCAAAAAAGTGCAAGGGAACACGGAAGTTATCCCGGCGTGACCGTCCGGCGACCACTGTGAGACGCTTCCTTACTGGGGTGGAGCGGCACGCGGTCCACTTGTGCAAGACTCTGCAAGCTCTTGCCATGACTTCCACGAGGGAGCGCGATGACGCAGCAGCCCCGCACGGGCCGGCCAACGGGTCGCCCTCGGCGTCCGATTGGTGTGCAAGGCGGCATACGACAGGTACAGTCCAGTGCCGTGACCACACGGCTTGCCGACATCGCTGCTCAGGCGGGGGTGAGCGAAGCGACCGTCAGCCGCGTCCTCAACGGGAAGCCGGGCGTCGCCGCCACCACCCGCCAGTCCGTGCTGGCCGCACTCGACGTGCTCGGCTACGAGCGTCCGGTGCGGCTGCGTCAGCGCAGCGAGGGCCTGGTCGGCCTGATCACACCCGAGCTGGAGAACCCGATATTCCCGGCGCTCGCCCAGGTCATCGGCCAGGCGCTGACCCGGCAGGGCTACACGCCCGTGCTGGCCACCCAGACGCCCGGCGGGTCCACGGAGGACGAGCTCACCGAGATGCTCGTGGACCGGGGGGTCGCGGGCATCATCTACGTCTCCGGTCTGCACGCGGACACCACCGCGGACATGCAGCGCTACGAGCGGCTGCGCGCCCAGGGCGTCCCCTTCGTCCTCGTCGACGGCTTCTCCCCCAAGGTCCAGGCGCCCTTCATCTCCCCCGACGACCGGGCGGCGATGTCCCTGGCGGTGACCCACCTCGTCTCCCTCGGGCACACCCGGATCGGTCTGGCCCTCGGCCCGAAGCGGTTCGTGCCGGTGCAGCGCAAGATCGAGGGGTTCGTGCGGACCGTGCAGGACCAGCTGAACCTGGCCCCGGACGTCGTCGAGCGGGACCTGGTGCAGCACTCGCTGTACACGCTGGAGGGCGGGCAGGCCGCCGCCACCGCCCTCATCGCCCGTGACTGCACGGCCGTCGTCTGCGCCAGCGACATGATGGCGCTGGGCGCGATACGGGCGGCCCGTCAGCAGGGGCTGGAGGTCCCCACCGACATCTCGGTGGTCGGCTTCGACGACTCCCCGCTGATCGCCTTCACCGACCCGCCCCTCACCACCGTGCGCAAGCCGGTCCCGGCCATGGGCCAGGCCGCCGTGCGCACCCTGCTCGAGGAGATCGGCGGAACCCCGGCCCCGCACAGCGAGTTCGTCTTCATGCCGGAGCTGGTCGTCCGCGGCTCGACGGCCTCCGCACCCGGCGACCGGGCCCGCCCCTAGGGGGCACCGGGACCTGCGGCGTACTCCCCCGGGAGGAGGAAAGCGGCAGAACGTGCGTCACGGACCCGACCGGAGGATGATCGGTCGAAGAAGTCTTTTCTGGCAGACTCTGTGCCTATGGGTGACGCTACCGTGACGACACGCGAAGGCCCTGAAGAAGCCGTCCCGCACCTCGTCGCGGAGAGGACGGGACCGGGACTCCTACGACGTCTGCGCACCCCGCGACGACCACGTCTGTGGTTCGAGATCCTGCTGATCGCGGTGAGTTACTGGACGTACTCCCTGATCCGCAACGCCGTCCCGGAGCAGCGCGCGCAAGCCCTGAGCAACGCCGACTGGCTGTGGCGGCTCGAGCACGCTCTCGGCATCGCCGTCGAGGAGTCCGTGAACCACGCGGTGAACGGCGTGACTTGGCTGATCGTCGGAATGAACTACTACTACGCCACGCTGCACTTCGTGGTGACACTCGCGGTGCTGGTCTGGCTGTTCCGCCGGCACCCCGGCCGTTACGCGGCGACCCGCCTGGTCCTCTTCGTCACCACCGGTGTGGCCCTGGTCGGTTACTACCTGTATCCGCTCGCTCCCCCGCGGCTGATGACGAACACCGGGTTCATCGACACGGTCCTGGCTCACGACACCTGGGGTTCGATGGCCTCCGGCGACCTGAAGAACATGTCGAACCAGTACGCCGCGATGCCGTCCATGCACATCGGCTGGTCGGTGTGGAGCGGCCTGACGATCTTCATCCTGGCAAGGACCCCCTGGGTCCGCGTCCTCGGCCTGCTCTATCCGGTGGCGACCCTCGTCGTGATCGTCGCGACGGCCAACCACTTCTGGCTCGACGCGGTCGGCGGTCTGATCTGCCTGGCCTTCGGCTACGCGGTGGCCCGCCTCTGGTACGGGGCGCTGCCCTACCGGCTCCCCCAGGCGGTTCCCGAACGGCCGGGGGCCGCGAAACCGCCGTCGCCGGGCGCGGGCGTACGGCCGGCACCGGCGGCCGCCGAGGAGGAGAACCCGCCGGTCCCGGCCCGCGCTCCCTCAGGCCCCTAGCCGCCGGCTCACCCCCCGTAGAACAGCTCGTCCACCACGCCGCGTGCCCGCCGGGCGGTACGGCGGTAGTCGTCCAGCATGTCGCCGACGTGACCGGGCTCGTACCCCAGGTACCGGCCGACCGCCGCCAGCTCGCGCGGGTCCGAAGGGAAGGTGTCGCCGGCGCGTCCGCGCACCAGCATCACGGCGTTGCGCACACGGGTCGCCAGCACCCACGCCTCGTCCAGGATCCCGGCGTCCTCCTCGCCGATGAGCCCGGCCGCGCGGGCGGCGGACAGCGCCTGGCGGGTGCGGGTGGTGCGCAGTCCCGGCTCCTCGGCCGCGTGCCGCAGCTGGAGCAGCTGCACGGTCCACTCGACGTCCGAGAGTCCGCCGGGGCCGAGCTTGGTGTGCAGCTTCGGGTCGGCGCCGCGTGGCAGGCGCTCGGACTCCATGCGTGCCTTCAGCCGCCTGATCTCCCGTACGGCCTCCTCGTCGAGCCCTCGCGCGGGATAGCGCAGCGGGTCGATCAGCTCCACGAACCGTCCGGCCAGCTCCTCGTCGCCGGCGACCGGCTCGGCCCGCAGCAGCGCCTGCGACTCCCACCCCAGCGACCAGCGCCGGTAGTAGGCCGCGTACGACTTCAGGGTGCGCACCAGCGGCCCGGACTTGCCCTCGGGGCGCAGGTCGGCGTCGATCAGCAGCGGCGGGTCCGCGCTGGGGATCTGGAGCAGCCGCCGCATCTCCGCCACCACGCGGTTGGCCGCGGCGGCGGCCTCCTGGTCGTCGACGCCGTCGCGCGGCTCGTGCACGAAGAGGACGTCCGCGTCGCTGCCGTAGCCCAGCTCGTGCCCGCCGAAGCGGCCCATGCCGATGATCGCGAAGCGGGTGGGCAGGGTGTCGCCCCAGCCCTCGCGGACGACCGCGCGCAGGGTGCCGGCCAGCGTCGCCGCCGTGAGGTCGGAGACGGCGGCGCCGACCCGGTCCACGAGGGCGCCCTGGTCGGCCTCGGCCGGCTTGGTCTCGGTGCCGTAGGAGTCCACGATGTCGGCGGCGGCCGTACGGAACAGCTCGCGGCGCCGGACGCCACGGGCCGCCGTGACGGCCTGGACGGCGTTGTCGGCGCGGCGGACCGCGGCCAGGACCTCCTGCTCCAGATGGGCCCGCGAGCGTGGCTCCAGACCGGTGCCACCGTCGCCGTCGCCGAGCAGCGCGACGGCCTCCGGCGCCCGCATCAGCAGGTCGGGGGCGAGCCGGCCCGCCGACAGGACCCGGGCGAGGTTCTCGGCGGCGGCGCCCTCGTCGCGCAGCAGCCGCAGGTACCAGGGCGTCTTGCCGAGCGCGTCGGAGACCTTGCGGAAGTTCAGCAGCCCGGAGTCCGGATCGGCGGAGTCCGCGAACCAGCCCAGCAGGACGGGCAGCAGGGTGCGCTGGATCGCCGCCGCGCGGGTCACCCCGGAGGCCAGCGCCTCCAGGTGCCGCAGCGCCGACGCGGGGTCGGCGTAGCCGAGGGCGATGAGCCGTTCCCGGGCCGCGCCCGCGCTGAGCCGCGCCTCGCCCGGGGCGAGCTGGGCGACGGCGTCCAGCAGCGGCCGGTAGAACAGCTTCTCGTGCAGCCGCCGTACGACGCTGCTGTGCCGTTTCCACTCGCGGGTCAGCTCGGCGACCGGGTCCGCGCGCAGACCGAGGGAGCGGCCGATGCGGCGCAGGTCGGCGTCGTCCTCGGGGACCAGGTGGGTGCGGCGCAGCCGGTGCAGCTGGATGCGGTGCTCCATGGAGCGCAGGAAGCGGTAGGCGGCGTCGAGCTGGGCGGCGTCGGCCCGGCCGACGTAGCCGCCTGCGGCGAGGGCCTGGAGGGCGTCCAGGGTGGTGCCGCTGCGCAGGGCGGCGTCGTCGCGGCCGTGCACCAGCTGGAGCAGCTGCACGGCGAACTCGACGTCCCGCAGGCCGCCGGGGCCGAGCTTGAGCTGGCGGTCCACCTCGGACACCGGGATGTTCTCGACGACGCGGCGGCGCATCTTCTGCACGTCCGCGACGAAGTTGTCGCGCTCGGCGGCCTTCCATACGAGGGGCCGCAGCGCGGCGACGTACTCGGCGCCCAGCTCCAGGTCGCCCGCGACCGGGCGGGCCTTGAGCAGGGCCTGGAACTCCCAGGTCTTGGCCCAGCGCTGGTAGTAGGCGAGGTGGCTGCTGAGGGTGCGCACCAGGGGGCCGTTGCGGCCCTCGGGGCGCAGGTTGGCGTCGACGGGCCAGATGGAGCCCTCGACGGTGGTCTCGGAGCAGATCCGCATCATGTGCGAGGCGAGCCGGGTGGCGGCCTGCAGGGCCTTGCCCTCGTCGGCGCCGCCGGCGCTCTCGCCGACGAAGATGACGTCGACGTCGGAGACGTAGTTGAGCTCGTGGCCGCCGCACTTGCCCATCGCGATCACCGCGAGCCGGCACTGCTCGGCGTCCTGCGGGGCGTCGGCGGTGGCCAGGGCGAGGGCGGCGCGCAGGGTGGCGGTGGCGAGGTCGGCGAGCTCGGCGGCGGTCTGGGCGAGGTCGGTGGTGCCGCACACGTCGCGGGCGGCGATGGAGAGCAGGCAGCGCCGGTAGGCGACGCGCAGGGCGACGGGGTCGCCGGCCTCGGCGAGGGCCCGTTCGAACTCCTCCACCTCCGGGTGCAGGTCGCGGGGCTCGTAGGTGACCAGGACCTGCCAGTCGCCGGGGTGCCGGGCGAGGTGGTCGGCGAGGGCGGCGGAGGCACCGAGCACGCCGAGCAGCCGGTCGCGCAGCGGCTTGGCCGCTATCAGCGTGTCCAGCAGCTCGCGCCGGTCGGCGGGGGTGGGCTGGGCCTCGGTGAGCCGGACGAGGCCGTTCAGCGCGAGGTCGGGGTCGGCGGTGGCGCCCAGGGCCTCCAGGAGGACCGGGTCGTTCCTGAGGGGGGTGAGGTCGGGACTGTCCAGGAGGCGTTCGGCGGCGGACGGGTCGGTGAAACCGTGCCGCAGCAGCCGAGTGAACGTACTGCTCCTGCGTCCCGGCGCCGTCATGCTCGCCCTCCCGTCGATCAGGGGTGTACGCATCAGGGGTGCGCGTCCCGACCGAAGCCGTACCCGATCAAGGCCGCACGTGATCGAGCCTAGCCGCAGTCGCGGCCGTCGGCGCCGACGCGTCCCGCACGGTGGCCGGCGGGCGCGTGTGCCCGTTCCGGGCGTTTCGGTGGCGCCCCGTACCGATTTCGGCTTCGGTAAGGGTGAGCCGTTCAGGCAGACCCGCCGTCGACCCCGGAGGACCGCTGATGGACTTCACCCTCGAAGTGATCCCGCTGCCCGTGACCGACATCGACCGGGCCCGTGACTTCTACCGTGACAAGGTCGGCTTCCACGTCGACATCGACCAGGAGGTCATGCCGGGCATGCGCATCGTCCAGCTGACCCCGCCCGGTTCCGGCTGCTCGATCGCCCTGGGCGACAGCATCTGGGACCTGACCAAGGGCGAGACCGTCCCGGAGCCCGGCTCCTACCAGGGCCTCCAGCTCTGCGTGGCCGACATCAAGGCGGCGTACGCGGAGCTGCGCGAGCGGGGCCTGGAGGTGTCGGAGCCGGTGCAGTACTCCCCCGACGACGGCGCCACCTTCATGTACTTCAAGGACCCCGACGGCAACGGCTGGTCGATCCAGGAGTACCGCCGCCGCGCGACCCAGCCGCTGCACGCGGTGCTGTCGGAGCTGGCGGCCGAGTCCGAGTAGGACGCCGGGGTGGTGAGGGCCCGCCTCGGGCTTCCACCACCCGGCGGGAGAAGGTGTCGTCCCGGGTCGCGACCGGCCGTGCCAAATCCGGGGTTCTCAGGCTCGTCTCAGGTCGAGCGGCGACAATGAGCCGCAAAAACACCGACCGGAAGGGGGCGGGCCGGCGTGCGGATCATGATCGCGGATGATGAGGCGGCCATCCGTGAGTCGCTGGAGCGGGTGCTCCAGGTCGAGGGTTACGACACCCGCACCGTCGCCAACGGTCTCGCCGTGCTCGACGGGGTGGGCGGGGTCGACGGTGACACGCTGGATCTGCTGATCCTCGACGTGATGATGCCCCGCCTCGGCGGGTTGGAGACCTGCCGGCGGCTGCGGGCCGCGGGCCGGGACCTGCCGGTGCTGATGCTGACCGCCCGTGACCAGGTCTCCGACCGGGTCACGGGGCTGGACGCGGGCGCCGACGACTACCTGCCCAAGCCGTTCGCCACCGAGGAGCTGCTGGCCCGGGTGCGGGCCCTGCTGCGCCGGCGCACGCCGGCCGACGGGGAGTCGCAGATCCTGTCGTTCGCCGACGTCCGGCTCGACCCCGACAGGTTCGAGGCGTGGCGCGGCGGGCGGGCGCTGCGCCTGACCCGGACCGAGTTCTCCCTGCTGCAGGTGTTCCTGCGCAACGCGACCCGGGTCCTGACCCGCGACACGCTGTTCGAGGCGATCTGGGGCTTCGACATGAGCGCCACCGCCAACAACCTCCAGGTGTACGTGAGCTACCTGCGCCGGAAGATGGAGGCGGAGGGTGAGCCGCGACTGATCTACACGCTGCGCGGCCTGGGATACACGATGCGGGAGACCCCTCCGTGAGCGGGACCGCCGGCCGGGCACCGCGCCGAGCGACCCGATGGTGGCGCCGGCGGTCCCTGCGGGCCAGGCTGACGGTGATCTCGGCGACGGCCATCGCGGTCAGCGTGTTCCTGGCCTTCCAGGTGGCCAGCGAGCTGATGGACCGGGAGCTGCGGGACACCGTCGAGGATCAGCTGCGTGCCGACGCCCGCGTCCTGGCGACGGACGCGGAGCGCGCCGGTCCGGCGCGGCTCCGGCTGCCGCCGTACGCCGGTGGTGGTCGGCTGGTGCGGGTCGTCCTGCCCGACGGTTCGACCCGGACGCCGGCCGGCCAGCCCGCGCTGCCCCCGGTCGGCGAACCGGCCGGGCGCGTGGCCCGGGGCGCGTCCGCCGATCTGATGGAGTCGGACGACGGCGACGAGGACGGCTACCTCGTCTACACCCTGCGTGCGGGGGACGGCGCGGTCCAGGTGGCCCGCGCCGCCGACGACAGCCCGGTCAACCGGTTCGGGTTCGGCATGCTGCTGATCGGGCTGCTCTGCGTGGCCGGCGGCGCCCTGGTCGGGCGGGCCGTGGCGCGGACCGGGCTGGCACCGATCGACCGGCTGACCGCCGCCGCGGTACGTGTGGCGCGGACCCGGGATCTCGACGCCGGCATCCCGGACGAGGGCGGTGGGGAGATCCGGCGGCTGATCAACTCGATCAACGACATGCTCGCCGCGCTCCGGGATTCCCGGCAGGCCCAGCGGCTGCTCGCCGAGGACGCCGCCCACGAGCTCAAGACCCCGCTCACCAGCCTGCGCCTCAACGTCGAGCTGCTGATCCGGCTCGATCGGCGCGGCACCCTGGACAGCGCGCTGCCGGCGGAGAGCCGGACCCGGCTGCTCAACGATCTCGGCGCCCAGGTGGCCGAGTTGGGCACCCTCGCCGCCGAGCTGACCGATCTGGCCCGCGGTGACGTCGGCGACGAGAGCACCGAGGTGCTCGACCTCGCCGACGTGGTGGTGGCCGCGGTGGCCCGGGCGCGTTCCCGCGTGCCCGACATCGAGGTCGCGCTCGACGTGACCTCCGTGTGGGTGAGCGGGCGCCCCGCCGCGCTCGAGCGGGCGGTGCTCAACCTCGTCGACAACGCCGGCAAGTGGTCTCCCGTGGACCAGCCGATCCAGGTCCGGCTCCGTGCCGAGGGCGCGTCGGCGGTGCTCGAGGTCGACGACGCCGGGCCGGGCATCGACGCCGCCGACGTACCGCGGGTGTTCGACCGGTTCTACCGTGCCGACAGCGCCCGGGCGTTGCCGGGATCCGGTCTGGGGCTGTCGATCGTGCAGCGGGTCGTCGACGCCCACGCCGGCCGGGCCACCGTCGCCCGCTCCGCACGCGGTGGCGCGCTGCTCCGGGTCGACCTCCCGGCCACGGACCCGCCCGCCCCGACCGCGCGGCGCGCCGCCGGGGAGGACACCATGGTGCGCTGAACCGATCCGGGACGGGCCTGGGCCCCGTCCCGGATCTCGTCAGGGCCGCCGCGCTCACCGTTGCAGCGCGGACGCTCACCGTTGCAGCGCGGACTCCGCTTCGTCGGCGAGCGGCTGCCGGACGGCCGGCGGCTCCGCCGCCGGACGGGACAGGCGGCTCGGCCACCAGATCCGCCGGCCGATCAGCAGGGTGAGGGCGGGCACGAGGACCGACCGCACCAGCAGGGCGTCGAGCAGCACGCCGAAGGCGACCAGGAACCCGACCTCGACCAGCATCACCAGCGGAAGGGTGACCAGGACCGCGAACGTCGCCGCCAGCACCAGGCCCGCCGAGGTGATGACGCCGCCGGTGGCGCAGAGGGCTCTGAGCATGCCCTCTGCGGTGCCGAGGCGCACGGTCTCCTCCCGGGCCCGGCTGGCCAGGAAGATGTTGTAGTCGACGCCGAGCGCCACCAGGAACAGGAACGCCAGCAGCGGCACCGAGGAGTCGATCCCCTGGAACCCGAGGATCGTGTCGAAGACGAACACGCTGCCGCCGAAGGCCGCGGCGAACGAGACGATCACGGTGGCCATCAGGACCAGCGGGGCCGCCATCGCGCGCAGCAGCAGCCCGAGGACGATCAGGACGACGGCGAGCACGAGGGGGATCACCAGCTTCTCGTCGCGCCTGGTGGTCACCTCGGTGTCGAGGTTCTCGGCGCTCGGCCCGCCGACGATCGCCTCCGCCCCGCTCACCGCGTGCACGGCGGTGCGCACCCGCTGAATCGTGTCGTACTCCGCGGCGGTGTCCGGCGCGTCCTTCGGGAACACGGAGATGCCGGCCCAGTCACCGCTGGTCTGCTCGGGGACGGCCATGGCCACACCGGGAGTGTCCTTGACGACGTCGAGCACCCGTTCCCGGTGTGCCGGCCGCGTGAAGACCGTCATCGGCTGGCCGCCGAGTTCCGGGAAGTGCTGGCGCAGGACGGTGAAGCCGGTGACCGACTCCGGCGCGGACAGGAACTGGTCCTGCTCCCGCAGGGCACCGGTGTTGCCCGCGATCCCGAGGGCGAGCACGCCGAGCACTCCGAGCGAGCCGAGCGTCGCCACCCACCGGCGCCGGCTGATGGCGGCGCCGAGCCGTCCCCACAGCCCCGGCTTCTCCTGCACGGCGGTGCTGAACCGCGGGATGGCCGGCCAGAAGATCCGCCGGCCGAGCAGGACGAGCACCGCGGGGAACAGCGTCAGCATGGCCACCAGCGCGCACAGGATGCCGGCCGCGCCGATCGGGCCCAGCCCACTGGTGCTGTTCAGGTCCGCGACGAGCAGGCAGAGCAGGCCGGCGACCACGGTGGCCGCGGACGCGACGATGGCCGGCGCCGCGGAGCGCAGCGCCTGGACCATCGCTACCCGGACGTTCTCGTGGTGGTGCAGCGCCTCCCGGTATCGGGCGATGAGCAACAGTGCGTAGTCCGTGCCGACGCCGAACACCAGGATCGTCAGCAGCGCCGAGTTCTGGTCGTTGACCACGATGCCGAAGCCCTTGACGAGGAGGTAGACGGTCCCCATCGCGGTCAGCGCGGCCGCGCCGACGGCCATCAGCGGGATGATCCACAGCACCGGGCTGCGGTAGGTGAGGATGAGCAGGAGCGTGACGACGACGATGGTGGTGAGGAGGACCTGCACGTCGATGCCGTCGAAGACGGCGTCCATGTCGCCGTCGATCGCGCCCGGGCCGGTCACGTCGAGTTCCAGACCCGAGGGCCGGTCCTTCGCGGCGTCACGCAACGGGCCGACGACCTCCTCCGGGGGGCCGTAGGCCGTGCTCACGTCGAGGGTGAACATCATCGCCTCGCCGTCGGCGGAGGGGCTCGTCGGCGGGCCCTCGTCGCCGCCGGCCGGGGCCGCCCCCTTCGGCGGGTACCGCTTGGCGAGGGTGTCGTAGTGGCGCTCGACCGTCGCGCGGTCGGCGCCGGTCATTCCGCCGGCACGGTGGTAGACGAAGACGAACGTGTTGTCGTCACCGTCGGGGAGGCTGTCCTCCAGTACCGCGACCTTGGTGGACTCGGCGCCGGCCGGCAGGGTGTCCGCGGCGCTGTCGGTGGTGACCGAACTCAACTTCGCGCTCAACGGCACCGTGAACGCCGCCAGTACCAACCACAGGCCGATCACCAACCACGGCACCCACCGGCCTGCCAACCGACCGGCCGGCACTCTCCCGGACGGCGCTGTGTCGACTGCCATCTCTGGCCTCCTGCATAGGGGTTGCATCGCTCATCTGACGCCTCCTTCCTAATGAGCGAGCCTTAGACGGCCCTTAGAACCCCTGACACGACGCACAGCGCGAAACGGCAGCCACCGAGGGATCGATCGGCGGAGGCATCCCCCCGATCCAGAAGAACGACCTGCCCCGCCCCTAGAGCACCGGCAGGTTCTTCCGCAGTTCGAAGGCCGTGACCTCGCTGCGGTACTCCTCCCACTCGCTCTTCTTGTTGCGCAGGAAGAAGTCGAAGACATGCTCGCCGAGGGTCTCGGCGACCAGGTCGCTGTTCTCCATGAGGGTCAGGGCCTCGCCGAGGTTCTGCGGGAGGGGCTCGATGCCCATCGCGCGGCGCTCGGCGTTGGAGAGGGCCCACACGTCGTCCTCGGCGCCGGGCGGGAGTTCGTAGCCCTCCTCGATGCCCTTGAGGCCGGCGGCGAGCAGGACCGCGTAGGCGAGGTACGGGTTGGTGCCGGCGTCCAGGGAGCGGACCTCGACGCGGGCCGAGCCGGTCTTGCCGGGCTTGTACATCGGGACGCGGACCAGGGCCGAGCGGTTGTTGTGGCCCCAGCAGATGTAGGAGGGGGCCTCGCCGCCGGCGCCTGCCGTTCGCTCCGAGCCGCCCCAGATGCGCTTGTAGGAGTTCACCCACTGGTTGGTGACCGCGGAGATCTCCGCCGCGTGCCGCAGCAGGCCCGCGATGAAGGAGCGGCCCACCTTGGAGAGCTGGTACTCGGCGCCCGACTCGTAGAACGCGTTCCTGTCGCCTTCGAACAACGACAGGTGAGTGTGCATGCCGCTGCCCGGGTGCTCGGAGAACGGCTTCGGCATGAACGTCGCCTGGACGCCCTGCTCCAGCGCCACCTGCTTCATGACCAGGCGGAACGTCATGATGTTGTCCGCCGTGGAGAGCGCGTCGGCGTAGCGGAGGTCGATCTCCTGCTGGCCGGGGGCGCCCTCGTGGTGGGAGAACTCCACGGAGATGCCCATGGACTCCAGCATGGTGATCGCCTGGCGGCGGAAGTCCATGCCGATGTTCTGCGGGGTGTGGTCGAAGTAGCCGGAGTTGTCGGCCGGGGTGGGGCGGGTGCCGTCGACCGGCTTGTCCTTCAGCAGGAAGAACTCGATCTCCGGGTGCGTGTAGAACGTGAAGCCCAGGTCGGAGGTGCGGGCGAGGGCGCGCTTGAGGACGTAGCGCGGGTCCGCGAAGGACGGGGAGCCGTCGGGCATGAGGATGTCGCAGAACATCCGGGCCGTGCCGGGCGCCTCGGCGCGCCAGGGAAGGATCTGGAACGTCGACGGGTCGGGCTTGGCGATCATGTCGGACTCGTAGACGCGGGCGAAGCCCTCGATCGCGGAGCCGTCGAAGCCGATGCCCTCGTCGAAGGCCTGCTCCAGCTCGGCGGGGGCCACGGCCACGGACTTGAGGAAGCCCAGCACGTCCGTGAACCACAGCCGTACGAACCGGATGTCGCGCTCCTCCAACGTCCGGAGCACGAACTCCTGCTGCTTGTCCATCTTCCGCTTCCCCATCCTTGCTGGTCAGGCCGCCTGTCCCCGGTGCTGTGGGAGGCGGTCGGGCACCTGAGCATCCCACCACACCACCGTTTCCGGCGCGTTGCGGACCTTGATCGCGAACCGACCCCGGCCGAACGCCCGACGACGGTCGGGATCCCGCCGCGGTGTCGGATGAACCGCTCTGCCGCCCATATTGCCTGCTCGGCCCGGCATCCGTCATGGCCGCCCCCACCGGACCGACCCCGCTTTAATTTGCATCTCGGATGCAAGTTTTAATGAGGGCGGGCGGTCGCCGCCGCACCGCCCGGTCGAGCCTGAGGAGACCCGATGCTGTCCGAGCAGTCCGCCGCCACCGTGCGCGCCACCCTCCCCGTCGTCGGCGGGGCCATCGGTGAGATCACCGAGCGCTTCTACGCCCGCCTCTTCGCCGCCCGTCCCGAGCTGCTGCGCGACCTGTTCAACCGCGGCAACCAGGCGGCCGGCACCCAGCGGCAGGCGCTGGCGGGGTCGATCGCCGCGTTCGCGACGCACCTGGTGGCCCACCCCGACGAGCGGCCGGACGCGATGCTGAGCCGTATCGCGCACAAGCACGCCTCCCTGGGCGTGGTGCCCGAGCAGTACGCGCTCGTCCACGAGCACCTGTTCGCCGCCATCGCCGAGGTGCTCGGGGAGGCCGTCACCCCCGAGGTCGCGGCCGCCTGGGACGAGGTGTACTGGCTGATGGCGAACGCCCTGACCGCGATCGAGAAGCGGCTTCACGAGGAGCGCGGCGGAGCGGGCCTGCGCTCCTGGGAGGTCGTGGAGCGTGTCGAGGAGACCGAGGACGTCGCCACGTTCCGGGTGCGTCCGGCCGACGGCGGGCCCGTGCCGGACTTCCGGGCCGGCCAGTACGTCTCGGTCCAGGTGGAGCTGGCGGACGGGGCCCGGCAGATCCGCCAGTACAGCCTCTCGGCGGCTCCCGGCTCACCGCTGCGCCAGTTCAGCGTCAAGCGCGTGCGGGGCGAGGCCGGGCCGGACGGCGAGGTCTCGGGGCACCTGCACGCGCACGTACGGCCCGGCGACCGGCTGGACCTCTCGGCGCCGTACGGCGATCTCGTGCTCGCCGGCACGGACGCGCCGCTGCTGCTGGCCTCCGCCGGCATCGGGGTGACCCCGATCGTCGCGATACTCGGCGAACTCGTGGACGCCGGGCACGAGGGCCCGGTGCTGGTCGTGCACGGTGACCGCTCCCCCGCCGGGCACGCCCTGCGCGCCGACCACGAGCAGTACGCCGGGAAGCTGGCGGACGCCACCGTCCGCTTCTTCTACGAGGCCGGCGCCGACCCCGCCGAGGCGTCCCACCGCACGGGCCTGGTCGACCTGGCCGACGTGGACGTCCCCGAGGGCACGCACGCCTACCTGTGCGGTCCGCTGCCGTTCATGCGGGCGGTGCGCGCGCAGCTGCTCGCCAAGGGCGTGGCGGCGGCCGACATCCACTACGAGGTGTTCGGGCCGGACCTGTGGCTGGCGCAGGCGGGCTGAGCCGCCCGGCCGTCAGACGGGCCGACCGACGCCGATCTGGAGCAGCAGCGGGCCGGTGGGGTCCGCCGTGACGTCGGCCAGGGTGAGCGGGTCCAGCGAGGCGTAGAACGCCTCCTGGGCCTGCCGCAGCGCTCCGCGCAGCCGGCACCCGGGGCTGAGCGGGCAGGGGTGGTCGCCCTCGCACTCCACGACGTCGCCGTCGCCCTCGAAGGCGCGGACGACCGCGCCGACGGACGCGGTGCGGCCCCGCTCGCTGAGGGTGAGCCCGCCGCCGCGCCCCCGGCGGGCGACGACCAGGCCCTGGTGCTGGAGCTCGGCGACCACCTTGGCGGCGTGCGTGTAGGGCACCTGCATGTCGGCCGCGACCTCGCGGGTCGTCGGCGTGGCGTCCCCGAGGACGGCGAGCCGCATCAGCAGGCGCAGGGCCAGATCGGTGGAGCGCAACAGCCGCATGCCGGCCAGCGTAGATAATGCGCATCCTCGGTTCCAAATATCCGGGGCGCGCCGACGGCCGCCCTCCGTGATCCGGCCGTTGTCGTCACCTCCCTACGAGAGGCCACCCCTTCCCCATTACGATCAGCGGACCCGACCGCCCCTTTCGCCGAAGGACATGACCTCATGGGCTCCGCCAAGAACAGGAACAGCGCCGAGCGCAAGGCGCGGATAGAGGAGATGCGGCGGGCCGAGCGGGCCCGCGAGCGCCGCGGCCGTGTCATCACGATCAGCGTCTCCGCGGTGATCGTCGCCGCGCTCGTCGTCGGCGGGGTCGTCCTCGTCCGCTCCCAGGGCGGCGACGACGAGGCCGCGAAGCCCGACAAGACCTCCGGGAAGTTCGTCGCCGGCGACGACGGCGTGAACACCTGGAAGGGCAAGCTGGCCAGCACGCACGTCGAGACGAGCGTGTCGTACCCGATGGAGCCCCCGGTCGGCGGCAACCACCACCGGGCCTGGATGAACTGCAACGGCGACGTCTACACCAAGGAGCTGCGGCGGGAGAACGCCGTGCACTCGCTGGAGCACGGCGCGGTGTGGGTGACGTACACGTCGAAGGCGTCCAAGTCCGACGTGGACGCGCTGGCGGCGAAGGTGAAGCAGACGCCGTACACGCTGATGAGCCCGGACGAGAAGCAGAAGGACCCCATCATGCTGAGCGCGTGGGGACACCAGCGCACGGTGAAGAGCGCGGACGACCCGGACGTCGGGAAGTTCTTCGAGACCTACGTCCAGGGCAAGCAGACGCCCGAGCCGGGCGCGGCCTGCACGGGCGGTCTGTCGGAGTGAGGCCGCACATCGGCTGGATGGCGGGGACCGCGGCGGCCGTCCTCGTCGCCGCCGGCGCGCTCACCTACGCGGCCGCCGGGGACGGCTCCGGGGGCACGGTCCCCGACGCCGGCTCGGCGGACGCGGGGTTCGCGCGGGACATGGCCGTGCACCACCAGCAGGCCGTGGAGATGGCGTACATCGTGCGCGACCGCACGGACGACGAGGACGTGCGCAGGCTCGCGTACGACATCGCGCAGACGCAGGCCAACCAGCGCGGCATGCTGATGGGCTGGCTGGACCTGTGGGAGCTGCCGAAGGTGTCGGCGGACGCGCCGATGACCTGGATGGGCATGGGCGACGCGCCCTCCGCCGGGGAGGGCTCGCTGATGCCGGGCATGGCGACGAACGCGGAGATGAAGAAGCTCGGCACGCTGAACGGCGAACAGGCGGAGGTCTTCTTCCTGCAGCTGATGACGGCCCATCACAAGGGCGGCATCCACATGGCCGAGGGCTGCCTGGACAAGTGCGCGGTCGGCGTGGAGAAGAGGCTGGCGCGGACCATGGTCAACGGGCAGCAGGCGGAGATCGACCTGATGGCCGACATGCTGCGCGAACGGGGCGCGAAGCCCCGGCCCTGAGGGTCCGGGCACGGGAAGCGCCCCGCCGACGGGGGAAGATCGGCGGGGCGCTCGGTGCCGCAGTGGTTCGGGGGCGGGCCGTCAGTGGACGGAGTGCGCCTCGCTCGGGAAGGTCCCGCCGACGACGTCCTCGGCGAAGGCCTTGGCCGCGTCGCCCATGACCCGGCGCAGGTCGGCGTACTGCTGGACGAACTTCGGTACGCGGCCGCCCGTCAGGCCCATCATGTCGGTCCAGACGAGGACCTGGGCGTCGGTCTCGGGGCCGGCGCCGATGCCGACGGTCGGGATGTGCAGGACGCGGGTGACCTCGGCGGCCAGCTCGGCCGGCACCAGCTCCAGGACGACCGCGAAGGCTCCGGCGTCCTGGACGGCCTTGGCGTCCCGCAGGAGCTGCGCGGCGGCCTCCTCGCCTCGGCCCTGGACGCGGTAGCCCATGGCGTTGACGGACTGCGGGGTCAGGCCGATGTGCGCCATCACGGGGATGCCGGACTCGACCAGCAGCTCGATCTGGCGGTGCGAGCGCTCGCCGCCCTCCAGCTTGACGGCGCCGACGCCGGCCTCCTTCACCAGCCGGGTCGCCGAGCGCAGCGCCTGCACCGGGCCCTCCTGGTAGGAGCCGAAGGGCAGGTCGCCGACGATCAGGGCGCGGGAGGTCCCCCGGACGACGGCCGCCGACAGCATGGTCATCTCGTCGAGGGTGACGGGCACGGTGGTCTCGTAGCCGAGGTGGCAGTTGCCCGCGGAGTCGCCGACGAGCATCACCGGGATGCCGGCCTCGTCGAACACGGACGCGGTCATCGCGTCGTACGCGGTGAGCATGGGCCACTTCTCGCCCCGCTCCTTGGCGAGGGCGATGTCGCGGACGGTGATGCGGCGGGTGCTCTTGCCTCCGTACAGCGCCTTCCCGGCGTCGGAGGGCTTCGCCTGAGGCGTCTGGGCAGCCGAGAGCTGCGTCATGGCAACGGCTCCTTCATGTCATCTCGAGGCGCCCTGACGGCGTCCCCGGACCAGGTCCATGGTGGCACTTCGTGCCGGGCGGGGCCAGACCGCCGTATGTGAGTTCCGCCCCGTGCCCGTGGCCGTTTCGTGACGTAAGGTTCCGGTAAGAACTTACGATACGAGACGGACCCGTATCGTTATGACGGTACGGTCGGCATCATGACTTCTCCCGCCCCAGCCACCCGCATACCGGAGGCGGTGCACCGGCGCCGCTGGGCGATCCTCGGTGTGCTGATGCTCAGCCTCCTGATCGTCGTGCTGGACAACTCCATCCTCAACGTCGCCATCAAGACCATCTCGACGCCCGCGCCGACCGGCCTCGGCGCCACGCAGAGCGAGCTGGAGTGGGCGATCAACGCCTACACCCTCGTCTTCGCCGGGCTGCTGTTCAGCGCGGGCATCCTCGGGGACCGGCTCGGCCGCAAGAAGGTGCTGCTCGGCGGGCTCGCCGTGTTCGGCGTCGGCTCGGCGCTCGCCGCGTTCTCCGGCTCGCCGGGCGAGCTGATCGCCTTCCGCGCCGTCATGGGCCTCGGCGCCGCGTTCGTCATGCCGGCCACGCTCGCGGTGCTGATGAACGTCTTCGAGCGGGACGAGCAGCCCAAGGCCATCGGCATCTGGGCCGGCGGTGTCGGCCTCGCCATCGCCATCGGGCCGATCACCGGCGGACTGCTCCTCGACCACTTCTGGTGGGGCTCGGTCTTCCTGATCAACGTGCCGATCGTGCTGCTCGCGCTCGCGCTGATGCTGTGGCTCGTCCCGGACTCGCGCGACCCGCGGCCCGGCCGGATCGACCCCGTCGGTGTGGTGCTCTCCGTGGTCGGCCTGGTCCTGCTGGTCTACGGCATCATCAAGGGCGGCCAGCTCGCCGACTTCACCGATCCCGCGGTCCTGGCGACGATCGGCGCCGGCCTCGTGGTGCTCGCCGCGTTCGTGATCTTCGAGAAGCGCAGCGACCACCCGTCGATCGACATCGGGTACTTCCGCAACAAGATCTTCTCGGCCGCGATCGGCGTCATCGCGCTGGTCTTCTTCGCCCTCATGGGCGTGACGTTCTTCTCCGTCTTCTACACCCAGAGCGTGCGCGGCTACTCGCCGCTGGAGACCGGCCTGCTGATGCTGCCGCTCGCCGCCGCGCAGATGATCTTCGCCCCGCGGGCCCGGCTCCTCGTCGACCGGTTCGGCAACCGGGCCACCACCACCGGCGCCATGGTCCTCATCGCCGCCACGCTGGCCTCCTTCGCCACCTTCGAGGCGGACACCCCGATCTGGCTCCTGGAGGTCATCTTCTTCCTGATGGGTGCCGCGATGGCGCACATCATGACGCCGATCAGCGTCGTCATCATGCAGGCCCTGCCGCGTGAGAAGGCCGGTTCCGCCTCCGCGCTCAGCAACACGTTCCGGCAGGTCGGCGGCGCCCTCGGCATCGCCGTGCTCGGCTCGGTGCTGTCCACGGCCTACCGCGGCGGCATCGAGGACAAGCTCACCGCGCTCCCCGAGGGCGTCCGGCACACCGCGGGCGAGTCCATCGAGGCCACGCTCGGGGTCGCCGAGAAGCTCGGCCCGCGCGGGGAGGCCCTCGTCGGCCCGGCCCACGACGCGTTCCTGCACGCCATGCATGTCACGGCGCTGTGGGGAGCGGGCATCGCGGTGCTCGGCGCGGTCGTCGTGGCCCTGTTCCTGCCGGGGCGGCCCGCCGGCCCGCGCGAGGGCGAGGAGGAGAAGGAGCTCGTGGCGTCCGAATAGCGCGGACGCGCGGACGCCGTCGTTCCGGCGGCGTCCGCACCAGGGGGAGAATCGGCACAGCGCCCACGGAAAGGAGCGACCCAGTGAGCCTCGCCGACAGTCGTCCCCGGCAGGACGGCCCCACCCGGGGCCGGCCGCGCAGCGAGGCCGTGGAGCGGGCCATCACCGAGGGCGTGCTGAAGCTCCTGGAGGACGGCGTGCCCCTCGCGGAGCTGTCCATCGAGCGCATCGCGCGCACCGCGGGCGTCGGCAAGGCCGCCATCTACCGGCGCTGGAGCGGCAAGGAGGAGCTGTTCGTCGACATCGTGCGGGCCGCCGAGCCGCCGGACCCCGAACTGCCCGGCACCTCCGTGCGCGACGACGTGGTGGCCCTGCTCGAACAGACCCGGCAGCGCGGCCTGATGACCCGCTCGTCGGTGCTGCTGCACAACGTCATCGCCCAGATGAAGAGCAGCCCGAAGATCTGGGACGCCTACCAGGCGAACGTGATCGAGCCGCGGCGCCGCAAGCAGCACGCGATCCTGCGGCGCGGCCAGGAGACCGGCGAGCTGCGCGCGGACCTCGGGATCGACGTGATGAACGACATGGTCTTCGGCCCGATGCTGGTGCGCGCGGTGATGCGCCCGGACGCCGAACTACCCGAGGGGCTCGCCGAACAGATGGCCGACGCCGTGCTCACCGGCCTACGGCCCCTCAGGTCGCCCGGCGCATAGGCGAATGTGCGCCTTCCGTCACAGAACGCGCATTCCTTCCGGAGAAGCGGAACTACCCGGACCCGCTCGCACGTCCTCGCCCCCGTACGGCCGTCTTCAGGACGGCGGGAACGGAGCCGATCATCCCCTAGGGTTTTCTCTGGGCGCGGGGGGACGACGGTGTTGCACGGCAGGTAGTGAGGCGACGGTATGGCGCAACAGGCGTACGTGACGGAGACGGACAACGGCGGCCCGGGGCCCGAACGCCGCAGGCCCGCGCTCCGGCGCCTGACGCACCGCGTGACCTCCGGCTGGTGGCGCGACCCGGGCGTCTGGCGCCGCGGGCTGGTGCCCGCCGTCCTCGCGCTCGCGCTGGCCCTGGTGATGGTGCTGCACGCGCAGATCCCCAACGCGATCGGGAACCTCGGCAGTCTCACCGAGACGTTCCTGCCCTGGCTGGGTGTGCTCGTCCCGCTGCTGCTGGTGCTGGGCGTCGTGCGCCGGTCGGCGACCGCGCTGATCGCCGTGCTGGTCCCGTCGATCGTCTGGCTGAACCTCTTCGGCGGCCAGCTCACCGACAAGACCGGCGCCGGTGGCGATCTGACGGTCGCCACGCACAACGTCAACGCCGAGAACCCCGACCCGTCCGGCACGGCCCGGGACGTCGCCGCGTCCGGCGCCGACGTGGTCGCCCTGGAGGAGCTGACGGCCTCGGCGGTCCCGACGTACGAGAAGGCGCTCGCGTCGACGTACCGGTACCACTCGGTGCAGGGCACGGTCGGGCTGTGGAGCAGGTACCCGCTGAGCGGGGTGCGGCCGGTCGACATCCGGCTGGGCTGGACCCGCGCCATGCGCGGGGTGGTGGACACGCCGTCCGGCGAGGTCGCCGTCTACGTCGCCCATCTGCCGTCGGTGCGCGTGAAGATGGAGGCCGGGTTCACCGCCCGGCAGCGCGACAAGAGCGCCGACGCGCTGGGCGAGGCCATCGCCGACGAGCGGCTGGACAGGATCGTCCTGCTCGGCGATCTGAACGGCACGATGAACGACCGCGCGCTCAACGCCGTCACCGCCCAGATGCGCTCGACGCAGGGCGCGTCCGGCACCGGGATGGGGTTCAGCTGGCCGGCGCGGTTCCCGATGGCCCGGATCGACCAGATCATGGTCAAGGGCGTGGAGCCGTCCAGTTCGTGGACGCTGCCCAGGACCGCGAGCGACCACCTGCCGGTCGCGGCGCGCGTCGAGGTCGGCACGTCGGTCTCCTGAGCGGGGCCGGGGCCGCCGACAGGGCGGCGGGCGGGGTGTAGGCGGGCTGTCGGCGGTTTGTCGGTGGGGTCTGCCACTGTCGGTGCCATGACGCGAAACGACAACACGCCGGGCGGCGCGAGCGGCGCCGTCTCCGTACGGGGGATGGTCAAGCACTACGGCGAGACCAAGGCACTGGACGGTGTGGACCTGGAGGTCCGCGAGGGCACCGTCATGGGCGTACTGGGGCCGAACGGCGCCGGCAAGACGACCCTCGTCCGCATCCTGTCCACGCTGCTGACCCCGGACGCCGGGCAGGCCACGGTCGCGGGCTACGACGTCGTACGGCAGCCCCGGCAGCTGCGCCGGGTCATCGGGCTGACCGGGCAGTACGCCTCCGTGGACGAGAAGCTCCCCGGCTGGGAGAACCTGTACCTGATCGGACGGCTGCTGGACCTGCCCCGCAAGGAGGCCCGCAGGCGCGCCGACGCGCTCCTGGAGCGCTTCTCGCTGACGGAGGCCGCCAAGCGGCCCGCCTCGACCTACTCGGGCGGTATGCGCCGCCGGCTCGACCTGGCCGCCTCCATGATCGGCCGGCCGGCCGTGCTGTTCCTGGACGAGCCGACGACGGGCCTGGACCCCCGCACCCGCAACGAGGTGTGGGACGAGGTCAAGGCGATGGTCGGGGACGGGGTGACCGTCCTGCTCACCACCCAGTACATGGAGGAGGCCGAGCAGCTCGCCTCGGAGCTGACGGTCGTGGACCGCGGCAAGGTCATCGCGGGCGGCGGGATCGACGAGCTCAAGGCGAAGGTCGGCGGCCGCACGCTGCGGATCCGCCCCACCGACGCCCTCGAACTGGGGCCGCTGGCCGGGTATCTGGACGACCTCGGCATCACCGGGCTCGCCAGCACCACCGTCGACGCCGAGACGGGCACCCTGCTCGTCCCCGTCCTCAGCGACGAGCAGCTGACCGCGATCGTCGGCGCCGTCACCGCGCGCGGGGTCACCCTCGCCTCCATCACCACCGAACTGCCCAGCCTGGACGAGGTGTTCCTCTCGCTCACCGGCCACCGCGCCAGTGCGCCCCAGGACACCGTGCCCGCCGACGACCGCGAGGAGGTCGCCGTATGAGCGCCGCCACCGTCACCCCCGAGACCCGTTCCGCCGGCGACGACGCGCGGATCCCGCTGCGCGGGCATCTGCGGCACACCGGCGCGCTCGTCCGCCGCAACCTGCTGTGGATCCGGCAGGACCCGGAGTCGATGGCCGACGCGCTGCTGATGCCGGTCATCTTCACCCTGCTGTTCGTGTTCGTCTTCGGCGGCTCGATCGGGCAGGCCCTGGGCGGCGGGCAGGACCAGTACGTCCAGTACGTGATCCCCGGCATGATCGCGATGATGAGCATGACGCTGTCGCAGGGCGTCGGCACCGGGTTCAGCCAGGACTTCAACTCCGGTGTCATGGACCGCTTCCGGTCGCTGCCGATCGGGCGCGGCTCGGTGCTGTTCGCGAAGATCTCCGTGGAGCTGCTGCGGATGCTGTTCGCGACGGCGGTGCTGATGGTCGTCTCGGTCCTGGTCGGGTTCGAGATCCACCACTGGGGCGGGCTGTTCGCGGCGGTCGCCCTGTCCACCGTGTTCGCCTCGTCCATCATGTGGGTGTTCCTCACCCTGGGCGTGGTGATGAAGAGCGCGCAGTCCGTGCAGGCGATGGGCTTCCTGGTGCTGTTCCCGCTGCAGTTCGGCTCGTCGATCTTCGCGCCGACGGGGTCGATGCCGGGCTGGCTGCAGGCGTTCACCGACTACAACCCGCTGTCCACGCTCGCCGACGCGGCGCGCGGGCTGATGGTGGGCGGGCCGGTCGCCCACGACCTGTGGGTGACGCTCGGCTGGTCGGCGCTCATCACGGCGGTGATGGCGCCGGTCGCGATCCACAAGTTCCGCACCAAGACCTGACGTCCACGGCGGAACGCGTCATACGAGGGCGGCGGCCTCCTGCGGGGAGAGGCCGCCGCCCTCGGCGTACGCCTCCTCGTAGGCGGCGTCGCCGAGCACGGAGCGCGCGCCCGTCACCGCTCTGCGCCGCACCTCCTGCTCCTGGCGGCTCGGGACGTGCCGGTCCGGCTGGAGCCGGTCGGCGGCGCCGAGGCAGCGGGCGGCGTCCCCGGCCCGGCGGCCTCCGTCGGCGTGGGCCAGGGCGAACGCGGCGGTGGTCAGGTAGGCGGCCCGCATCTGGGGCGCGATGGCCCGGGCGAGCGGGTCCCCGGCCCGTTCCAGCGCCTTCCTGACCGTCTCCAGAGCCTCCTCGGTCCGCCCTTCGAGGGCGTCCAGCCAGGCCTCGGAACCGAGGATGAACGCGTCGAAGACGACGAAGTGGGCGATCTTGAACTCCTCGCGCAGCAGCCGCAGTTCCTCACGGGCCTCGGGGATCCGGCCGGTCAGGCTGAGCCATCCGGCGAGGATGAGCCGGGCGAACGGCATGGCGTGCTCGCTCACTCCGCTTCCCTCCTCGATGACCGCGCGCAGCAGGCTCTCCCCCCGCTCCCCCTGCCCCGCCTCGATCAGGGCGCTGGCGAGCCGGGCCTTGAGCACGCCCACCTGGGCGTGGGCGCCGAGCCGCTCGGCGTGGTCGATGCCCGCCTCGTAGTCGGCGGCGGCCCGCAGATAGGCACCCTGGCGCTCGTGGGCCTCCGCCCGCGCCGAGTACGCCTCGGCGGTCCCCCACAGGTCGCCGAGGTCCTCGAAGATCTCCAGCGCCTCGTCGGCGTCGGTGATGGCGTCGCCCGCCCAGTCGGCGCGGTTGGCCAGCAGGTTGGCCCGCAGCTGGAGGCCGACGGCGAGGTCCCACCGGTAGCCGGGGTGTTCACGGCAGGTGTGGATCGCGGCGTCGACGACGTCGCGCAGGCGGTCCATGTCGCCGGTGAGCATGACGGCGAAGAACCACAGGGAGCCCGGGGAGCGGCAGACCTGCGGGTGACCCGGCTCGTAGGTCTCGGCGATGATCCGCAGCTTGGCCTGCGCCTCGGGGGTCTGCCAGGCGTCCAGCTCGGTGTCCATGCAGGCGAGGTGGATCAGGTGCACCTCCCGCCGGGCCTCGTCGCGGACCTGGTCCGTCCAGGGCGGCGGGGTGTCGACGCAGCGCTCCCACAGGGGCTCGGCGCGGCGGACCGGCTCGCTGAACGGGTCGGGCCCGAGGTCCTGCACCTCGCGCGACCAGGTGCGGGCGACGATCCGCAGGTCGCGCATCTGCCAGTACCAGGACATGGCCAGCACCAGGCACAGCGCCTCCTGCTCGTCCCGCGCGGCCACCGCGTGGTGGAGGGCGGCGCGGATGTTCTCGCTCTCGCGCTCCAGCCGGGCGATGGCGGCGAGCTGACCGCGCCCGCGCAGCGACGCCTCGGTGGTGCGGGCGAGCTCCCGGAAGTACGTCAGGTGCGCGCGTTCGGCCTCGGTCCGCCGGCCGGTCTCGTCGAGCCGTTCTGCGGCGTACTCGGCGACGGTCTCCAGCAGCCGGTAGCGCATCTCGCCGTCGTCCGTGGCGGACGCCACCACGAGGGACTTGTCGACGAGGGACCCCAGCGCCTCCAGCGCCACGGGCCCGCACACGGCTTCGGCGGCGGCGAGGTCGCAGCCGCCCGCGAAGACCGACAGCCGGCCCAGCACCTCGCGTTCGTCGTCGTCCAGCAGCTCCCAGGACCAGTCGACGACGGCCCGCAGGGTCTGCTGGCGGGGCAGCACGGTACGGCTGCCGGAGGTGAGGAGCCGGAAACGATCGTCGAGCCGGTCGGCGATCTGCCGGGGGGTGAGCATCCGCAGCCGGGCTGCGGCGAGTTCGATGGCGAGGGGCAGGCCGTCCAGGCGCCGGCAGATCTCGGCGCAGGCCGCGGCGGTCTCCTCGTCGGCCTCGACGCGGAAGCCGGGATGCGCGGCGGCGCCCCGGTCGGCGAGCAGGCGCAGCGCGAACGGCTCGGGCAGCGGTTCGACGGGGCGCAGCAACTCACCGGGCACACCGAGGGGTTCACGGCTGGTGGCGAGCACGGTCAGTCCGGGGCAGCGCTCCAGCAGCCGTTCCACGAGGCGGGCGGCGGCGTCGACGACGTGTTCGCAGTTGTCGAGGATGAGCAGCATGCGGCGTGGGGCGCAGTACTCGGAGAGCCGGTCGACGGGGTCGTCGTGCCGTTCGGTGCCGGCGCGCATGGCCTCGGCGCCGGCGCCGTACAGGACGGTCTCGCGGGCGCCGAGCGCGGTGAGGACGGCCTCGGGGACGGCCCGGGGGTCGTCGACGGGGGCGAGTTCGGCGAGCCACACGCCGTCCGGGACGGCGTCGCGCACGCTCTCCGCGGCCTCCTGGGACAGCCGGGTCTTCCCGGCGCCGCCGGGGCCGAGCAGCGTGACGAGCCGGGCGCCGGCCAGGTCCCCGCGGATGGCCGCGATGTCGGGTTCGCGTCCGACGAAGGAGGTGAGCCGGGCCCTCAGGTTGCCGGCCGGGGCGGCCGACGGACGGGGGGCGTCGGCGGGGCGCGGCCCGGCGGGCCGGGCGTCCGGTCCGGGTCGCAGCAACTCGGCGTGCAGGGCCCGCAGTTCGGGTCCGGGGTCGGAGCCGAGGCGGGTGGACAGCAGCCGGCGTACGTCGTCGTAGGCGGCCAGGGCCTCGGCGGGGCGGCCGGTGTCGCGCAGGGCGCGCAGCCGCAGCGCCTGGAGGGGTTCGTCCAGGGGGTGGGCGTCGCACAGGGCGGTCAGCTCGGGCAGCGCCTGCTCGGCGCGGCCGAGGGCCAGGGCCGCCGTGTGCCGGGCGCGCAGCGCGTCCAGGTGCCTGGTCAGGACGCGGGCCGTCTCGGCGGTGCGGTCGGGCAGGTCGGCGAGGGCGGGGCCCTGCCACAGGGCGAGGGCGTCGTCGAGGACGCCGGCCGCCTTGGCGGGGTCGTCGTCGGCGAGGGCGCGCAGGCCCTCGCCGGTGAGCCGTTCGAACCGGTGCAGGTCGACGTCGTCGGGTGCGGCGGCGAGCCGGTACCCGCCGTCCTCGGACCGTACGGCGTCGGCGCCCAGGGCCCGCCGCAGCCGGCCCACGAGGGCCTGGAGCGCCCCGGTGGCGTCGGCGGGCGGTTCGGCGCCCCACACTTCCTCGACCAGCAGGCCCACGGGCACGGTCCGGCCGGGGCGCAGCGCGAGCACGGTGAGCAGGGCCCGCAGCCGGGCCCCGCCGAGCGGGACGGCCCGGCCGTCGGGGCGGAGTGCCTGGGTGGTGCCGAGGATGCGATAGCGCACGGGGTCCATTGTCTCTGGTGGGCTCGGGGTCGGTCACGGGGCCGTCGGACGGGGCGTGGCGGCCGGGGTGCGGGGGCCGGGGTCCAGCCTCCCTGGAACCACCGCCCCACCGCGAGACGTTTTCCGCGTACGACCGGTACGGTCGGGCGGGCCCACGCGCGGGCCCGCGACCACGACTGACCAGGGAGCCCCATGACCACCGCCCTCAGCCGCCACAGCGAACGGCGGATCAGCCCCGTGTTCCTCGGGATCGTCGCGGTCACCGCGGTGACGGGGTGGGCCACCTGGACCGGGTTCGCGGAGCAGCCGGGCCTCGCGGTGTTCCTGTTCGTGACGGCCGCCTGGATCGTGTCGCTGTGCCTGCACGAGTACGCGCACGCGCGCACCGCGCTGCACAGCGGTGACATCTCGGTCGGCGCGAAGGGCTATCTCACGCTGAACCCGCTGAAGTACACGCACGCGCTGCTCAGCATCGTCCTGCCGGTCGTCTTCGTGATCATGGGCGGTATCGGTCTGCCCGGCGGCGCGGTGTTCATCGAGCGCGGGCGGATCAGGGGCCGCTGGCGGCACAGCCTGATCTCGGCGGCCGGGCCGCTGACCAACGTGCTGTTCGCCGTGTTGTGCACGGCCCCGTTCTGGCTGGGCGCGCTCGACGGCGTCCCGCGGGACTTCCGGTACGCGCTGGCGTTCCTCGCCCTGCTCCAGGTGACGGCGGCGATCCTGAACTTCCTGCCGGTGCCGGGCCTGGACGGCTATGGCGTGATCGAGCCCTGGCTGTCGCGGGACGTCCGGCGTCAGGTGGAGCCGTTCGCCCCGTTCGGCCTGCTGTTCGTCTTCGCGCTGCTGTGGGTGCCGGAGATCAACAGCGGCTTCTTCGACATGATCGACGCCGTGCTGCGCGTCCTGGGGATCGGCGAGATCGACACCTACTGCGGCTACGACCTGTTCCGCTTCTGGCGGGACGGGAACGAGCTGTGCTCGGTCATCCGGTGACGGAGTCCCGCCGGGCGTCCCGGGCGCGCTTCACGTAGTACCAGGTCATGTTCGACGACAGCCCCGCCAGCAGGATCCACACGATCCCGAGCCAGCTGCCCTGGGCGAAGGAGACGACCGCGGCGGCCACGGAGAGCACGCAGACGACGAGGGTGTAGTAGGCGAGGCGGGGCATGGGGTCGGCTCCTGGTCGGGGGACACTGCTGTGCCCAGTGTCCCCCATCTCCTCATACGTCCGTGACGCGGAGCCCCGCGTGCGCCTTGTAGCGGCGGTTCACCGAGATCAGGTTCGCGACCAGCGACTCCACCTGGTGGGCGTTGCGCAGCCGCCCCGCGAAGACGCCCCGCATCCCGGCGATACGGCCCGCCAGCGCCTGGACGATCTCCACGTCGGCCCGCTCCTCGCCGAGGACCATCACATCGGTGTCGATGCGGTCGATCTCCGGGTCCTGCAGGAGGACGGCCGACAGGTGGTGGAAGGCGGCCGTCACCCGCGAGTCGGGGAGCAGGGCGGCGGCCTGCTCGGCGGCGCTGCCCTCCTCGGGCTTGAGGGCGTAGGCGCCCTTCTTGTCGAAGCCGAGCGGGTTGACGCAGTCGACGACGAGCTTGCCGGTCAGCTCCTCGCGCAGGGACTCCAGCGTCTTGCCGTGGCCGTCCCACGGCACGGCGACGATCACGATGTCGCTGCGGCGCGCGGTCTCGGCGTTGTCGGCGCCCTCGACGCCGTGTCCGAGTTCCTCGGCGGCGGCCCGCGCGCGTTCGGCGGCGCGGGAGCCGATGATCACCTTCTGGCCGGCCAGGGCGAGCCGGTACGCGAGGCCCTTGCCCTGCGGTCCGGTGCCGCCGAGCACACCGACGACGAGCCCCGAGACGTCGGGGAGGTCCCAGGGGTCCTTGGCCGGTGCCTTGGCGGGGGTCGCGGCGGACTGCTGTGCGCTGTCGCTAGAGGTCATGGGCCGACTTTACGTCCGCCGGGCACGCGGCGTAGGGCGAGGGCGCCGGGGCGGGGTCGGGCAGGTGTGCGGGTGGATGCCCCCGGTCGGGCGAATTCGGGGTGAACGGCGGGTCGTGCGGGGGCGGCTGGGGCAGGATGCGGCCCCATGGATGCCGTACGGGTCGCGTTGCTGCGGGAAGTGCTCGCCGGGACCGAGTGGTTGGGGGCGACGCGGCGGTTCGCCGGGGCGCTGCGGACGTCCGCGGTGGCGCACGGCGGCGGGCTGCTGCTGGTCGGCACACGGGAGTACGAGCCGTGGCATCTGGCGGCGCATCTCGTGGACGAGGCCGCCTGGTCGGGGACGCCCGAGCTGGCGCCGACCCTGGTGCGGCACGACGCGCGCGCCTCGGACCCGGCGCATCTGGCGGTCGGGCTCGGCCGGCTGGCGGCGGCGCGGCGCGGGGAGACGCTGCTGGTGGTGGCGCCGTCGGCGGGGCCCTGCCCGGACGGGCCCGGGCAGGTTCCGGGACCGCGGACCGGGCCGGGGGCGCCGCTCCTGGAGCGGGTGTACGACGCGCGGCGGGCGGGTGCGACGGTGCTGGTGCTCGGCACCGGTGAGGGTGAGCTGACGGCGATGTCCCATGAGCGGCTGATCGTGCCGGAGGGCGCCGAGCTCGACCTGGACACCGTGCAGCACCTGGTGAGCGCGGCGGCCGGGGAGAACCCGCTGCCGTCCCGCCGGGGGCGCCGGCGCCTGCGGGACCGCCTGTCGCGCCTCGCGGACGCCCTGACGGCGCCGCCGCCCCCGCGCTGGTGAGAACCGTTCGCGGGCGGGACGATCAGCCGCCGTCCGACTGCCCCGACCGGGAGTCGTGCCAGCGGGGGTCGTTCTCCCACTCCACGTTGCGTTCGCGGGCGAGGTCCATGGCGTGCTGGGCCTCCTCACGCGAGGTGTAGGGACCGAACCGGTCCTTGGCCGGGCAGTCCGGCCCCTCCTCGACCTTCTTGTGGACCAGGCAGTAGTACCACTCGCCCGGCTTGCCGACCGTGCGCTTCTTGAACAAGGCCATGACCAGCTCCTCTCGCCACCGACATGTTCCCCCAGGACCGCTGGTTAGACTCGCTGGCATGTCTGGCCAGTCGCTGCTCGTTCCCGGGGAGCTGTCCCCCACCCGTTCCGTACCCGGCAACATCCGCCGCCCCGAGTACGTCGGCAAGCCCGCGCCGACCCCGTACACGGGGCCCGAGGTGCAGACGCCGGAGACCATCGAGGCGATGCGGATCGCCGGCCGTATCGCCGCCCGCGCGATGGCCGAGGCGGCGAAGCTGATCGCGCCCGGCGTGACGACGGACGAGTTGGACAAGGTGGCGCACGAGTACATGTGCGACCACGGCGCCTACCCCTCCACGCTCGGCTACCGCGGTTTCCCCAAGTCGCTGTGCACCAGCGTCAACGAGGTCATCTGCCACGGCATCCCGGACTCGACGGTGCTGCGGGACGGCGACATCGTCAACCTCGACGTGACGGCGTACATCGGCGGTGTGCACGGCGACAACAACGCCACCTACCTGGTCGGCGACGTGGACGAGGAGAGCCGGCTGCTGGTGGAGCGCACCCGCGAGTCCCTGAACCGCGCGATCAAGGCGGTCCGGCCGGGCCGGCAGATCAACGTCATCGGCCGGGTGATCGAGTCGTACGCCAAGCGCTTCGGCTACGGCGTGGTCCGGGACTTCACCGGTCACGGCATCAACTCGTCGTTCCACTCGGGCCTGATCGTCCCGCACTACGACAGCCCGCACGCGACGACGGTGATCCAGCCCGGGATGACGTTCACGATCGAGCCGATGCTGACGCTGGGCACCCACGAGTACGACATGTGGGACGACGGCTGGACCGTCGTCACGAAGGACCGCAAGCGCACCGCGCAGTTCGAGCACACGCTGGTGGTCACGGAGACGGGCACGGAGATCCTCACCCTGCCCTGACCCGCTCCGGCCCCCACGTCCGTCCCCGACCCGTCCTCTGCGGAGGGCGGGTCTTCTCGGTACGCTTTTACCGACATCGCGTCGGCAACCTATTGACTTAGGCAAGCCTAACCTCGGAAGATGCGACCATGGACTCCTTCTCGACCGTCATCCGCACCGCGTCCCAAGAGCAGCACACCGAGGCCGAGACCTCGACCTTCATGAGTGACCTGCTCGGCGGGAGGCTCGGCGTGGACGCGTACGCGCGGTACACGGAACAGCTGTGGTTCGTCTACGAGGCGCTGGAGACGGACGCCGGCGGACTGGCGGCCGACCCGGTGGCCGGCCCCTTCGTCCGGCCGGAGCTGTTCCGGCTCCAGGCGCTCGGACGGGACCTGGCCCATCTGCGGGGCCCCGGATGGCGGGCCGGCCTGACGGCCCTTCCGGCGACGCGGGCGTACGCGGACCGGGTGCGCTCCTGCGTGCGGGAGTGGCCGGGCGGCTATCTCGCCCACCACTACACCCGCTATCTCGGCGACCTCTCCGGCGGCCAGATCATCCGCGACCGGGCGGAGCGGACCTGGGGCTTCGCGCGCAAGGGCGACGGGGTCCGGTTCTACGTCTTCGAGGGCATCGCGAACCCGGCGGCGTTCAAGCGGGAGTACCGCGCACTGCTGGACGCCGTCCCGGCGGACGACCTGGAGAAGCAGCGGATCGTCGCCGAGTGCAGGAAGGCGTTCGCACTGAACACCGCGATGTTCCAGGCGCTCGGCGAGGAGTTCCCGCTGAGCGCCTGAGCCGGGTCAGCGTTCCAGGACGACCCGGCCTCCCAGCTCCACCCAGTCCCCCGGCTGGGGCGCGGTCAGCAGCTGGGAGCCGGCGCCCTGGGTGATGTTGAGGGCGCGGCCCAGGCGATGGGTGAGCTGCATCGCCGCCGCGCCCGTCGCCTCGTCCTCCTCGATGCCGTCGCCCCGGCCGGGGAAGCCGCGGGCGCGGATCCGTCCGGCGGCCTCGTCCTCCCAGGCCCAGGCGTAGATCCACTCCCCCGGCGGCGGCACCTCCAGGTCGTCGACCTCGGCGGCGGAGGCGTACTGCCGCAGCGTGCGCGGCGGGGCCCACTCGGGGCGGGCCTCGATCCAGCAGAACTCGCCGTCGATACGGGTGCCCACGACCCCGGCGGGCGTGACCAGTTCGGGCACGTCCAGCAGCCAGGCGGCGCCGACGCAGGGGTGGCCGGCGAAGGGGAGCCGGGTGGACGGGGTGTGGATGTCGATGACCCCGCGCTCGGGGTCGTCCACGAACACGGTCTCGCTGAACCCGAGTTTGGCGGCCAGCGCCTGCCGGTCCCGGCCGTCCGGGAGCACCGAGCCGTCACGGACGACGCCGAGTTCGTTGCCGTATCCGCCCCTGGGTCCGCAGAACACACGGAGGACGTCGTAGTCAGTCACGAGGGCATTGAAGCACCGCCGTGCGCGCGGGACGCCGGGCGCCCGGTGACGTCCCGCCGGAACCTTTGACTTTCCTTTGACCTCTCCATGGGGACGTTTTTGGCCACTTAGGCCATCCTTAGCTTCGTTAGGTGAGCCTCACCTTGCTGGGCTGTGAGGCACGTCATGCGTCCTTTCCGGCCACCCTCACTTGGAGCCTTCATGCGACCCGCCAGACTGTCCGCCGTCGCCGCCGCCACCACCGTGGCGGCCCTGACCGCCGTCACCGGGTGCACCGAGAAGGGCAGTTCGGCGGGGTCCGACCGGGTCGTCCGGGTGACCGCGACGGACGACAAGTGCGAGGTGTCGAAGAAGGAGTTCCCGGCCGGTCACATCGAGCTCACCGTCGAGAACAAGGGCTCGAAGGTGACCGAGGTGTACGTCCTCTTCCCCGACGACCGCATCGTCACCGAGCGCGAGAACATAGGCCCCGGCACCAAGCAGACCGTCACCGCCGAGGTGAAGGCCGGTGACTACACCATCGCCTGCAAGCCCGGAATGAAGGGCGACGGCATCCGGCAGTCCGTCAAGGCCACCGGCGGCTCGGCCGCCAAGCGCGACCCCCGCCTGGACAAGGCCGTGGCCGCCTACCGCGAGTACGTCCAGCAGCAGGCGGACGAGACGCTGCCGCTCGCCGAGAAGTTCGCCGCGGCCGTGAAGTCCGGGGACGTCGAGGCCGCGAAGAAGGCGTACGCGCCCTCCCGCCTCGGCTGGGAGCGCACCGAGCCGGTCGCGGAGTCCTTCGGCGACATCGACCCCAAGGTCGACGTCCGCGAGGACGGCCTGGAGGACGGCCAGGACCCGGCGACCGACTGGACCGGCTGGCACCGGCTGGAGAAGTCGCTCTGGAAGGACGGGAAGATCGGCGACCGGGAGAAGGAGCTCGCCGGCCTGCTGATCAAGGACCTGAAGGACTGGCGGGACCGGGTCGGCAAGGCCGAGATCACCCCGACCTCCATGGCCAACGGCGCCAAGGAACTCCTCGACGAGGTCGCCACCGGCAAGGTCACCGGCGAGGAGGAGCGCTACTCGCACACCGACCTGGTCGACTTCAAGGCCAACGTCGAGGGCGCGGAGAAGGCGTACGAGCTGCTGAAGCCCGTCGCCCAGGCCAACGAGCCGGAGCTCGTCACCGAACTCGACAAGCAGTTCGCCGCCCTGGACGGCCTACTCGACACGTACCGCGCCGACAAGGACTCGTACGCGTTCACCTCGTACGACAAGGTCGGCGACGCCGACCGCAAGCAGCTCTCGGACGGGGTCAACGCCCTGGCGGAGCCGCTGTCCAAGCTCGCCGCCGCCGTCGTCGTCAAGTAGGGACGCGTCATGACGGAACCGTCCGAGAAGACCACCTCCCGGCGTGCGCTGCTCGGCTGGGGCGGCGCCGGGCTCGCGCTCGGTGCCGTCGCCGCCGGCGGGGCCGTCGCGGCGACCCGGCCGGGCGACGACGCCGAACCGGCCGGCGCCGGCACCGGCTCCGCGATCCCCTTCCACGGGGAGCGGCAGGCCGGTATCGCCACCCCGGTCCAGGACCGGCTCCACTTCGCCGCGTTCGACGTGCGGACCGAGGACCGGGACGCGTTCGTCGCCCTGCTGAAGGAGTGGACGCAGGCCGCGCGCCGGATGACCGCGGGGCACGCGGTCGGCGACGGCGCGTACGGCGGTCTCGCCGAGGCCCCGCCGGACGACACCGGGGAGGCGCTGGGACTGAAGCCGTCCCGGCTCACGCTGACGATCGGGTTCGGGCCGTCGTTCTTCGAGAAGTTCGGGGAGCGGTTCGGCATCGCGGACGCGCGCCCCGAAGCCCTCACCGAGCTGCCGCAGTTCGCCGGTGACAACCTGGACCGCGACCGCAGCGGCGGCGACCTGTGCGTCCAGGCGTGCGCGGACGACCCGCAGGTCGCCGTGCACGCCATCCGCAACCTGGCCCGCATCGGGTTCGGCAAGGTCGTGGTGCGCTGGTCGCAGCTCGGCTTCGGCAAGACCTCCTCGACGACGCCCGACGCGCAGACCCCGCGCAACCTGTTCGGCTTCAAGGACGGCACCCGCAACATCGCGGGCACCGAGACCGACCGCCTGGACAAGTTCGTGTGGGTCGGCGAGAAGGACGGACCGCGGTGGATGGCCGGCGGTTCCTACCTCGTCGCCCGGCGCATCCGCATGCACATCGAGACCTGGGACCGCACCTCCCTGCAGGAGCAGGAGGACGTCTTCGGCCGCAGCAAGGGCGAGGGCGCCCCGGTCGGCAAGGCGAAGGAGCGCGACAAGCCGTTCCTGAAGGCGATGATGCCCGACGCGCACGTCCGGCTCGCGCACCCCGACTCCAACGGCGGCGCGACGATCCTGCGCCGCGGCTACTCCTTCACGGACGGAACCGACGGCCTCGGCCGTCTGGACGCGGGCCTGTTCTTCCTCGCCTACCAGCGCGACCCGCGCACCGGGTTCATCCGCATCCAGCGCAACCTGGCGAAGGACGCGCTCAACGAGTACATCCAGCATGTGGGTTCGGCGCTGTTCGCCGTCCCGCCGGGCGTCCGCGACAAGGACGACTGGTGGGGCAGCACGCTGTTCGGCAAGGAGGCGTGAGGCGTGTTCTCCAACTACCTGATCGGTCTGC
The DNA here is from genome assembly GCF_042731455.1 of Streptomyces sp. NPDC059852. NCBI lineage: Bacteria > Bacillati > Actinomycetota > Actinomycetes > Kitasatosporales > Streptomycetaceae > Streptomyces > Streptomyces sp. NPDC059852. The sequence goes on along the minus strand of NZ_JBHWJK010000014.1, from coordinate 79,263 downwards.
GCGAGGGGCTGGAGGCCAGCCTCGTCGTCTGCATCCTCATCGCCTACCTGGTGAAGACGGGCCGCCGGGACGCCCTGCGGCCCGTGTGGGCCGGCATCGGCGTCGCGGCCGCCCTCGCTCTGGGCTTCGGCTGCGCGCTCGAGTTCGGCTCGCAGGAGCTGACGTTCGAGGCGCAGGAGGCGCTCGGCGGCTCCCTGTCGATCCTCGCGGTCGGCCTGGTGACCTGGATGGTCTTCTGGATGCGGCGCACCGCCCGGCATCTGCGCAGCGAGCTGCACGGCAAGCTGGACGCGGCCCTGCGGATGGGCACGGGCGCCCTGGTCGCCACGGCGTTTTTGGCCGTCGGCCGGGAGGGCCTGGAGACGGCCCTGTTCGTGTGGGCGTCGGTGCGGGCGGCCGGGGACGGCACGCCGCGCCCGCTGGTCGGTGTCGCGCTCGGCATCGCCACGGCCGTCGTGCTGGGCTGGCTGTTCTACCGCGGGGCCCTGCGCATCAACCTCGCCAAGTTCTTCACCTGGACCGGCGGCATGCTGGTCGTCGTCGCCGCGGGCGTGCTCGCGTACGGCCTGCACGACCTGCAGGAGGCGCGCTGGCTGCCGGGGCTCGGGAACAAGGCGTTCGACATCAGCGACACCGTCGATCCGGCCAGCTGGTACGGCACCCTGCTGAAGGGCGTGTTCAACTTCCAGCCGGACCCGACCGTCCTCCAGGTCACGGTGTGGCTGCTGTACCTGATCCCGACGCTCGCGCTGTTCCTCGCCCCGGTAGGGTTCGCCTCCGGGAAGGGGAAGGTGAAGGAACCGGATGAGCAGGGATCGCGGCCCTCGAAGGCTCCGCAGGCTTGACCGGAGCGCGCTGATTGCGGCCTCCTTGACCGCTTTGTCGTTGACGGCGAGCGGATGTGTGGTGGTCCACGGGGAGAAGGAGGTCCTTCCCTCGGCGACCAGGGCGGAGGCCGCGAAGGCGCTGAAGGAGTTCACCACCGCGTACAACGCGGCGGACAAGGCCTACGACAGCGCGCTGGACTCCGGGCGGGTCACGGGCGCCCTCGGCGCGATCGACGCGGCGCGCCTGAAGGCGGGCCGGGCGACGAACCCCGGCGGCAACCCGGCGCACAGCCCGCTGGAGCTGTCGGACACCAGGTTCGCCATCCCCAAGAAGGCGGGCTGGCCCCGCTGGTTCGTCGCCGACGCGGCCGCGAACAAGGGCGGCCGGGCACGCTGGGTCTTCGTGTTCACCCGCCACGACCTGGACGAGCCGTGGAAGGCCGCGTATCTGACGCTGATGGCCCCGGGGGACGTGCCCGAGTTCAAGACGGACGCGGACGGCTACGCGCAGGACGTCCCGGCGGACTCGCGGCAACTGGCCGTGCCGCCCGGTGATCTGAGCGAGCGGTACGTCTCCTACCTGAAGGACGGCGGGGACGCCTTCGCGGCCGGCGGCCAGACCAGCGGGTGGCGGCAGACACGCAAGAAGCAGGCCGAACGCCCGGGTCTGGTCCGGCAGTTCATCGACGAGCCGCTGACGAACGGCGACTTCGCCCCGCTCGCGCTGCGGACGGCCGACGGTGGCGCGCTGGCGTTCTTCGCCTCGCGGCACTTCGAGAAGCAGACGGCGGCGCCGGGCGCGTCCGTGCCGGTGCCGGGCAAGTCGGTGCAGGCCCTGACGGAGGGCGAGATCAAGCAGTCGCTGACGCTGGAGTTCGTCTCCAACGAGGTGGCGCTGGTCCCGAAGGGCTCGGGCAAGGTGGACGTCCTGGGCCGTATCCAGGGCATGACGTCCGCGAAGGGCGAGTGACCCCCGGCGCGGTCAGTGACGCAGGGGCCAGGACCCGGAGACGTGGTCGGTCTCCTCGCCGACATGGCGGGCGCAGGCGTCGGTGAGGACCTCGAGGATGCTGAGCGGGTCGGGCAGCGGGTGCTCGGGGCCGCGCACCCAGTGCACGGACTGGCCCTCGCCGGGCAGCCGGGAGGGCGGCATGAGGACGTAGGAGCCTCGGCAGTGCCAGCGCAGTCCCGGGTGCTCGTCCATGGTCTCGGGGTGGCAGTCCAGCTCGCAGGGCCACCACTCGTCCTCGTCCTCGGGGGTGCCCCGGGTGAGGGTGAAGAACAGCAGCCGCCCGTCGCCGCTCTCGGCGACCGGCCCGACCTCGATGCCGGCGGCGAGCAGCCGCTCCAGCGCCTCGCGCCCGGGTTCGAGGGGTACGTCGAGGACGTCGTGCACCATGCCGGTCGCGGTGATGAAGTTGGCCTGCGGATGGTGGCGGGCCCAGCGCTCGATCTGGCCGCGGTCGGTGGTGGACTGCGTCTGCCAGGCGAACGACACCGGGTGCCGGGCGGGAGTGGGACAGCCGACGCGGTCGCAGGAGCAGCGGTATCCGGCCGGGTGCGCGGCGGGCGCGAGGGGCAGTCCCGCGGCGGCGGCGGCGAGCAGCAGGGCCTCCCGGCCGCCGTCACCGGCGGTGTCCTCCGGGGGGCGGCCTCGCAGCCACTGGGAGATCTTGCCCCGAAGGCCGGACCGGCCGCCCAACTCCGCGCTCATCTATCCCCTCGCCTCGCTGTCGTGCGGAACAGCATGCCCTATGGTCCCACCCTCGTGCGCCCCGGGGGGCCGTAGCGGACAAGAGGGCCAGGTGGGGCGAGCCGCGCACAACGCCGTGATCAGGGGTAATGGGGTCGCGGACGCGTTTTTCGTCACGCCTTCGGGCGGGGGGCGATGCCGTACAGGGCGTAGTCGACCAGGGTGTCCGTGTAGTCGTGGGAGATCGGGCCGGTGTACTGGAGCCAGCGCTGGGCCAGCGGGGAGACGAAGAGCTCCAGCGCGATGCGCGGGTCGACGTCGGGGCGCACCTGGCCGGCGTCCTGGGCGGAGCGCAGCCGCTCGACGTAGAGCTGCAGCGAGGGTTCCAGCAGCTTGGCCACGTACTGCCGGCCCAGCTCCTCGTCGACCAGGCCCTCGGCGGCGAGCGCGCGGGAGGGTGCGTCGAAGCGGGGGTTCCGCAGCTCGTCGACGGTGGCGCGCAGGACCGCCTTCAGGTCGGCGGCGAGGTCGCCGGTGTCGGGGATGGCGTACGGCTGCTCCCCGGCCTCCCGCGCGGTGCGCTCGGCGAGGTCGAGGAAGGCCTCCATCAGCACCTCCGCCTTGGAGGGCCACCAGCGGTAGATCGTCTGCTTGCCGACGCCGGCGCGGGCGGCGATGCCCTCGATGGTGGTGCGGGGATAGCCGACCTCCACGACGAGGGCGAGGGCGGCGTCGTAGATGGCCCGGCGGGACCGCTCGCTGCGGCGGCCGGCGTTGGGGGCGGTCGGGGCGGGTTCGCGTGCTGGCATGGCCTGAATTTATCAGTTGACAAGACGCTGCGTCTCGCCAGATCCTGAGGCGGTCAGGAAACGAGACGATACGTCTCGTTGAGTTGGTTGGCCGAGGCCGGCCGGGACGAAGGGAGCCTCACCATGACCCGAGGCGGAGCAGGAAGCATGCTGGGCGTCGGCGGGACCCGGCGCCACCTCGGCCGGACGGCGCTGCGCGGCGGCGCCCGGAACGGCCGCGTCGGCGGCGGGACCGACCCGGCGGCACAGAAGCGGGAGCTTCTGCGCAGGCTGCAGGAGAGGCGGGCCGAGGAGGCCGGGACGGAGGAATCCACCGAATCCACCTGAGACCGGACGCCGAGGGCCTCCTAGGAGGCCGGCGGCCAGGCGTCGCCCCAGTCCGTGTCGCGGGCCGCCCGGTAGAGGTCGCCGTGGCGCTTGGTGACCGTGGCCCGGCGCAGCGCCGGCTCGGTCTCGCACAGGTCGAGCAGGACCTGCCCCTTGCGGATCTGGGGCCTGCGCACGACCCGGGCGGGGGCCGGGTCCGCCGGCAGCCGGGTGGCGGCGACGTAGCTGAACTTCTCGTCCTCGTAGGCGAGGGAGCCGCCCTTGATCTGGCGGTGCAGCGAGGAGCGGCTGACCCGCGCCGAGAAGTGGCACCAGTCCGTGCCGGGCGCGATGGGGCAGGCGGCGCTGTGCGGGCAGGGCGCGGCGACACGGAGCCCGGCGGCGACCAGCCGGTCACGAGCCTCGATGATCCGGGCGTAGCCGTCCGGGGTGCCGGGTTCGACGATCACGACCGTCTGCGCGGCGTCCGCGACGGTGTCGACGAGGGTGCCCCGGTCGCCGTCCGTGAGCTCGTTGAGGACGTAGGAGACGGTGACGAGGTCGGCGGCGTCGAGGGTGAGTCCCGCACCGATCCGGGCCCGCTGCCAGCGGGCCCCGCGCAGCGCGGGGTCGGCCTCGGCGATCTCCCGGCCGACGGCCAGGGCGGGCTCGGCCCAGTCGAGCACGGTGACCTCGCGCCGGCCGGGCCAGGTCGCGCCGACCGCCCAGGTCGCCGCCCCGGTGCCACCGCCGACGTCGATGTGCCGCTCCGGCGCCCAGCCGGGCACGGTCCGCGCGAACGCCTCCAGGGCGGAGCGGACGGCCGCGTAGGTGGCGGGCATGCGGTACGCGGCGTAGGCGGCCACGTCGGCGCGGTCCCGCAGGATGGGGCTGTCGGTCGGGGTGGCGCCCCGGTACGTGGCGATCAGCCGGTCGACGGCCTGCGCGGCCCGGCGCGGCGGGAGCCCGTCGAGCAGGGCGGCGAGGGCCGCGCGCAGGGTCTCGGCGGACGGGGGGACGGGGGCGTTCACCCGGAGATTCTACGAGGCCGCGGACGGCCTCCTCACCGGCCCCGCAGGGCCCGGGCCACGCGCGTTCCCGCCGCCGCCCTCGGCCCGCTGTCGGGGCGCCGGCGGCGCGGGTGGACGGTGTTGGCCAGCAGGATGAGGAAGGTGTCCCGCGCCGGGTCGAGCACCAGCGACGTGCCCGTGAAGCCGGTGTGTCCGGCCGCGCCCCGCCCGGCCAGCTCCCCCATGAACCAGGGCTGGTCGACCGCGAAGCCCAGGCCGGGCGGCGTCAGCAGCAGCTCCACGAAGTCCGGGCCGAGGATGCGGGCGGGCCCGTAGGCACCGCCGGACAGCAGCGCCCGGCAGAGGACGGCGAGGTCGCGGCCCGTGGAGAACAGGCCGGCGTGCCCGGCGACCCCGCCCAGCGCCCAGGCGTTCTCGTCGTGGACGACGCCCCGCAGCATCCCGCGGTCGGCCTTCGCCCAGGGCCGCCGCTGGTCCTCGGTCGCGGCGGCGCCCGGGCAGGGGCCGAACCGGGTCGCGGTCATCCCCAGGGGGCGGGTGATGCCGTCGTGGACCAGGACGTCCAGCGGGCGGCCCGTGATGCGCTCCAGGACGTGCTGGAGCAGCAGCATGTTCAGGTCGGAGTAGCAGTACGTGCCGGGGACCCCGATGGGTGCCTCGCCGCGCAGCCGGTCCAGGCGCTCGGCGTGGTCCGCGCAGTCGTACAGCGGCAGTTCGGGGCGCAGCCCGGAGGTGTGGGTGAGCAGCTGCCGCACGGTGACGTCGTGCCGTGCGGCGGCCCGGAAGTCCGGCAGGTACGCCCCGACCCGCGCGTCGATGCCGAGCGTGCCGCGCTCGATCTGCTGCACGGCGGCCACCGAGGTGAACAGCTTGGTGAGGGAGGCCAGGTCGAACGGGGTGGCGGTGGTCATCGGCACCCGGGCCCCGGCGGGCAGTTCGACACCGGAGTCCGTGCGCTCGTCGTAGGAGGCGTACCGCACCGCCCAGCCGGCCGCCTCCTCGACGGCCAGGTAGGGGCCCCGTCCGACGACCAGCACCGTCCCGGCGGCCCAGGGGCGCCTGCCGGCGCTGAGGTCGCGGACCTCGCCGACGAGCCGTCGGATCTCCTCAGGGTCGAGTCCGGCCCTCTCCGGTGCGTCCCCGCGCAGTCTCGGCGCGCTCAGCTCTCCTCCCCCGTGCTCACGGCCGCGCCCGGCGCGGGCGAAGCCCCGTCGCGTGCGCCCGGACCTGGTGGTGTCCTCCAGGGACGGCACATTCCCATGAAGCAGGCGAGCGCCACCAGGCCCGCGGCCAGTTGGACGACGGCCATCGGGACGGCGGTGTCCTCCCCGGCGACGCCCACCAGGGGCGAGGCGATCGCGCCGATGAGGAACGAGGAGGTGCCCAGCAGCGCGGAGGCGGACCCGGCGGCGCGCCTGGTGCGCTGCAGGGCGAGCGCCTGCGTGTTGGGCAGCGTGACGCCCATCGCGGACATCAGCACGAACAGGGCGGCGGCCACGGGGGCGAGGCCCGTCTCGCCGAACACGCCCAGGGACATCAGCAGCAGCGCGGTGGCCGCGAGGACGACGACCACGAGTCCGATGCCGAGCACCCGGTCCAGGCTGACCCGGCCCACCAGCACCTTTCCATTGATCTGGCCGACGATCACCAGACCGACCGAGTTGAGCCCGAACAGCAGGCTGAACATCTGCGGCGAGGCGCCGTGGATCTCCTGGATCACGAAGGGCGAGGCGGAGATGTAGGCGAACAGCGCGGCGAAGGCGAAGCCGCCGGTGAGCGCGTACCCGGTGAAGGCGCGGTCGGCGAGCAGCCCGCGCATCGCGTGCAGGGTCTCGCCGACGCCTCCGGCGTGCCGGTCCCGCGTGGGCAGCGTCTCGGGGAGCCGGAACCAGACGAGGGCGGCCAGCAGTGCCCCGACGACGGTGAGGACGACGAACACACCGCGCCAGTCCGTCACCCGCAGGATCTGCCCTCCGATGAGCGGCGCCACGATCGGGGCGACCCCGGAGATCAGCATGAGGGTGGAGAAGAAGCGGGCCATGGCCACGCCGTCGTGGAGGTCGCGGACGACCGCCCGCGCGATGACGATGCCCGCGGCCCCGGCGAGGCCCTGGGCGAGCCGGCAGGCGACCAGCGCCTCCACGGTGGGCGCGAACGCGCAGAGCGCGGTGGCGACGACGTACACGGCGAGACCCACGAGCAGCGGGCGCCTGCGGCCCCAGCGGTCGCTCATCGGGCCGACCAGCAGCTGCCCGAACGCCATGCCGGCCAGGCACGCCGTGAGCGTGAGCTGGACGGTGGCGGCGGGCGCGTGCAGCGAGCGGGTGACCTCCGGGAGCGCCGGGAGGTACATGTCCATCGCCAGCGGGGGCGTCGCCGTCAGCCCGCCCAGGACGAACGTGACCAGCAGGCCGGTGCGGCGCTGTGCCGCGTCGGCCGAGCCCCGCGCGGGCGGCGCCGGTGGCCGCGCCGTGTCCGGTGCCGTCTGCCGCGCCGTGTCCCGTGCCGGACCCCCACGGTCGCTCATGAGCCCCTCCCTCTCCGAGTGATCCGCCCTCTATGCTCTCAGCTCGAACAGAGTGCCGAGTGCGACATGAGCGAGGGGCGGGGCCGCTGTGGCGGAACAGAGCGTGCGGTGGGGGATTCTGGCGACCGGCGGGATCGCGGCCGCCTTCACGGCGGACCTGGTCGACCTGCCGGACGCCGAGGTGGTCGCGGTCGCCTCGCGGACCCGGGCCTCGGCCGACGCCTTCGCCGAGCGGTTCGGCATCCCGCGCGCCTACGGCGACTGGGCGTCCCTCGCGCAGGACGAGGACATCGATGTCGTGTACGTCGCCACCCCGCACGCCGCGCACCGCGAGGCCGCAGGGCTGTGCCTGGAGGCCGGCCGCAACGTCCTCTGCGAGAAGGCGTTCACGCTGAACGCCCGCGAGGCCGGGGAACTGGTCGCGCTGGCGAAGGAGCGCGGCAGCTTCCTGATGGAGGCCATGTGGATGTACTGCAACCCGCTGGTGCGTCGTCTGAAGGCCCTGGTCGACGACGGGGCCATCGGCGAGGTCCGGCACGTCCAGGCCGACTTCGGGCTGGCCGGCCCCTTCCCGCCCGCGCACCGGCTGCGCGACCCGGCGCAGGGCGGCGGCGCCCTGCTGGACCTCGGCGTGTACCCGGTGTCCTTCGCGCAGCTGCTGCTCGGGGAGCCGTCGGACGTGACGGCCCGCGCGACGCTGTCCCCGGAGGGCGTCGACCTGCAGACCGGCGCCCTGCTGTCGTGGGACGGCGGCGCGCTCGCCTCCCTGCACTGCTCGATCGCGGGCGGTACGCCGACCGTGGCGTCCGTGACCGGTTCCGCGGGCCGCATCGACGTGCCGGCGGGCTTCTTCCACCCGGAGCGGTTCGTGCTGCACCGCGACGGCCGTGACCCCGAGGAGTTCACGGCCGACCCGGCGGACGGGCCCCGCACCTCCATGCGGCACGAGGCGATCGAGGTGATGCGGGCCGTGCGCGCCGGGGAGACCGAGTCCCCGCTGGTCCCCCTGGAGGGCACCCTCGCCGTGATGCGGACGCTCGACGCGATCCGGGACCGCGTGGGCGTCCGCTACCCCGGCGAGACCCCCGAGGACCGGGCGCCCGCGCTCACGCCGGCGTGAGCCCCTGCGTGCCGACCTGGGTGACGAAGGACGCGGCCGTCGTGACCGGCGCCCCCGGCGTGGTCACGTACGGCACGGTCCGGAAGTCGGCCCGTGCCAGCCGCTCCCCCAGCGCCACCCGGACATAGCCGCGCCGGCCGTTGTAGAACCGCAGGTGCGGGTTGGCCGTCATGTACGTGTCCCAGTTGGCGGGCTTGTCGGTGCCGTCCCGGCCGCTGGCGATCGACGTCGCCACGATCTCCGTGCCCAGGGTGGCGGACGTGGCGTCGTCGAAGTCGTCCTTGATGTCGAAGGCGTAGCCGACGTGGACGTCCCCGGTGAGCACCATGAGGTTCTCGACGCCGGCGGCCTTCGCGCCGTCCAGCACCCGGCGCCGCGAGGCGCGGTAGCCGTCCCAGGCGTCCATGGACACCCGTGACGGCTCGGTCAGGTCGAACTTGCGCTGGGAGAACGTCACCTGCTGCGGGACGACGTTCCACAGGGCCGTGGAGTCGCGCCAGCCGTCGAGCAGCCACCGCTCCTGCGCGGCGCCGGTCATCGTCCGCGCCGGGTCGTCGATCTCCGGTCCGGGGACCTGGGCGCCGTCGCCGTACGCCTGGTTGGAGCGGTACTGCCGGGTGTCGAGGACGTCGAGCTGGGCGAGCCGTCCCCAGTGCAGCCGCCGGTAGAGCCGCATGTCGGGGCCGGTGGGCCGCTGCGGCTCGCGCAGGGGCTGGTTCTCCCAGTAGGCGCGGTAGGCGGAGGCGCGGCGCAGCAGGAACTCGGCGGGCGGGACGCTGTTCTCCGGGGTGTCGCCGGCGTAGTTGTTCTCGGTCTCGTGGTCGTCCCAAGTGACGACGAAGGGGTGCGCGGCGTGCGCGGCCCTGAGGTCCGGGTCGGACTTGTACAGGGCGTAGCGCAGCCGGTAGTCCTCCAGGGTCATGGCCTCCCGGTTGAACACGGCTGGCAGCGTGCGGTCGGTGTAGTTGCGGTAGCCGCCGACGGAGTTGACGGCGTACTCGTACAGGTAGTCGCCGAGGTGGAGGACGACGTCCACGTCGTCCTGAGCGAGATGCCGGTACGCCGTGTAGTAGCCGTCGGCGTACGCCTGGCAGGAGACGGCGGCGAAGGTCAGCGCGGTCGTCGCCGAGGCCGCCGGGGCGGTGCGGGTGCGGCCGGTCTCGCTGATCCAGGTGCCGGTGCGGAAGCGGTAGTGGTAGACGCGGCCGGCCTCGAGGCCGGGGACGTCGACGTGGACGCAGTGGTGGTACTCGGGGTGGGCGACGGTCTCGCCGCTCGCGGCGACCTGCGTGAACGCCTCGTCGTGCGCCACCTCCCACTGCACGGCGACCGGTTCGGCGGTCATCCCGCCGTCCGCCTGGAACGGCACGGGCGCGAGACGGGTCCACAGGACCACGGAGTCGGGCAGTGGATCGCCGGAGGCGACACCGAGGGTGAAGGGGTCGTCGGCGATCCGGCGGGCGCCGCGCGCGGCCGCGCTCGCGGCGACCGGGGCGGGCAGCTGTACGGAGAAGGCCAGCGCGGCGGCCGCGCCGGTGAGGGTCAGGAAGCGGCGGCGGCCGATGTGCCGGGCCGCCGCGCGCAGTTCGGGGCTGTGCTGGGACAGGTCGTTCGTGGTGGTCATCCGGTCCTCCCCTGCCCGATGGAGGCACGGGGCGGAGAGCGGGACCGGGACGACACGAGCTTGGCGCGTACACAACACCCGGATGGCGGACAGGCCGGTTCCGAATGGCGGACCGTCCCCTACGCTGCCGCCCCATGGACGACATGCAGACGGGGACGAGGATCGCCGTGGTGACCGGCGCCGGCTCGGGCATCGGCCGCGCGGTCGCCGTGGAACTGCTGCGCGCGGGCTGGTCGGTGGCGCTGGCCGGACGGCGCGTGGAGACGCTGGAGGCGACGGCGGGGCTGGTGCCGGAGGGCGCCTCGCTCGCCGTACGGACGGACGTGGCGCGGGAGGAGGACGTCGCCGCGCTGTTCGCGGCCACGGTGGGGCGGTTCGGGCGGGTGGACCTGCTGTTCAACAACGCGGGCACGTTCGGCCCCGGCGGGGTGCCGGTCGAGGAGCTGCCGTACGACGCCTGGCGGCACGTGGTGGACACCAACCTCAACGGGGCGTTCCTGTGCGCGCGGGCGGCGTACCGGCAGATGAAGGAGCAGGACCCGCGGGGCGGCCGGATCATCAACAACGGCTCGATCTCGGCGCACACGCCCCGCCCGCACTCGGTGGCGTACACGGCGACCAAGCACGCGCTGACCGGGCTGACTAAGTCGCTGTCGCTGGACGGGCGGCCGTACGGCATCGCGGTGGGGCAGATCGACATCGGCAACGCGGCCACCGACATGACGGCGCGGATGCGGCAGGGCGCCCTTCAGGCGGACGGCTCGGTGGTGCCGGAGCCGGTGATGGACGTGGCGGACGTGGCCCGCACGGTCCGGCACATGGCGGAGCTGCCCCTGGAGGCGAACGTCCAGTTCGCGACGGTGCTGGCGACGGCGATGCCGTACGTGGGGCGGGGCTGAGGGGAGCCGGGGCGGGCCGGGGCGATCCCGAGGGGCCGTGCGTCTTCACGATGTGCACAACTGGAATCTGTAATTCCGCTACATCGCCCCCGGTGGGCGGCTTATGCTCAGATCACTCTGCACGAGAGCTTCACATTCGGAGCAGCAGGGTTCGCATGCCATACCGAGGGGGGACGCGGCAGCCGTTCCACCGCACCGGGGTGGGGGTGGACCTCGCGTGGGACCGCGAGGGACGCACCGGTGGGTGGAACGGCTGCCGTGCGTGTGCGGGGGTGCCGCGGATCGGTGATCGGCCGCTCAGGCCTGACCGGTCTCGAAGCGGGAGATCCGGCCGTCGTCCTCGACCTCGAAGTGCCAGCGGGTCCGCATCTCGCCATAGGTGTCGTTGCGGTAGGAGGCGAGGAGATCGCGGCCCTGGTTCGACTCGTTGTCGACGTCGAGGTGCCCGTTGGAGAAGAAGATCTCCCGGTCCACCCAGTCGGTCAGATCGCGGTCGGTGCCGTCGTCGGCCATGGTCGCGCCGGGCGCGAGGACACTCATGAAGCTGTCGCGGTCGTGGGCGTTGACCGCCTCGACGAAGGCACGGACCGTGGGGTCGCTGAGCTTGGACGTCTGAATGGTCATACCGGCAGCGTCACACCGGCCCCACCGCCCCGCCACCCGAACGGCGCCGCGGCGGGGCGGGAGGGTGTCCGCGGTGCCACGGTGGATACGCGGGAGGGGATCCGTCCCCGCCGCGGGAGGGGATCCGTCCCTGCCGCCGGGGGGATCCGTCCCTGCCGACCTGTTCGTGACCTGCTCCGGGAGTCGCTGTGAGTGCTTTCAACCGACACGATCTGGGCCTGCTGCTGCTCCGGCTGGGAGCCGGCGGCGTCCTGATGGCGCACGGCACGCAGAAGCTGTTCGGCTGGTTCGGCGGCCATGGCATCGAGGGCACCGGCCAGTTCATGGAGTCGATCGGCTACAAGCCGGGCAAGGCCAGCGCGACCGCGTCCGGCCTCGCGGAGACCGGCGGCGGCGCGCTGCTGGCCCTCGGCCTCGCCACCCCCGCCGCGGGCGCGGCGGCGGCCGGCGGCATGGCGGGCGCGGCCGCGGTGCACGCCCCGAACGGCTTCTTCAACCAGGAGGGCGGCTACGAGCACGCCGCCATGGTCGGCCTCGCCGCGACGAGCCTCGCGATCACGGGGCCCGGCCGGCTCTCCCTCGACCACGCGCTGCGCCACGTCCTGGACCGCGGCTGGATGGTCCCCACGGCCCTCGGTGTGACGGCGGCGGCGACCGCGCTGGTGGTGGGCGCCCGCAACCGGCGCCTCGACCGCCCGGACAAGGACGGCGAGTTCGCGGACCAGGAGACGCTGTTCGAGGAGTGAGCCCCGCGTCATGCGTCGTGGCGGTCCTGTGCCAGGCCGCGCCGCCTGCGCCCTTCGGGCCCGTGCCGGGCTGCCCCGCCCGCGCCGCGCCTGGCCTGTGCCAAGCTGCCTCGTATGACGACTGACGAGGCCGCCGCCGACCCGTGGGACACCGTCGACGCCCTGTGGGCCTGGCTGGAGTCGGACCAGCCCGTCTCCGGGAGTGAGGGCCTGCTCCTGCGGATGCTGAAGCTGTCGGAGGAGGTCGGCGAGGTCGCCCAGGCCGTCATCGGGGCGACCGGCCAGAACCCGCGCAAGGGCGTCACCCACACATGGGACGACGTGCGGTCCGAACTCTGCGACGTGGTGATCACGGCCCTGGTCGCCCTCCGCACCCTGACGCCGGACGCCCGCGAGGTCTTCGCGCGGCACTTGGCGCGGGTCGCGGAGCGGTCGTTGGGGGCGGGGGCGTAACGACTCGGGGAGTCCGCTCAGCTCCAGGGCGTGGCGACGAGCCGGATCCGGGCGGCGTCGCCGACCAGGGGGACGGCGCTCTCGGGCAGCGGGATGTGCGCGACCCAGCGCCCGGGTGCGGGGTCCTCGTCGGCCCGCGGGGTCCCGGCGACGTCGTGGTCGCGGATGGCGCCCTCGATCTCCGAGTTCCAGGCGGCCCAGATACCGGGCCCGGCCTCCGGGGTGCCCACGTCGATGACGAGGGTGTCGGAGAAGTCGGCGGCGCGCTCGATGTGGTCACCGAGACTGAGGATGCCCCGGTGCTCGCGCAGCGAGAGCAGCCGCAGCATGAGGATGAACCGCATCGGCCCGTCGGCCGCCGGACGCAGCCCGCTGTTGAGGAATGTACTCGCGAGCGGCACGCCGGCCTCCGTGCCGGCCGCGGGCCGGTCGAGCTGCACGGGACACCAGTGGGCGGCCAGCCGCTCGTGCATCACGACGGGCAGCCCGCGCACCGAGAGCCGCGTCTCGGCCTGCCACACGAGGTCGTCGTCACCGGGCAGCCGGTACCCGACCAGCGACGCCTCGATCCGGGTGTCCCCGAACAGGAACCGCCGCAGGTTCTGGTACCCCTCCTCGGAGTTGACCATCCCGTAGCGCCCGCTGTGGCTGCGGTGCACGTACGCCCGGTGCGCGCCGGGCACGTACGCCCGCTCGATCTGCACGAGCCCGTCGCTGTGCGGCCCGACGGCGGCGGAGGACAGCCCGAACGCGACGTCGTAGTCGGTGGGATCGGTCCCCACGAGACAGAAGACCCGCTCCAGGGGCAGCGCGCCGGAACCCTCGGGCATCCGGCGGGCGTCCCACCCCTCGGGCGGACCACCGGGATCGAACGCGGCCTGCGGGGTCAGGTACTCGTACATCCGCCGGGGCCCGAAGATGTCGGCGCCCTGGATCCCGACGGCGTCCCGGATCCGCTCCAGCCACCCACCGCCGAGGTCGAAGGCGATGCCGCCGTGCGGGGTGCCGTAGGTGAAGAACTTACCGATGCACTCGGCGGCGTCGCGCCCCCGGTCCGGCAGCACCTTCTGCAGCAGGCACCGGCAGATCAGCCCGCCCATGGAGTGGGCCACGAGATGGACGGCGGGGGCGCCGGTCCTCTCTCTCAGCCGGTCGACGAGATCGAGCAGATCGGCGGCGGCCCGCTCCAGCCGGTACTCGTCGTGCTGTCCGCCCCAGGTGCTGGAGGACCGGTCGTAGAAGCGGTGCACCCAGACGGAGTTGGCGGGCACCCGCGCATGCTGGGCGAGGTAGGTCTCCTGACTCCCCTCGACCAGCAGCTCGTACCCCTCCTCGCGGATGAGCCGCAGCAGAGGGCTCTCGAACTGATGGAACAACGGCTGGTCGTGCGCCCCGACCCGGACATGGGTGGACCCCTCGTTGAACCCGTAGAAGGGATCACCGACGGCCTTGTCGATCCCGGCCGTCCCTCCGGCGAAGCCACGGACGTAGACGAGGGGAAGACGGCGGGGGTCGTCCACGGCAGCCTCCAGGGGACGGGTCAGGTCTCCTGCCTAGCCGAAGCGGGACGCCGCCGCCCGCTGAGCCACCCGTGAGGGTGACACCGCCCTACGCTGTCCGGTACCGATCCGCCCGAGGAGTCACCGCATGCCGCAGCCGCCACGCCGGACCCCCGATGTGACGGAGATCGTCGCCCGCAACAGCTCGGCCCGAACCCGCCACCTGGCCCTGCGGGCCGCTCTGGGCACGATTCTGATCGCGCTGCCTTTCACCCTGGTCTCGGCGGGCGTACCGAACACCTTCCGACGGTCCTCCCGATCGTGCCCGGCCTCTTCGTCCTGCTCCTCCTTCTCCTCCAGCTCCACCACGGCCGCCGCCTCGACGTGTGCGAGCGGGTGCTGCGGACGTATCCCCTGGAGTACCGGAGCCGAGTCGACCACCGCGGTTCCGACTGGCTGCTGCTGGGCACGGTCCACACGCTGAAACTGCCGATCCGGGGGCAGCACGGGGCTCGCACGATGCGCGCCCTGAACGCGTCGATGACCCGTCGTCGGCCCCGCGGCACGCAAGCCGGCGCCTGGTTCGCCGGAGACCCGGCCTTCGGCGGCGTCCTGATCGTCCCCGACTCGGGCGACATGCTGTTCCTCCAGCCCGCGGACTGGGAAAGGTGCGAGGCCGAGCGCACGGAGGCCGACCCGCAGCGGCGGGCGATGGCGACAGAGGCGGGCATTGCCCACCTCCTGGAGAAGGAGCCGAAGACGATCGTGGCGCTGGGCGGCTGAACTGGGGCAGGAGCGTCCACACCGCAGGGTGACAGCACCTGAGCCGGCTGTACGGGGACACAGTTCGTTCACCGAAGTGCGCAACCGTTTCCACATTCGGAGAGTCCGGATCTACATGCACACCCATGTCTTGCGGTCCGCAGGCCGGCAGCTTGCCGGTCTCAGTCGCTTCACCACCGGCTAGCCCTCCGCTCCGCGCCCTGGACCGGGCCACGGCCCCCATCACCCTGCCCCTGAGCGAGACCACGTGATCGACAGCATTACTACTCAGCGGGACGGCCACAGCTCCGTCCCGCTCACCCGCTCGGAGATTCGCGCCGAACGCCGTCGCCTGATCGAGGCGATACGCGCCCTCCGGCGTCTCCTCACCAAGCGCCACGCCTTCGAGGTCGCCGACCAGAGACGTCTGAACCGCGAGGCGAAGCAACGCAGCCACGCGGAAGCCGTCCATGGCAAGTCGATGCAGCGCATCGCTGAGAAACAGGCGCGCCAGGAGCGTTCTCTCACCCGCAAGATGGAGAACCTCGGCGGCAAGCGCGACCACAGGGAGAGGCAGGCCCTGACCGTCCTACGCCGTGAGTCCGTCCAGCGCACGCTCAGCAGCACCCGCCTGACCGCAAGCCAGATCAACGGCATCGGCCACGGCCTGATCCGCGACCTGGCGGCCCAGGGCATCACCACGGCTGCCGACTTCAAGCGAGTCAGTTGGGGCAAGGCCCCCAACGGCAAGGGCGGGGAGGTTCTCTACATCCACCGCACCCGAGGCGGCAAGATCCACATCAACGGCATCGGCGAACACCGGGGCCGTCCCTTGATGGAGTGGCGCAGGTCGGCCGTGGCTCGCGCCGAAGCCCTGGCTCCGCGTCAACTCCCCGCGGACGAGCGTCATCGCATCGCGGAGATCATCGAGGCCGAACGCACCCGGCTCCGCCAAGAACTGGCCGAGGCACCGCTCGCAGCGGAAGCCACCCGCAGGGAAGCCGTACGGCTTCACTCGGAGGCCCTTGCTCGCCTCACCGCCGCCGAACGCCAGGCCGGCCACCGCGCGGCTGAGCGCCGGGCCGAGTTCGACGCGTTGGCGGAACGCCTTCTCGCACTCCAGGCGGACCTGTCAGCCCACGTGGCCCAGTACGGTGATGCGGGCCGCCGCATCCGCGGGGCCCAGTCACGCGCACTCCGGCCGATGGCCTCCTTGCACGCGATCCCGTCTCCCCGGCGACCGGTCGACCTCGCCAAGCCCGCCGCCGCTGCCGCCCCAGCACCCGGTGCCCGGGCAGGCCTGGGCTGGCTGCTGCCGATTCTCTATTTCGCCTTCACGACCGTCGTAGGCGTCGGCGAGCTGGGAGCGAACACGGCTCCCATATGGCTGATGATCGCGTCCCGGCTCTTCGCTCTCGCCGCCACGACAGAACTTCTCCGCCTGTGGATCCCCCGCAGACGTTGGCAGACGGCAGGCCGGATGCCCTCCGGAACCGGTTGGCAGTCCACCGGTGTGTTCCTCGCGCTCACCGCGGCCGGCATGTTCGCCGACGAGAAGTCGGACGTGTTCCTGCTGGCCTGTGCGACCTCTGTCCTGGCGGCATTCCTCTTGCTCGTCGGCACAGGCCAGCGCACCAACCCTGAGCTGCAGAAGGGCGCGAAGACGACCACATGACAGGAACGCAAGGAGCAGCGGGCGGTAACGCGAAGCGATTCCGGGTGAGTTGTAGAAGCGGCAGACGAGCCGGGCTGTACGCCGGGTTCTGTTCCCCGGTTCCCTCGCGGGAGCCGGGGCGACGGCCATCCATCTAGGACCGGTGTTGCCACCGGCCTCGTGCGGTCTACCCGCGGACTCGGGCGGGCAGCCCTCGATCGTCCGCGCAGAGCACCTTTTACAGTGCTCCTCTTGACCTTGCTCCGGGTGGGGTTTACCTAGCTGCCTGGGTCACCCCAGGCACTGGTGGTCTCTTACACCACCGTTTCACCCTTACCCGGCACCTGAGTGCCGGGCGGTTTGCTTTCTGTGGCACTGTCCCGCGGGTCACCCCGGGTGGCCGTTAGCCACCACCCTGCCCTGTGGAGCCCGGACGTTCCTCGGGAAGCCCCCTGAAGGACTCCACGCGGCCGCCCGCCCGGCTCGTCTGCCGTGTCGACCATGGTACCGGGCGGAAGGAGGCGCGGCGGTCGCCGGGCGGGGTCAGAGGAGGTCGGCCGTCTCCAGTTCGAAGGCGAAGGGGGCGGGGAGGGTGAGCGGTTTGCCGAACGGGCGTGTGCAGTGCTCTCGGTAGTCGTCCTTCTCGGGCTGGCTGAAGAGGGTGACCTGTGCTGTGTCACGGTCGAGCAGGAGATACAAGGGGACACCACCACGCGCATAGCAGCGGCGCTTCGCCTCCCTGTCCGCCTGGGGCTTGGTCGATGTCACTTCCAGCACCATGGCGACACCGTCACATGGCATCCAGGACCCCGCTCCGCCGAAGAGGTCGGCCTCCATGGGCGCGAAGGTGACGTCCGGGACCACATGGTTCTTGGGGCAGGAGTCCCCGCTCTTCAGTCGCAGCCCCTTGTTGCCCGAGACGTCCATGTCGGTCCTGGAGAGCCTGATCACCTGCCGCACGATCCGGCTGATGTACTTCTCGTGATCCCCGTCCGGCGGCGGCGTCACAACGATCTCCCCCTCGACCAGCTCGGCCCGGAAACCCTCCGGAGTGTCCAGGGCGAGAAAGCCCTCCAGCAGGACGTCTTCCTGTGTGAGCGGCTCGTGGGCCATGGCGGTCATGTCACGCCCCTCCTTCTGTCGCCCGTCAGACTGGGACATCGGAAGATCACCTGTCCGGGAGATCGGGAACCGTTCCCTCGATCGTGGCACAGCCCCCGCCCCGCCGTCCCTCGACGTCGACGGCGGGATCGTCACCGCCCTCACACCGCCTCGAAGCGGACCTTCGCCGTCGCCGGGTCCGACTGGGTGAGGCGGACACGGAGGGGGTCGCCGAGAGGGAGTGGGGTCCGGCCGTCGATGCGGCCGATCACCGCCGGGGTGCGGAGCTGGACCACGCCGGTGGTGGGGCGGTGGTCGTCCACGTCGATCACGCAGGCGTCGAACTCCTCCCCCACCCGGTCCTTCAGCAGCGCCGCCTCCACCAGGTCGACGCACTCCCGCTCGACCGTGCCCACCCGTCGCGCGCCCTCGGTCATCCGGGCGGGGAGGGTGTCGAGGGCCGCCAGGACCCAGTCGGGGACCGGATCCCCCGCCGTTGCCGCCAGGCAGATTTCCGAGGCGTAGCGGTCCACGAGGCGCCGCAGCGGCGCCGTGCAGTGGGCGTAGGGGGCGGCCACGGCGGCGTGGGTGGTGAGGGCGGGCAGCTCGCCGTCTCGGAACGGGGTGTAGCCGGCGCCCCGCAGCAGGGTCGTGCACTCCTGGAGGAAGGCCGCGTGGTGCGGCCGGTGCGGGTCGAGGGAGCGGACGAGCGCGGCGTACGAGACGTGGTGCGGCCAGTCGATGCCGAGGGCGCGGGCGGTGCGGCGCAGCCGGCCGACCGCGCCGTCGGGGGCGGCGGGCAGGGTGCGCAGGATGCCGGTGCCGTGGGCCAGCATCAGCTCGGCGGCGGCCATGCCGGTGAGCAGGGAGAGCTGGGCGTTCCAGCCGTCGGCGGGGTGGGGTGCGCGGTAGGCGAGCTCGTAGGTGTGGTCGTGCTCGACGATCTCCTGCTCGGGGACGTTCAGGGAGATCCCGCCGCGTTCCAGCTCCAGGCGCTCGCGCCGTTCCCCGATCTCCTTGAGCAGGGCCAGCGGTTCCTCGGCGGTCCCGGTGTCGATCTGCCGCTGCACGCCCGCGTAGTCCAGCTGGGCCCGGCTGCGCACCAGGGCGCGGTGGACGTCGACGGCGACCGTACGGCCCTCCGCGTCGAGGTCGAGCGTCCAGAGGACGGCGGGGCGGTCCCGGCCGGGCAGCAGGCTGGCGGCGTCCTCGCTGAGCGGGGCGGGGTGCAGCGGGACGCGGGTGTCCGGGAAGTAGAGGGTCGTCACGCGCCGGTGTGCCTCCCGGTCGAGCGCACCCGACGGTACGACGAAGGCGGCGACGTCGGCGATGGTGTACCGGACGCGATAGCCGGTGCCCCGCCGGGACAGGTGGAGGGCCTGGTCGAGGTCGGTGGAGCCGGGCGGGTCGATGGTGAGGAAGGGGATGTCCGTGGCGTCGCGCTCCGGGAGGACGGGGGCCTTCGCGGCGCGTTCCGCCTCGGCCAGGGCCTCGGGCGGGAAGCTCGTCGGGACGTCGAGCCGGGTGCGCAGCGCGGTGAGGGCGGCGCGCAGGGGGGCCTCGGGGGCGCCGGTCACGCGGATGTGGCGGCGGGGCATGAGTCGAGCGTAGGGCGAGGGGGGCCGGTGGGCACGCCGTACGCTGGGCGGGGTTCGATCGTGAGGAGTCGTTGTGCTTGTCCTGCTGCCGCCGTCCGAAGGCAAGGCCGCGTCCGGCCGGGGTGCGCCGCTGAAGCCGGAGTCGCTGGCCCTGCCGGGGCTGGCCGGGGCACGGGAGGCCGTGCTGACCGAGCTGGTCGACCTGTGCGCGGGGGACGAGGACAAGGCACGGGACGTGCTCGGGCTCAGCGAGGGGCTGCGCGGCGAGGTCGCGAAGAACGCCGACCTGCGGACGGCGGGCGCCCGGCCCGCCGGGGAGATCTACACCGGGGTGCTCTACGACGCTCTCGGCCTCGCCACCCTGGACGCGGCGGCGAAGCGGCGGGCGGCCCGGTCGCTGCTGGTGTTCTCGGGGTTGTGGGGTGCCGTCCGGGTGACCGACCGCATCCCCTCCTACCGCTGCTCGATGGGCGTGAAGCTGCCCGGCCTCGGCGCGCTCGCCGGGCACTGGCGGGCACCGATGGCCGAGGTGCTGCCGGAGGCCGCCGGGAACGGGCTGGTGCTGGATCTGCGCTCGGCGGCGTACGCGGCGGCGTGGAAGCCCAAGGGCGAGGTGGCCGGCCGGACGGCGACGGTCCGGGTGCTGCACGCGCCGACCCGGAAGGTCGTCAGCCACTTCAACAAGGCGACGAAGGGCCGGATCGTGCGGAGCCTGCTCACGGAGGGGGCCGCGCCGAAGGACCCGGCCGAGCTGGTCGGGGCGCTGCGGGACCTCGGGTACGAGGTGGAGGCCGAGGCGCCCGCAGGGGCCGGGAAGCCGTGGGCGCTGGACGTGCTCGTGGACGAGGTCCACTGACCTATGGCCATCGCCGAGGTCCACTGACCTCTGACCATCGCCGAGGTCCACTGACTTCTGGCGATCGCCGCGCAAAGTTCCCTGTGCCCCCCGTCCCTCGCCCCTCACGCATTGCATCCTGCGCAACGGGCATTGCGCCCACTGTTCGGCCTCGGCAGGATGTCGGTCATGACATCGGTCCTGGATCTCGCGCCCGTCGTCCCCGTGGTCGTCGTGGACGACCCCTCCGACGCCGTACCGCTGGCCCGGGCGCTGGTCGCGGGCGGGCTGCGGGCGATCGAGGTGACCCTGCGGACCCCGAGCGCGCTCGACGCGATCCGGGCGATCGCCGACGCCGTGCCGGACGCCGTGGTCGGGGCCGGCACGGTGCTCACGCCCGGGCAGGTGATGCGGTCGGTGGAGGCGGGGGCCCGGTTCCTGGTCAGCCCCGGCTGGACGGACTCGCTGCTCGACGCCATGCGGGCGTCCGGGGTGCCGTATCTGCCGGGGGTGTCGACCGCGTCGGAGGTCGTGGCGCTGCTGGAGCGCGGGGTGCGGGAGCTGAAGTTCTTCCCGGCCGAGGCGGCGGGCGGCACGGCGTATCTCAGGTCGCTGTACGGGCCGCTGCCCCAGGTGCGGTTCTGCCCGACGGGCGGCATCGGCCCCGGTTCGGCTCCGGACTACCTGGCCCTGCCCAACGTGGCCTGTGTGGGCGGCAGCTGGATGCTCCCGGCGGACGCGGTGGCGGCCCGGGACTGGGGGCGGGTCGAGACGCTGGCCCGCGAGGCGGCCGGTCTCGGCCGGTCACCCGCGCAGGTGTGAGGTGTCGTTGAAGAGCCGCACGCTCGCGTTGCCGTCCGCGTAGTACGCGATCGCGGAGAGCGAGGCCGCCGACAGCTCCATGCGGAAGAGGGACTCCGGCGGTGCGCCCAGGGCCAGGCGCACGAGCGTCTTGATCGGCGTGACGTGGGTGACGAGCAGGACCGTGCGCCCCGCGTACGCCGCGATCAGCTTGTCGCGGGCGGCGGCGACCCGGTCCGCGGTGGCCGCGAAGCTCTCGCCGCCGCCGGTGGGGCGGGCCCGCGGGTCGGCCAGCCAGGCGGTCAGGTCGTCGGGGTACCGCTCGCGCACCTCGCCGAAGGTGAGGCCCTCCCACGCGCCGAAGTCGGTCTCGCGCAGGCCCTCCTCGACGGTGACCTCCAGGCCGAGGCGGGCCGCGACGATCGCGGCGGTCTCCCGGGTGCGGGTGAGCGGCGAGGCCACGACCGCCTGGACGGTGCCGCGCCGGGCGAGGGCGGCGCCCACGCGCTCGGCCTGCTCCCGGCCGGCGGCGGACAGGGCCGGGTCGGTGCCGCCGCTGCCGGAGAACCGCTTCTGCGGGGTGAGGGGGGTCTCGCCGTGCCGGAGCAGGACGAAGGTGGCGGGTGCGCCCATGTCGGCGGGGGCCCAGCCGGCCGCGGGGACCGCGGTCGTACCGGCGTCCCCGGCGCTGGTGCCGGCACCCCCGGAGGCCGTCCCGGCGGCAGCCTTCGCGTCGGCCGCCTCCAGCTCCGCCGTCGAGTCCCGCGCGCTCCACCGCTCCCCGCGCTTGCCCGCGTCCATCGCCTCGTTGGCCAGCCGGTCCGCGTGCTTGTTCTGCTCGCGCGGGATCCACTCGTACGTCACCTGGGCGGGCGGGAAGATCCGCGCCGCCTCGAACGCCAGCGGCTTCATGTCGGGGTGCTTGATCTTCCAGCGGCCCGACATCTGCTCGATGACGAGCTTGGAGTCCATGCGGACGTGGACCGTGGCCGCCGGGTCCAGCTCGTGCGCGGCGCGCAGCCCCGCCACCAGGCCCCGGTACTCGGCGACGTTGTTGGTCGCGACGCCGAGGTACTCGGCGCGCTCGGCCAGGGTCTGGCCCGTGGCCGCGTCGATCACGACCGCGCCGTAGCCCGCGGGCCCCGGGTTGCCCCGTGACCCGCCGTCGGCCTCGACGATGAACTCCCGCACGGCACCGGCTCCTAGAGGCCGGACTCGGCCGTGCGGACCAGGATGCGGCGGCAGTTCTCGCAGCGCACCACGGTGTCGGGGGCGGCGGCGCGGATCTCGTTGAGCTCGGTGATGGCGAGCTCCTGGCGGCAGCCCTGGCAGGTGCGCTGGTACAGCTTGGCCGCGCCGACGCCGCCCTGCTGCTCGCGCAGCTTCTCGTAGAGCTTCAGCAGGTCGGCCGGGACGGCGGCGGCGACGACCTCGCGCTCCTTGGTCACCGTGGCCACCTCGGCGTCGATCTCCTCGAACGCGGCGTCCCGGCGGGCGACGGCGTCGTCGACCTTGCCCTGCACGGAGCCGACGCGCTCGGTCAGTTCGGCGACCCGCTCCTGCGCGGACTCGCGGCGCTCCATGACCTCCAGGACGACGTCCTCGAGGTCGCCCTGGCGCTTGGCGAGGGAGACGATCTCGCGCTGGAGGTTCTCCAGGTCCTTCGGGGAGGTGACGGCACCGGAGTCCAGGCGCTGCTGGTCGCGGGCGGCGCGCTGGCGCACCTGATCCACGTCCTGCTCGGCCTTGGTCTGCTCGCGGGCGCAGTCGCTCTCCTCGGTCTGCGCGGCCACGAGCAGGTCGCGCAGCTGGGTGTGGTCCTTGGTGAGGGACTCGATCTCGGCGTGCTCGGGCAGCGACTTCCGCTTGTGCGCGAGCTGCTGGAGGCGGACGTCGAGGTCCTGGACGTCCAGGAGGCGGATCTGGTCGGCGGGCGCGGCGTTCAGTTGGGGGCTCCCGTGGAATCGGTGGTGGTGGACGCCGCGTGGGCGGTCCAGGGGTCGGTGACCGTCGCGGAGACGTGGACGCGCAGGTCCCATCCGTGGCGGTCGGAGATCTCGTCGAGCTGGGCTGCGGCCAGCTCGCACCAGGGCCACTCTGTGGCCCAGTGCGCCGCGTCGAGCAGCGCGAGAGGACTGTGGGCGACCGCCTCGGACACCGGGTGGTGGCGCAGGTCGGCCGTGAGGAAGGCGTCGACGCCGGCGGCCCGCACCTGGTCGAAGAGGCTGTCGCCGGAGCCGCCGCTGACGGCGATGGTGCGGACGACGGCCTCCGGGTCGCCGGCGACGCGGATGCCCTGCGCGGTGGCGGGCAGCCGCTCGGCGGCGCGGGCGGCGAGGGCGCGCACGGTGAGCGGCTGGTCCAGCTCGCAGACGCGGCCGAGGCCCCGGCGGCCCTCGGGGTCGGTCGGGTCGGGTACGAGGGGGCCCGTGACGCGCAGGTCGAGGGCGCCGGCGAGGGCGTCGCTGACGCCCGGGTCGGCGGTGTCGGCGTTGGTGTGCGCGACGTGCAGCGCGATGTCGTTCTTGATCAGGGTGTGCACGACGCGGCCCTTGAAGTGGGAGGCCGCGACGGTCGTCGTCCCCCGGAGATAGAGCGGGTGGTGGGTGACCAGCAGGTCGGCGCCGAGCTCGACCGCCTCGTCCACGATCTCCTGGACCGGGTCGACGGCGAACAGGACCCGGGAGACCTCCTGGCCGGGGTCGCCCACGACGGTGCCGACCGCGTCCCAGGACTCGGCCCGCTCGGCGGGCCACAGGGTCTCCAGCGCGGCGATGACTTCAGACAGACGGGGCACGAGGGACAGGCTACCTGGCCGTTGTCGGGGGCCGTACCGGCTCCGGGGCGCCCGCTTCGGCGGCCGCGGCGGCCGTTCCCGCCGGTCGCCCGGGTCCTCCCCCGTCGCGTGCGGCGCCGTCCAGCACACCGGTCCCCGTTTCCTCAGGCGAATCGTTCCTGTGCCACCCCTTTGTGTGAAGCGGAACCTGGCCCGGGCCTCGGCTGTGCGGGCGAAAACTAGCGTCGTGACCGGAGGTGACCGGACCATGACGGCCTGTGCGATCGAGTCCGCGGCGGAGTCCGACAGCGGCGACGCGCCTCGGACGCAGTGCGTCATCACCGCGGACGGCTCCTACGCCGCCCGCCTCGCGCTCGACGGCGACTGCTGGTTCCCGGAGCGCTGGACCCTGGACGGCCCCGAGCCCTACGCCGTGCCCCTGCCCAGCCATCAGCCGGAGGAGCCGGGCACGGAGGTGCAGCCGATGGGCGACGGGCGGGTCCTCGTCCGCCGCCCGACCGACGGACGCCATGTCTTCTCCCTGCTGTACCCCACCGGCCCCGGCACCGGCGAGCTGCTGCTGGGCGCGGTCGAGTGCCCGGACGACGGGACCCGGCTGCGGATGCTGCCCCCGGCGCCGGGCGGCGGGCGGGCCTACGCGCTGGCGGTGGGGCGGCGCTCCAGCGCGGTCTGGCTGGTGGCCGGCGGCGCCTTCGGGCCGGAGCGGCTCGCCCGGATCCCGGGGCGCTGCTCGGGCGGGGTGTGGCTGGACCGGGAGGGGCGGATGCTGGCCCTCGACCGGGAGTCCGGCGGGCGGACGAAGGCCGTCGTGGTGGATCTGGAGCGGGACGGGGAGGTGTCGCCGCTGCTGCAGATCACGGCGGACAGCGACGACCGGGTCCTGCTCGCCGACCCGGACAGCGGACTGCTGCTGGTCCGCTCGGACGCCCCGTCGCCGGGGCGGCCGCGGCTCGGCTGGGGCGTCCTCGGCAGCACCCTTCCGGTGCGCTTCCCGGAGTCGCTGCGGATGCCGGACCACGAGGTGACGCCGTTCGCGATCCAGCCGGGTCAGGTGCTGACGCCGGAGAGCTGCGGGGTGGCGCTGCGCGTCGACGGGCCGGTCGGCGGCTGGGTCGGGGTGTGGCGGCCCGCCGAGCGGACGGTCCGTCACTTCGCGGCGCCCGCCGGCTGGTTGACGGGCACCGGGGTGTGGTCCCCGGAGGGCGAGCTGCGGCTGCCGTACGCCACCGTGGACGTGCCCTGCGGGGTGGCCCGGGTGGAGGCGCCGGCCGCCCCGATGGAGGCGGAGACGAGGCCGGAACCGGTGCCGTCGGCGGCCACGGAAACGGAGCCTCCGCATCCCGTCGTGACGCGTCCCGTGCCCTTGCAGCAAGCACCCTTGGGCGGTCTTGTAACGAACTAGTGCCGGTCGGCGCGACGCGTGGATCCGGCCCTCGGAGGGTTGGTTAGACTCACCCGGCTGTTGGAAAGATCATGTTTACGGGGTGAACCTTACCGATGAGCAACGCCACCACGACCGAGCCGTCGTCCGAGGTCCAGGAGGCCGCCGGGCACGGCCGGCACCGGGGCCCGGTCTCGGCCAGCGACGTCTCGGCGAGCGACCGTCAGACGGCCCCCCGCGGCCGTCACCGCAAGCCGGTCGAGGAGACCGGGACGGCGGCCTGAGGCCGCACCGGGCACAGCGTACGGCCCCGATCCTCCCGGAGGACCGGGGCCGTACGCCTGTCCGGATCTTCTCCAGCCGCGGCGCAGGCCCAGTACCTCGGCCGCCGCGCACGTCTCGGCGGCGACCTCCTCGACGGGCCCGGCGGGCCGGCATGGCGTGACCGGTGGGACCGGTCAGGTGTGGTCCACGACGGTGTCGGTGAGGACGGGTGCGTCGTCGCGGTCGGCCGCGGTCACGGCGACGCGCACGGATCCCTCGCCGGACCAGGCGCGGACGCGCAGGGTCTCGCCCGGGTAGGCGACCCCGGCGAAACGGGCGCGGTAGGAGCGCACGCGGGTCACGTCGCCGTCGAGCAGGCTGTCGACGACGGCCTTGAGCGTGATGCCGTAGGTGCACAGCCCGTGCAGGATGGGCCGGTCGAACCCGGCGCGCTGGGCGAAGTCGGGGTCGGCGTGCAGCGGGTTCCAGTCGCCGGAGAGGCGGTAGAGGAGTGCCTGGTCCTCGCGGAGCGGCCGTTCCAGGACGCGGTCCGGCTCCCCGGCGGGAGGTTCGGGGCGGGACGAGGGGCCGCGCTCGCCGCCGAAGCCGCCCTCCCCGCGGATGAAGATCTCGGCGTCGTTCGTCCACAGCGGCCCGTCGGCGTCCTCGACGTCGGTGCGCAGCACGAGCACGGCCGCCTTCCCCTTGTCGTAGAGGCCGGTGATGCGGTGGACGGCGGTGGCCGTGCCCTCGGCCGGGAGGGGGCGGTGGACGGTGAGGTGCTGGCCGCCGTGCAGGACGCGGGCGAGGTCCACCTCGATGCCGGGCATGGACAGTCCGCCGATGACGCCGGGCGCCCCGGAGCCGGCGACGGTGGCGAAGCTGGGCAGCACGTGCAGCCTGGACTCCAGGGTGTAGCGCAGTTCACCGGGGTCGGTGGCGGGGACGCCGGCGCCGATGCCGAGGTGGTAGAGCTGGACGTCCTTGGAGTTCCAGGAGATCTCGCCGGTCCGGGGTCCGGCGGCGAGGGCCTTGGCTGCGTCGATGGGCATACGGCTCCTGACAGCGGCGGTCGGGACCTCGGTACGGCCGTCCGCACCGTCGGCCGCACCGAGGTCGTCACGGGGCCGCGGAACCCGGTCGTTCTAGAACGCGTTCCAGTGCGGCGCCCTCTGTATAGCCGAGGCCCCGGCACTTGTGAAGACTCCTGACACCGTGTCAGACACAGCCCGGCCGGGACATTCGTCCTGCCGGACGCAGGACGCGTGCCCCTGCCGGACGGCCGCCGCAGTCCGTACCGTCGAAGGCAGCGGACGTCGGCGACAGGGGACACGGACATGGCCTGGTTGTTCAAGCGTCAGGGGACGTCGTGCGCGGGCGCCCGGGACGGGACGCCCGCGCCGAGCGGCTACAGCCTGCTGCCCTGGCTGCTCCTGGGCCTGGGCTCCCTGTCCAACCTCTTCCACGGCGAGACCGCGAGCCCCTTGATCGGCGGGCTGGGGCTGCTGGCGTTCAACTCGCTCTACGTGTACGTCGCGTTCCGCTCCTTCGTGAAGGAGACCCGGGAGGCGCCCTCGACCAGGGTGGCCCTGGTGCTCATGACCGGCGTGACCTGCGCCCTGGCGCTGGCCTACGGCGGCACCTGGCTGCTGTTCTTCCCGCTCCTCGGGCTGGCCACGGGCGCGGCCGTGCGCTTCCCGCACCTGCGGCCGACCGGGGCGGCCCTGGGCGTGCTGGCCGGTGCGGTGGCCGTCTCCCACGACGGCTGGGACGGACTCGGCATCGCCTACGCGACCTGGATCTCGACCATGGTGACGGCGGCGATCCTGTCCCTCTCGGACGCCGTACGGCAGCTGCGGGCGGCCCGCGAGGAGCTGGCGCACCGGGCGGTCGAGCAGGAGCGGCTGCGCTTCTCCCGCGATCTGCACGACCTCCTCGGGCACACGCTGTCGGTGGTCGTGGTGAAGGCGGAGGCGGCCCGGCGGCTGACCACCCGGGACGTGGAGGCGGCCCAGGCGCAGCTCGCCGACATCGAGTCGGTCGGCCGGCAGGCGCTCACGGAGATCCGTGAGGCGGTGACCGGCTACCGGGAGGGCAGCCTGAGCCGGGAGATCGACGGCGCGGTCTCGGCCCTGCGGGCGGCCGGCGTGGAACCGGTCGTCCGCCGCTCGGGCCCGCCGCTCGCCCCGCAGACGGAGGCGCTGCTGGGCTGGGTGGTCCGGGAGGCGGCCACGAACGTCGTCCGGCACAGCGGGGCGAGCCGCTGCGAGATCGCGGTGACCGGCGACGGCGAGCGCGCCCGGCTGACGGTGGCGGACGACGGCCGCGGCACCGGCCACCCCCGCCCCACCGGAGGCACGGGTCTACGGGGCCTCACCGAGCGCCTGGCCACCGCCGGAGGCACCCTGACGGCCGGCCCGGATCGCGGAGGGTTCGCAGTGACGGCGGAACTTCCGACGGACGCGGTGGAGGGGGCGGGGCATGTGGTCGGGTCGGTGGGCGGCACGGACGGGGACGCGGTCCCGGCGACCGCCGGGTCGCCGGCGCCGTGAAGCTCCGTGACGACCGGTGCCTTCGGTCCCCCACCCCCCTACGCTTGGTCCGTGAACGAGATGCCGTCGGATCGCCGGCCCGGGAGACACATCCGGGTGCTGCTCGCCGAGGATCAGGGCATGATGCGCGGGGCGCTCGCCTTACTGCTCGGGATGGAGCCGGACATCGAGGTGGTGGCGCAGGTGCCGGCCGGTGACGCGATCGTGGACGCCGCCCTCACGCACCGGCCCGACGTGGCCCTCCTCGACATCGAACTGCCGGGCATGAGCGGCCTCGACGCCGCCGCCGAGCTGCGCGACCAGGTGCCCGACTGCCGGGTGCTGATCCTGACGACGTTCGGCCGCCCCGGCTATCTGCGGCGGGCCATGGAGGCCGGTGCCGCCGGCTTCCTCGTCAAGGACGGACCCGTGGAGGAGCTGGCCGTCGCCGTCCGCCGGGTGCTGACCGGTGAGACGGTGATCGATCCGGCCCTGGCCGCGGCCGCGCTCAGCGCCGGTCCCAACCCGCTGACCGCACGGGAGCGCGACGTGCTGAACGCCTCCTCGGACGGCGCGACGGTCGCCGACGTCTCCGCCCGGCTGCACCTGTCGGAGTCGACGGTCCGCAACTACCTGTCCTCCGCCATCGGCAAGACCGGCACCCGCAACCGGACGGAGGCGCTGCGGGAGGCACGGCAGCAGGGGTGGCTGTGACCCCGGCCCTACTTGGTGACCGCCACGGACTCGAACGCCGTGCCCTCGGGGGCCACGCACGCGAACCAGGCCGCCGGTGAGCCGTCCACCACCCGGATCAGCGGGGTCTCGCTGCCCATGTCGACCCCCTTGGTGGGGGTGGCCCCGCCGGCCGCCTCGAAGAACGACGGCACCTCGGTCGTCGTTCCGTCCTTCCAGGTGCAGGTGACCTTCCGGGCGTCCAGGGCGACCCTCCCGACGACGAGCCGTTCCGCGCCCTCGGCGTCCTTCGCCCCAGGCACCAGCGGCATCGCCACCGCCTCGATGTCCTCGCCGGACGAACCGGCCTTGTCCGTGAAGGCGCCCTCGCTGACGACACGTGCCGTGTCCGCCTCGCCGTACTCGCGCAGCACGAAGTAGGTGCTCCTGCCGACGAGGTCGGCGGCGTCGGCCACGTTCGCCGGCCGCTGCCCGAAGGAGCGCATCGCGGCGAGCTCGGCGGCGGCCTGGCGCTCGGTGCGCGGGGCCTCCCAGAGGTCGACGAGGACCCGCCACCGCTTCCCGTGGTCGGTGCCGCTCGCGAGCAGCGTCCGCGAGGGCGTGCGCACGTCCGGGCCGGGCGGCGTGGGCGGGGGCGCGGGGTTCGTGGCGACCGAGGTGTCCCCGGAGCCGTCCCCGGCGGGCAGCCCCGCCACCGCGAGGGTGCCGGCCGTGGCGACCAGGGCCAGGGCGGTCGCCGTCGCCGCGGCCCAGCGGCGGGCCCTGCGGCGGCGCCCGCCGCGCAGTACCGCCGCGTACGGGGCCGTCCCGATCTCGACGCCGTCCGCGGCGTGGGCGAGCAGCGGCGCGATGTCGCAGGGGGTGCGGTCGGCGTCCCCCGGGTCGTGGACGGTCAGGCCGTCGATCGTCATGTGGTGGTTCGTCTCCCGCTTCGCGCTCATCGGCTCCGCCCTCCCTGCGTGACCATCTCCGCCAGGCCCGGCAGGGCGCGGAGTTTCGCGATGCCCTTGGCCGCGTTGCTCTTCACGGCTCCGACGGAGCAGCCCATCGCCTCGGCCGTCTGCGTCTCGGTCAGGTCCTCCCAGTACCGCAGCACCACGGCCTCCCGCTGCCGGGGCGGCAGCTGGGCCAGTGCCGTGAGCAGGGCGCCGCGGTCGTCGGCCTGGGCGATGCGGTCGCCGGTGTCCGGCACCTCGCGGGCGAGGCCCGAGTCGTCCTTCGGCGCCAGGAACTCCCGGAGCCGCCGCCGGTGTCTTCGCGCGTGGGCGTTGATCATCACGCGCCGGACGTAGGCCTCCGGGTCGTCGGCCGTCCCCACCCTGCGCCAGGCCACGTAGACCTGCTCCAGCGTCGTCTGCGTCAGATCCTCAGCGGCGTGCTGTTCGCCGGTGAGGAGGAAAGCCGTCCGCAGCAGGCGTGGCCAGCGGCTGGTGACGAAGCTCTGGAACTCCGCGTCCTGGACCGCCTTGCGTTCCCCCATGGGCACCTCCTTGATGTCCGAAGGAGTCCATGAGCCCCTTGAACCGTTGCCTCCCGGCCGGCACGGATTTTCGCAGCCCTTCTCCCCGCGGCCCCCTGCTGCCGGCGGCCTCCCCTCCCAGCGGCCCCTTCTCCCAAGAGAAGGTCAAGATTTCGTTAGTGTGCCAAAGCATCGGAATAGTTGCCCGGGCACACGGAGTTCGACGTACACATGACACGAACGACCATCGAACGGCCCGTCGGCAGAGCGACCTCCGGGGCCCTGGTCCCCGTCCTGGCCTTCGCGGGCATCGTGGTCGCGGTGATGCAGACCCTGCTCGTCCCGGTCATCAAGGACCTGCCGCAGCTGCTGGACACCACGCCCAGCAACGCCACCTGGGTGCTGACCTCGACCCTGCTCTCCGGCGCCGTCGCCACCCCGATCATGGGCCGCCTCGGCGACCTCTTCGGCAAGCGGCGCATGCTGATCGCGAGCCTCTCCGTGATGGTGGCCGGCGCCCTGCTGAGCGCCGTCACCAGCGCCCTGCTCCCCATGATCGTCGGCCGCACCCTCCAGGGCTTCGCCATGGGCGCCATCCCGCTCGGCATCGGCCTGATGCGGGACATGCTGCCCCGTGAGCGGCTGGGCTCCGCGATGGCCCTCATGAGCTCCTCGATCGGCGTCGGCGGCGGTCTGGCCCTGCCGGCCGCCGCCCTGGTCGCCCAGCACGCGAACTGGCACGCCCTCTTCTACGGCGCCGCCGCCCTCGGCGTCCTCTCCATCGCCCTGACCCTTCTCGTCGTCCCCGAGTCCGAGGTCCGCGCGCAGGGCACCTTCGACCTCCCGGGAGCGCTCGGCCTCTCCGCGGGTCTCGTGCTGTTCCTGCTGCCCATCACCAAGGGCAGCGACTGGGGCTGGACGTCCGGCATGACGCTCGGCCTGTTCGGCGCCGCCGCGGCGGTCCTGCTCCTGTGGGGCGTGTACGAGCTGCGGGTCAAGGCGCCGCTGGTCGACCTGCGCACCACCGCCCGCCCGGCCGTCCTGTTCACCAACCTCGCGTCGATCATGGTCGGCGTCAGCTTCTACGTCGTCTCGCTGGTCCTGCCCCAGCTGCTCCAGCTGCCGACGGCGACCGGCTACGGCCTCGGCCAGTCGATGGTCGTCGCGGGCCTGCTCGTCGCCCCGCTCGGCCTGACCATGATGGTGACGGCCCCGGTCTACGCCCGCCTCTCGGCGCGGTACGGCCCCAAGACCACCCTCATCCTCGGCATGCTGATCATCGCGATCGGCTACGGCGCCGGCCTGGGCCTCATGAGCGCGGCGTGGCAGAGCCTGGTGATCGCGGTGGTGCTCGGCGCGGGCATCGGCCTCGCGTACTCCTCGCTGCCCGCCCTGATCGTCGGCGCGGTGCCGGCCTCGGAGACCGGCGCGGCGAACGGCCTCAACACCCTGATGCGGTCCATCGGCACGTCCGTGTCCAGCGCCGTCATCGGCATGGTGCTGGCCAACACGGCGAACGACGCCGGCGGGGTGGCGATCCCCTCCATGCACGGCTTCCGGCTGTCCTTCCTGATCGCGACCGGCGCCGTCGTCCTCGGCCTCGCGTTCGCCCTGCTCCTGCCCCGGCAGCGCCCCTCGGCCCACCCGCAGCTGCGCGCCAGCAGCGAGGAGGACGCCAACCTGGAGCGCGCCGAGGAGGCCCTGCACGGCTTCCGCGGGCGCGTCCTGGACGCCGCCGGCACCCCGGTGGCCCGCGCCAAGGTCACCCTGATCGACCGGCGCGGCCGGCAGGCCGGCGCGACCCTGTCCGCCGAGGACGGCAGCTACGCCCTCGCGGTCCCGGCTCAGGGCGCCTACGTCCTGGCCGCCCGCGCCGAGGGACACGCGCCGCTCGCCTCGGCGGCCACGCACCCCGGCGAGGACGGCGCGGTGGACGTCGACCTCGCGCTGCCCGGCGAGGCGGTCACCGCCTGAGACGCGCCTCCCCCGGCCCGCCCGCACCCCCCGTCGCCCAGGTGACGGGGGGTGTGGTGCACCATGGGCGCCCATACGGTCGTACGACGGAGAGGACCCCCATGGCCCCCGCCCCCAAGCCCGACATCCTGGCCGCGTTCGAGGCCGCGAAGGGCTTCATGCCCACGGGCGAGGGCCTGGCCCTGTACGCGGCGGCCGTCGAGGCCGGACGGCTCGGGCTCCCCCTGCTGGAGGTCGGCACGTACTGCGGGCGCTCCACGATCCTGCTCGCCGACGCGGCCCGCGCGGCCGGGGTGACGGCCCTCACCGTCGACCACCACCGCGGCAGCGAGGAGCAGCAGCCGGGCTGGGAGTACCACGACCCGGAGACCGTCGACCCCGAGCTGGGCCTGATGGACACCCTGCCGACGTTCCGCCGCACCCTGCACCGGGCGGGCCTGGAGGACCACGTGGTCGCCCTGGTGGGCCGCTCCCCGCAGGTCGCGAAGGTGTGGGGAACGCCTCTCGGGCTGGTCTTCGTCGACGGCGGTCACACCGACGAGCACGCGAACGCCGACTACGAGGGCTGGGCCCCGCATGTCGCCGAGGGCGGTCTGCTCGTCATCCACGACGTGTTCCCGGACCCGGCCGACGAGTTCACCGGCCAGGCGCCGTACCGCGTCTACCTGCGGGCCCTCGCCTCCGGCGCCTTCACGGAGGTGTCGGCGACCGACTCGCTGCGGGTGCTGCGACGGACGGGTGACGGCCTCTGATGCGCCGTGACGGCACGGCCGGGACCCGGCCCGTAAGGTGTCAGGCGTGTCGTACCTAGGTCCGGACTTCGATCCTCCGCAGCCCCGCCGCGGCCGTCGCCGCGCCCTGACCGTGGCCGCCTCCGCCCTCGTGCCGGGGGCGCTGCTCGGCTGGCTGGTGTACGCCACCGTGGGCGACGACGGAGGCGGTTCCGGCGAGGCGGCGGTACGGCCGTCGCAGGCGAGCACCCGCCCGGCGGCGTCCCCCACCGACGACGAGAAGCCGAGCCCGGCCCCGTCCGCCTCGGGCACCGGCCCGCTCACGGGCAAGGTCGTCGTCGTGGACCCGGGCCACAACCCCGGCAACTTCCGGCACACGGCGGAGATCAACCGCCAGGTGGACATCGGTACCAACCGCAAGGAGTGCGACACCACGGGGACGTCCACCAACGCCGGTTATCCCGAGGCCGAGTTCACGCTCGACGTCGCCCGCCGGATGCGCACACTGCTGGAGAAGCAGGGCGCCACCGTGGAGTTCACGCAGGACGGCGACCGGCCGTGGGGCCCGTGCGTGGACGAGCGCGCCCGGATCGGCAACAAGGCGCACGCGGACGCCGTCGTCTCGATCCACGCGGACGGCGCGGGCGCCGGACAGCGCGGCTTCCACGTCATCCTGCCCGGCAGGGTGTCCGGGGGTAACGCGAACACCGGCCCGATCGTGGCCCCGTCGCGCGCGCTCGGCGAGCGCGTCGCGGGCGCGTTCGTCCGCGTGACCGGAAGCGCGCCCTCCGACTATGTGGGCGACGGCACCGGTCTCGTCACGCGTCAGGACCTGGGCGGTCTCAATCTGTCAACGGTTCCCAAGGTCTTCATCGAGTGCGGCAACATGCGCGATAGCAAGGACGCGGCACTGCTCACCAGCGGCGCCTGGCGTCAGAAGGCGGCGCAGGGAATCTCTGAGGGAATCGTGAGTTTCCTGCGAGGGTAGTGGTCTTCGGGTGGATCCCGGCGGACAGACGTGTCGGACGGACGATAAGGTCGTCCCTACGATGAGGGGCCACCCCCACGCTTCACACCGGGGCCAGACGGCGACATGGTGACAGCGATGCCTCCAGCGATGCCGATGTTGAGACGACTGACGAAGGACCTGAAGTGAATATTCGCTCCCTCACTCGAGGCGACGGCGTGGTGATCGGAGCAGCGGTATTGCTGTTCATCGCGTCGTTCCTCAACCTCTACTCCGTCTCCGGGTACGACTGGGACCAGAACTCGTGGGAGTCCCTCGGCCTCGGGCTCGGCGTGTACATGGGCGGGGTCATCGGCGCCGCCCTGATCGTCGTGAACCGCCTTCTGCCCCAGCCCCGCAAGGTCGCCGGTCTCGACCTCGGCACCGTCGGCACGGGCTTCGCCATCCTGACGGCCTGGTCCCTGTTCTGGTCGCTGGTGGACACCCCGGACCGCGCCAGCGCGGCAGCCGGTCTCATCCTCGGCTTCCTCGCCGCCCTCATCCTCGCCGCCGCCGCCGTGGCGACGCCGCTCGTGCCGGCGCTTCAGGCCGCGCTCGTGCCGGCGCCGCGGCCGGCCGCGCCGCAGCCCTACGGCGGGCAGCCGCAGGCCGGTTACGGCTACCCGGGTGCGCCGGGGCAGCAGCAGCCGCCGTTCGGGGGCGGTCAGCCGCAGGCGCCCGCGCCCGCGCCGGCCGGTGACTTCTCCCCGTTCTGGTTCGCCGTGCCGGTGGCGCGTCCCCTCTTCCCGGAGGACGGCTCGCCCAACCCGATCGCCGAACTGGCGCCGGGCACCTGGTACCTGGCCGTCGAGCAGCGCGGCGCGGCCCTGGTCGCGCAGACGCAGGACGGCCGTCGCGGTGTCCTGCAGGACACGAGCGGCATCCAGCGCGGCTGAGTCCCCACGTCGTACGACGGCCCCTCGCCCCTCCGGGCGGGGGGCCGTTGCCGTCTCCCCGACCTTTGGCTGACGGACCGTCCGGGCACCCTGCGGGTGCCGGCCGAGCTCAACTCGTAGGCGCGGGCCGGGTTTCAAGCCGGGTTCCGGGGTCAAGCGAGGAGCATGTCCCCTAGATATCGCGGCGCCAACCAGGCCGGCACGGTCATCGCGATCGTCGCCGATGTCATGGCCCTCATCCTGGGCCTGTGGATTCTCATGTATTTGCTGGATGCCAACCGCGGCAACGACTTCGTGCAGTTCGTCCATGACGTCGCCCGCTGGCTGGCGGGCTGGTCGCACGATCTGTTCACCTTCGACGAGGAGTGGGCCCGCGTGGTCGCCGGGTACGGCCTGGCCGCCGTGGTCTACCTGTTCGTCGGCCACGCCATCGCCGGCCGGGTGCACCGGCACTGACGCCGGCGCCGGCACCCGGCCCCGGCGGTCAGGCGCAGCAGTCCGGGTCCAGCCCGGCCGGCAGGCGGTCCCCGCCGAACACCGCGCAGGTGGCCTCGTGCCCGCCGAGCGCGGCGACGGCCAGCAGGACGGATCCCGCTGTCCACGTGGTGAGTTCACGCGGCCAGATGGCGTCGTCCTCGAAGACGTATCCCGTCCAGTACAGGCCGCTCTCGGCGTCCCGCAGATGCTGGATGGACTGCAGGATCTCCAGCGCGCGGTCGGACTCGCCCATCGCCCAGAGCGCGAGGGCGAGTTCGGCGGACTCGCCGCCGGTGACCCACGGGTTGGGCACGACGCACCGCACGCCGAGGCCGGGCACGACGAACCGGCCCCAGCCCTCCCGCATCCGGGCCTCGGCGTCGGCGCCGGTGAGCGCCCCGCCGAGCACCGGGTAGTACCAGTCCATCGAGTAGCGGTCCTTGTCCAGGAACCGCTCGGGGTGCCGCCGGATGGCGTGGCGCAGCGCGCCCGCCGCGAGCTCCCAGTCCGGCTGCGGCTCCTCGCGCTGCTCGGCGATGGCCAGCGCGCACCGCAGCGCGTGGTGGATCGACGAGGAGCCGGTGAGCAGGGCGTCCTCGGTGGGAGTGCCGTCGTCGTCGCGCCGCCAGCCGATCTGCCCGCCGGGCTGCTGGAGCCGCAGCACGAACTCGATCGCCGCGTACACGGTGGGCCACATGCGGTCCAGGAACGTGTCGTCGCCCGTGGACAGGTAGTGGTGCCACACGCCGACCGCTATGTAGGCGACGAAGTTGGTCTCGCGCCCGGTGTCGGTGACGTCGTCGTGGTCGCCGTCGCGGTAGGCGGCGTACCAGGAGCCGTCGTCGTTCTGATGGGTGGCCAGCCAGGTGTACGCCCGCTCGGCGGCGGTGTGTTCACCGGCGGCGTCCAGCGCCATGGCGGCCTCGACGTGGTCCCACGGGTCGAGGTGGTGTCCGCGGAACCACGGGATCGCCCCGTCCTCCCGCTGTACCGCGAGGATGCCGGCCACGGTCGCGGCGGCCTGCTCGGCGGTGAGGACCCCGGGCAGGACGAGGTGTTCTGTCCGGGGAGTGGTCACTTCGCGTCCACCCGGGGCAGGTGCGGCTTGGTCGCGTACGCCACGAAGCTCTTGCCGATCAGCGGGTTCAGCGCCCGCTCGGCGACCCGGGTGGCCAGCGGCTTCTTCATGATGTCCCAGACGAGGAGCTTGTGGTACGCCTTCACGGGCAGCGCCTTGTCGTTGTCCACGCCGAACGCGCACTTCAGCCACCAGTACGGCGAGTGCAGCGCGTGCGCGTGGTGGGTGCCGTACGGCCTCAGGCCCGCCTCGCGGATCTTCGCCAGCAGCTCGTCCGCCTTGTAGATGCGGATGTGGCCGCCCTCGACCTCGTGGTAGGCGTCGGACAGCGTCCAGCAGACCTTCTCGGGTCCGTAACGGGGGACGGTGACGGCGATACGGCCGCCGGGCTTGAGGACCCGGACCATCTCGGCGAGGACGCCCTTGTCGTCGGGGATGTGCTCCATGACCTCGGAGATGATCACGACGTCGAAGGACTCGTCCGGGAAGGGCAGCGCGAGCGCGTCGCCCTCCATGGCGGTGGCGGTGGCGCCCTCGGGGGCCTCGCCGGCCTCCTTCATCGCCGCGAACCACTTCGCGACCTCGCGGATCTCCTCGCCGTTCTGGTCCAGCGCGACGACCTGGGCGCCGCGCCGGTAGCACTCGAACGCGTGCCGTCCGGCACCGCAGCCGAGGTCCAGGACGCGGTCGCCCGGGGCGAGCGGGAACCGGGAGAAGTCGACGGTCAGCACGTGGCCCTGCTTTCGGTGTCGGCGCCCTCGACGAGGGGGGAGGCCGGGGCGGTGACGGGTGGGGTCGTGGAGCGGACAGGGGCGGCCGGGGCGGTGTCCGCGGCCGTGGCGCGGGGGCGGCGGCCGGCGGCGATCGCCTCGCGGTACCGGGCCACCGTGCCCTCGGCGGCCTTCGCCCAGGTGAAGTGCTGGAGCACGCGCGCGCGTCCGGCCGCTCCGAGCCGGTCGCGCAGACCGGCGTCGCCCAGCAGCCGGGTCAGTCCTGCGGCCAGCGCCCCGGCGTCTCCGGGCGGCACCGCGAGGCAGGTCTCGCCGTCGCGTCCGGCGACCTCGGGGATCGCCCCACCGGTCGTGGCGACCAGGGGGGTGCCGGTGGCCATGGCCTCGGCGGCGGGCAGCGAGAAGCCCTCGTACAGCGACGGCACGCAGGCCACCTCCGCCGAGCGGACCAGGTCGACGAGTTCGGCGTCGGAGATGCCCTTGACGAAG
The DNA here is from genome assembly GCF_042731455.1 of Streptomyces sp. NPDC059852. Taxonomy (NCBI): domain Bacteria; kingdom Bacillati; phylum Actinomycetota; class Actinomycetes; order Kitasatosporales; family Streptomycetaceae; genus Streptomyces; species Streptomyces sp. NPDC059852. Next base: position 41,847 of record NZ_JBHWJK010000014.1, on the reverse strand, counting down.
TCGACGGCGCCCTCGAGGCCGTAGTGCTCGACGGCACGGGCGACCGGGCCGTCCTCGGGGCGCTTGCCGACGACGACGAGATGGGCGTCGGGGTGTTCGGTGCGGACCTTGGCGAGCGCCTCGACGAGGAACACGAGGCCCTTCAGGGGGACGTCGGCGCTGGACGTCGTCACGATCCGGCCGGGCACCCGGCGGACCGACGGATCCGGCGAGAACAGGTCGGTGTCGGCGCCGATGTGGACGACGTGGATGCGGTCCTGCCGGACACCGAGGTCGTCGACGATCTCCTTGCGGGAGGTGCCGGAGACGGTGAGGACGGACGGCAGGCGGCGCGCGACCCGCTTCTGCATCCGGGTGAAGGCGTACCACCGGCGGACCGACATCCGCCGCTGCCAGGTCGTGGCGGCGTCCAGCTCCAGCCGGCGGTCCACGGTGATGGGGTGGTGGATGGTGGTGACGAGGGGGGCGCCGACATCGCCGAGGAGGCCGTAGCCGAGGGTCTGGTTGTCGTGCACGACGTCGAAGTCGCCGCGGCGGGCGCGCAGCAGGCGGCGGGCGCGCAGCGAGAACGTCAGGGGCTCGGGGAAGCCGCCGGTCCACATGGTCGCCACTTCCAGCGCGTCGACCCAGTCGCGGTACTCGTCGCGGCTGGGCGTGCGGAACGGGTCGGGCTGGCGGTACAGGTCGAGGCTGGGCAGCTCGGTGAGGGTGAGGCGGCCCGCGTAGTCCTCGTGCTCGTCGAGCACGGGGTAGGGCTGGGAGCCGATGACCTCGACGCGGTGGCCGAGGCGGGCGAGTTCGCGGGAGAGGTGCCGGACGTAGACGCCCTGGCCGCCGCAGAACGGGTTTCCCTTGTAGGTGAGGAGCGCGATGTCGAGCGGTCGCCCGCCGTCGGCGGCAAGGTCCGTCGGAGACCCGGCCTCCCTGGCCTCAGCGGTCACTCCGGGCCCCCTTCTCCCTGCTCTGTCCCGCGAGGTTACGCCGGGACGTTAATCTAGAACAAGTTTCAGACTTGATCGTTCAGGAGGCTCTGAATCTACCGGCAGGTAGCGCCGCTGTGAGCGATGGATCAGGTGATTCACGCCACGGCCGACCCCTGGCATGCTCTGTCCGGTCACCCACCCTCACCGACTGTCACGGACGGGATCCATGCCTGCGGAAGTCAGTAGCGCGAGCCCTCCCTCACCGCCTCTCACCGAGCGGCAGGAGGCCCGCCGCCGGCGCATCCTGCACGCCAGCGCGCAGCTCGCGAGCCGGGGCGGCTTCGACGCCGTGCAGATGCGCGAGGTCGCGGAGTCCTCCCAGGTGGCGCTCGGCACGCTGTACCGCTACTTCCCGTCCAAGGTGCATCTGCTGGTCGCCACGATGCAGGCCCAGCTGGAGCACATGCACGGCACGCTGCGCAAGAGGCCGCCGCAGGGCGCGACGGCGGCCGAACGGGTCGCGGAGACCCTGATGCGGGCGTTCCGCGCCCTCCAGCGCGAGCCGCATCTGGCGGACGCGATGGTGCGGGCGCTGACGTTCGCGGACCGCAGCGTCTCCCCCGAGGTCGACCAGGTCTCCCGCCAGACCACGATGATCATCCTGGACGCGATGGGCCTGGAGGACCCGACGCCGCAGCAGATGTCCGCCGTCCGCGTCATCGAGCACACCTGGCACTCGGCCCTGATCACCTGGCTGTCGGGGCGCGCCTCGATCGCCCAGGTGAGGATCGACATCGAGACGGTGTGCCGGCTGATCGACCTGACGGCCCCGGAGGAGACCCGGCGCCGCTGAGCCGGGAACTCCTCCTCCTCGGGCGGGAGGACGGGCTCCCCGGTGCCCGGCAGGGTGATCATGATGGCCGGCCCCCGCCGGGCAGGAACGTGCGGATCAGTTTCCCGGCGGCGCCGAGGAGTCCGGTCTCCCGCTCGGTCATCGTCGGGTTGGCCGCACGGGCGCGCAGGGCCTCACCGAGGCCGGCCTCCGTGAGGTCCGAGGGGTCGGCCAGCAGGGCGGCCAGCAGCGCGTGGGCGGCCTCCGCGAGGTCCTCGTCGCCGACCGCGACCTGGGCGAGGATCACCGCGGAGGAGCCCCAGTCGAGGCCGGGGTCGCCGTCGCGGGCGTTGCTCCAGTCGATGACGAACGGCCCGTCCGGGGTGAGGATCACGTTGTCGGGATGCAGGTCCAGGTGGAGGACGCGGGTCCCCGGGCGGCGTCCGGGCAGGCCGTGCAGCCGGCGCAGCAGCCGGGCGAGCTCCGCGCCCGCCTCGTCCGGGCCGAGGGTGCCCTCGATGAGCGCGCCCAGCATGGTCGGCCCGGTCAGGCGCTCCATCACCAGCTCGGTCCGCGAGGAGCCGTCGAGGCGGACGCGCGGCGCCGGGTAGCCGTGGCCGCGCACATGCGCCATCATCTCGCCCTCGGCGAGCGCGTCGCCGTACCCCTCCCGGTCCCGGCGCAGCACCCAGTCCCGGTCTATCTCGTACACGTCGGCGGTCCGCCCCGAACCGATCAGTCGCCCCATCGTCCTGCCCCCTCGTGTCGGCAGGACGGTACCCGGTGCGAGGTGCCCCGGAGGGCCCGGGTTACGGGCGGGTACAGTGTCCCGGTCGTCATCACTCACCCGTTCAGGGGAAAGCCGGTGCAATTCCGGCGCTGACCCGCAACCGTGAACCGGTCCCCGCGTCCCCGCCTGCGTGGCGGGCGGTCCGTGGCCGGTGAGCCGGACCGCCCTGGACGGACGTGACCGGCTCACGTGTCCCGGCAGCCTGCCGGAGCACGGCACCGTCGAGGTATACGGAGCCGAGCCGCCCGGGGGTCCTCCCGCGCTGTCCGGCTCCCCACAGGGAGAGGGCACCCGCCGATCATGAACGTCCGCCGCAGCGCCGCGGCCCTGGCCGCCACCGTCGTGCTCGGCGCGACCGCGCCCGCCATGGCCGCCGACTCACCGTCCCCGTCGCCGTCGGAGGCCCTCCCCAAGGGGCTGTACGGCACCACCGACCCGACGTACGACGGGGTCTGGCGCCAGTCCCTCGCGCTGCTCGCCCAGCACACCGCGAAGGTGCGGCCCGCCGCGTCGGCCGTGGACTGGCTGACCGGGCAGCAGTGCGCGAACGGGGCGTTCGCCGCGTACCGCGCCGACACCGCCAAGGCGTGCGACGCCAAGGTGATGGTCGACAGCAACAGCACCGCCGCCGCCGTGCAGGCCCTGACGGCACTGGGCGGCCACGACGCCGTCACCGGCAAGGCCGTGACCTGGCTGAAGTCCGTGCAGAACAAGGACGGCGGCTGGGGCTACACCCCGGGCGGGGCGAGCGACACCAACTCGACGTCGGTCGTCGTCGGCGCGCTGGCCGCCGCCGGCGAGAAGCCGGCCGAGGTCACCAGGGACGGCAAGTCGCCCTACGACGCCCTGCTCTCCCTCGCGCTGCCCTGCGAGGGCGACGACGCGGGCGCCTTCGCCTACCAGCCGGACAAGAAGGGCAAGCTGGCCGCCAACGCCGACGCCACCGCGGCCGGGGTGATCGGCGCGCTCGGCAAGGGCCTGGTCACCGGTCCCGGTGAGAAGGCCGACGCCACCTGCGCGAAGGCCGGCTCCCCCGAGCAGGCCGCCGCCAATGGCGCCGCCTACCTGACGCGGGTGCTCGCGAAGGACGGGCACCTGGTCTCCGCGCTGCCCGGCGCCGACGACCAGCCGGACTACGGCAACACGGCCGACGCGGTCGTCGCGCTCGCCGCGCAGGGCGGGGCCGGCGCCGCCGCCGAGCCCCTGAAGTGGCTGGAGGGCAACGCCGCCGAGTGGGCCGCGCAGAACGGCCCCGCCGCCTACGCCCAGCTGATCTTCGCCGCGCACGCCACCGGCACCGACCCGCGCGACTTCGGCGGCACCGACCTGGTCGCGAAGCTGAACGCGACCGGTCCGGCGCCGCAGAAGGCGGCCGAGCAGAGCGCGGACGCCCAGGAGGAGAAGGACGACGACAGCCCGTTCGGCGTCTGGTGGTACGTCGGCGTCTTCCTCGTCGTCGGCGTCGGTATCGGCTTCCTCCTGAGCCACCGCAAGGGCGGGCGGGCGTGATCCGGCGCGCCCTCGCGGTCCTGTCGGCCGCGCTGGTCCTGACGGCCGGTGCGGCCCAGGCCGCCCAGGCCACCGGGTACCGGTACTGGTCGTTCTGGGACCGCGACGGCGGCTCCTGGTCGTACGCCACCCTCGGCCCCTCGCTGTCCCGCCCCGACGACGGTGACGTCCAGGGGTTCCGCTTCGCCGTGAGCGAGGACTCGAAGGACGCCACGCGGCCCCGGGGCGCGGCCGAGTTCTCCGTGATCTGCGCCCGTACGCCCGCGCAGGACGGCAAGAAGCGGATCGCGCTGGTCCTGGACTTCGGTACGGCCGCCGACGCCCCCTCGGGCGAGAGGCCGCCGGCCCGGCGCACGGTCTGCGCGCGCGTCGACCCGGACGCCACGACCGCGGACGCCCTGGCGGCCGTCGCCGGTCCGCTGCGGTACGACTCCAACGCCCTGCTGTGCGCGATCGACGGCTATCCGCGCAAGGGCTGCGGTGAGCAGGTCGCAAAGGGCGAGAAGCCGGCGGCGGCCACCGAGCCGGAGGACGACCCGGAGGACGGTGCCTCCGTCGGTCTCGTGGCCGGTGTCGCGGCCGTCGTGGTCCTCGCGGGCGCGGCGATCTGGCAGGCCCGACGGCGGCGCGGCTGATGGCAGGGGGGCGCGGCGGCACGCGGAGCGGGGGCGGCCCGGAGGGGGCGGTCGCCCCTCACCCGGCCGTGCCGGGCACCGTGCGGGCCGTTCGCGACCCCCTCCACCCCGGCGCCTGGTGGGTCTGGGCGCTGGCGCTGGGCACCGCGGCGACCCGCACCACCAACCCGCTGCTGCTCGCCCTGCTCATCGCGACGTCCGCCTACGTCGTGGCGACCTGCCGTCCCGACGCCCCCTGGGCCCGTTCCTACGGCGCCTTCGTCAAGCTCGCCCTGGCCGTCCTCGTGATCCGGCTGTTCTTCGCGGTGGCCCTCGGCTCCCCCATTCCCGGCACCCATGTGCTCGTCACCCTGCCCGAGGTGGCCCTGCCCGACTGGGCGCAGGGCATCCGGCTGGGCGGCCGGGTCACCGCCGAGACCCTGGTCAGGGCCCTGTACGAGGGTCTGAAGCTGGCGACCCTGCTGATCTGCGTGGGTGCGGCGAACTCCCTCGCCAATCCGGCGCGTCTGCTGAAGTCCCTGCCGGGCGCCCTGTACGAGATGGGTGTCGCGGTGGTGGTGGCGCTGACGTACGCCCCTCATCTGATCGCCGACGTGCAGCGGCTGCGGGCCGCCCGCCGGCTGCGCGGGCGGCCCGACCGGGGGCTGCGCGGCCTGGTCCAGGTCGGGCTGCCGGTGCTGGAGGGCGCGCTGGAGCGCTCGGTCGCGCTGGCCGCCGCGATGGACGCGCGCGGCTACGGCCGTACCGCCGACGTCCCCCTCCGGGTGCGGCGTTCGACCGCCGCGCTCACCCTCGGCGGACTGCTGGGCGTGTGCGCGGGCACGTACGGGCTGCTGACCGCGGCGGGCGGCACCTACGGGCTGCCGGTGCTGCTCGCCGGTCTCGCGGCGGCGCTGGCGGGGCTGCGCCTGGGCGGGCGCCGCTCCCCGCGCACCCGGTACCGGCCGGACCGCTGGGGTGCGCGCGCCTGGCTGGTCGCCGGGTCGGGCGCGGCGGTCGCCGCCCTGCTGACCCTGGCCGCGAGCCGTGAGCCGGCGGCCCTGAATCCGGGTGTGGTGCCGCTGGTCGCGCCCGCCCTTCCGCTGTGGCCGGCGGCGGCCGTCCTGATCGGGCTGCTCCCGGCGTTCGTCAGCCCCGCACCGAGGAAGCCGGCGCCGCGCGGTGCCGCCGCCCGCAAGGAGCCGTCGTGATCCGCTTCGAGAACGTCTCCGTGACCTACGACGGGGCTGCCGCGCCCACCGTGGACGGCGTGGACTTCGAGGTGCCCGAGGGGGAGCTGGTGCTGCTCGTCGGGCCGTCGGGGGTGGGCAAGTCGACCGTGCTGAACGCGGTCAGCGGGCTCGTGCCGCACTTCACCGGCGGCACCCTGCGCGGCCGGGTCACGGTGGCCGGCCGGGACACCCGCACCCACAAGCCGCGCGAACTCGCCGACGTGGTGGGCACGGTGGGCCAGGACCCGCTGTCGCACTTCGTGACCGACACCGTCGAGGAGGAGCTGGCCTACGGCATGGAGTCGCTGGGGCTGGCCCCGGACGTGATGCGGCGCCGGGTCGAGGAGACGCTGGACCTGCTGGGTCTGGCCGATCTGCGCGGCCGGTCCATCGCCACCCTGTCCGGCGGGCAGCGTCAGCGCGTCGCGATCGGCTCGGTCCTCACCCCGCACCCGAGGGTGCTGGTGCTGGACGAGCCGACGTCGGCGCTGGACCCGGCCGCCGCCGAGGAGGTCCTGGCCGTCCTGCAGCGGCTGGTCCACGACCTGGGCACGACGGTCCTGATGGCCGAGCACCGCCTCGAACGCGTCGTGCAGTACGCGGATCGTGTCGTCCTGCTCCCCGCGCCGGGCGAACCGCCGGTCCTGGGCGATCCGGCGGAGGTCATGGCGATGTCCCCGGTGTACCCGCCGGTGGTGGCGCTGGGCCGGCTGGCGGGCTGGTCCCCGCTGCCGCTGACGGTCCGGGACGCCCGGCGCCGGGCGGCGGACCTGCGGCAGCGCCTCGGCGACCACGACGTCCTGCCCGCACCCGCGCGCTCCGAGGTGCCCGCCCCGCCGCCGGCCCGTACCCCGGCCCGCCGCTGGTTCGGCCGCTCCCGCGCCACGGCCGAGGCGGCCCCCGCCTCCCCGTACGCGGCCGAGGTGCGGGCACTCGCGGTGACCCGGGACCGGGTACGGGCGCTGCGGCGGGTGGACCTCACGGTCTCCCCCGGCGAGACGGTGGCCCTGATGGGCCGCAACGGCGCCGGGAAGTCCACCCTGCTCAACGCCCTCGTGGGCCTGGTGACGCCGTCGTCCGGGACCGTGCTGACCGGCGGGTCGGTGCCGCACCGCACATCGCCGCGGGACCTCGTCCGCCGCGTCGGCCTCGTCCCGCAGGAACCCCGCGACCTGCTGTACGCCGACACGGTCGCCGGCGAGTGCGCGGCCGCCGACGCCGACGCGGAGGCCGAGGCGGGCACCTGCCGCGCGCTGCTGTCCACGCTGCTGCCGGGCGTCCCCGACGACCTCCACCCCCGGGACCTGTCCGAGGGTCAGCGCCTCACGCTCGCGCTGGCCGTCGTCCTCACGGCCCGGCCGCCGCTGCTCCTGCTGGACGAGCCGACCCGGGGGCTGGACTACGCGGCGAAGGCCCATCTGGTCGCCCTGCTGCGGGACCTCGCCGGGCAGGGGCACGCCATCGTGCTGGCGACGCACGACGTGGAGCTGGCGGCGGAGCTGGCCCACCGGGTGGTGCTGCTCGCGGAGGGCGAGGTGATCGCCGACGGTCCGACCGCCGAGGTGGTGGTGTCCTCGCCGTCCTTCGCGCCGCAGGTCACCAAGATCCTCGCCCCGCGGCGGTGGCTGACCGTCGCCCAGGTCCAGGAGGCCCTGTCATGAGCGGCACCGGGAACCGGACCCGACCGGTCCGGCTGGGGCCCCGGTCCGTGGCGGCCCTCGTGCTGGTCGGCGCGGTGGGTGCCGCCGCGCTCGGCTGGCCGTTCCTCGCCGTGCCCGGCTCCCAGGTGAACGCGCACGCGCAGGACGCGCCCTGGCTGTTCACGGGGCTGCTGATGCTGCTGGTCGCGGTCGTGGCGGCGACGATCTCGGAGTCGGGGCTCGGCCCGAAGGCGGTGGCGATGCTCGGCGTGCTCGCGGCGACGGGGGCCGCGCTGCGGCCGATCGGCGCGGGGACGGCCGGGCTGGAGCCGATGTTCTTCCTGATGGTGCTCAGCGGGCGGGTGCTGGGTCCGGGCTTCGGCTTCGTCCTCGGCTCGGTGACGATGTTCGCGTCGGCCCTGCTCACGGGCGGGGTGGGGCCGTGGCTGCCGTTCCAGATGCTGTCGATGGGCTGGTTCACCATGGGCGCCGGGCTGCTGCCGGGCGCGGAGCGGCTGCGGGGCCGCGCGGAGGTCGCGCTGCTGGCGGCGTACGGCTTCCTCGCCGCCTTCGCGTACGGCACGGTGATGAACATGGCGGGCTGGCCCTATCTGCCGAAGGACACCTCGACGATCTCTCCGGCGCCGGAGCTGGGCCCCCTCGCCAATCTGGCCCGGTTCGCCGCGTACTGCGTGGCCACCTCGCTCGGGTGGGACCTCGGGCGGGCGATCGTGACCGTGGTGCTGACGGTCGTGCTGGGTCCGGCGGTACTGAAGGCGCTGCGCCGGGCGACGCGGCGGGCGGCTTTCGAGAGCCCGGTCACGTTCGACGCACCCGGACGGTGAGCGCTCGTGCGCCCTTCGTCAGGGGCGCGGTGAACCGCCCCACATGACTCAGGTCACCTACGATCCGCCCTAGTGGGCCACGGTGCTGTCATGACTGCACCAAAACGCCCTCCGACCTGCGCGTTGAGACCCCCGTCACACGGGTACCTCACTCCCGGCATACGGCCACAACTAGCAAACAGGTTCATTGCGGACATCTGCCACGCCTGTTTTCGTGGAGGACGTCGCACGGCGCCGACGTGCCCTCAGGGCCTCGGCGCCGACGCATGCCAAGCCCTTGTGGCCGGCACGCCCGCGGCCCCCGTCCCCGTACGAAAGGTTCTCCGTGTCCGCCGTCTCCGCCTTCCGCCGCCTCTCCGCTCCGAAGAAGGCCCTCGCCGGTACGGTCCTGGCAGCCGCCACGGCCGGCACCCTGCTCGCCTCGGCGCCCGCCCAGGCCGCGACGGGCGACGCCTCCTCGGCCCAGCGGGTCGCGAAGAAGATCATCGCGGACTCGGCGCAGTTCCAGTGCTTCTCCAAGATCGTCGACCATGAGAGCGACTGGAACCCCCACGCCACCAACTCCTCGTCGGGCGCCTACGGCCTCGTCCAGGCGCTGCCCGGCGACAAGATGGCCGAGGCGGGCTCGGACTGGAGGACCAACCCGGCGACCCAGATCAAGTGGGGCCTCGACTACATGAAGGACCGCTACGGCAGCCCGTGCGGCGCCTGGGGCTTCTGGCAGTCCAACGGCTGGTACTGATCCGGCCGACCCCTGTACCGAAAGCGGCGACCCCCGATCCCCGGGTCGCCGCTTTCGTCCGTCACCGCACGGGCGTGGGGCGGCCCGGGCGGGAGCCGGTGAACGGATCAGCCCGGAGTACGGTCCCGCACCGCGGCCCGCGGATCGCTGCGGCTCCGCCTCCTCCCCGGGCCGACGGTCCGGGCGCGCGGGCCCTGGAAGACGTACGTCACCCCGAAGCCCGCCGCCACGACCAGCGCGCCGCCCACCGCGTCCAGCACCCAGTGGTTGCCGGTGACGACGATCGCCGTCGCCGTGAGCAGCGGGTGCAGCAGCCCGAGCGCCTTCATCCACCGTCGGGGGGCGAGCACGGCGACGACCACACCGCACCACAGGGACCAGCCGAAGTGCAGGGACGGCATCGCGGCGTACTGGTTGGTGAGCTCGGTGAGGGTGCCGTAGTCGGGCTGGGTGAAGTCCTGCGGGCCGTTGACCGTGTCGACGACACCGAGGCCCGGCATCAGACGGGGCGGCGCGAGCGGGTAGAGCCAGAAGCCGACCAGGGCGAACAGCGTCGCGAAGCCGATCGCGGTGCGGGCCCAGCGGTAGTCGACGGGCCGCCGCCAGTACAGGAGGCCGAGGATCACCAGCGGCACCCCGAAGTGGAACGACTCGTAGTAGAAGTCGAAGAAGTCCCGCAGACCGCCGGCCGCGACGACGGCATGGTTGGCCCAGCGTTCGATGTCGATGCCCAGCGCCCGTTCGACGGAGTGGATCTGCGCCCCGTGCTCCTCGGCGGTGGCCCGGCCCGACGCGGAGGACGGGCCCGCCGCGGCGAGGCGGATCCGCGCGTAGGCGTCGTAGGTGACGCGGATCAGCACGAGCTCGAAGAGCAGGTTGGGCCGGCTCACCGCCCGGCGCAGGAAGGACACGAGCGGGATGTGCCGGAACCGGGACGGCACCGGGTCGGCGTACCGCGTCGGCACCGGGGCCCGCCAGTACGGCGAGGTGCGCGGCAGGAACGGCACGACGACGGCCGTGGCGAGCGCCGCGCACAGCACGAGATCGGCGCGCAGCGGCTGGAAGACCACCTTGTCCGGCACGAGGGTGTCCGCCGGCAGCGTCATGACCAACGCGATCGCGACCGGCCACGCGTACCGGTCGCCGGCCCGCCGGCCGACCCGGCCGACGACGGCGAGCAGCACCCACAGCAGCTGGTGCTGCCAGGCGGTGGGCGAGACGACGATCACCGCGCAGCCGGTGACGGCGACGGCGAGCAGGAGCTGCCCGTCGCGGGCGTAGCGCACGGCGCGGCGCAGCGCGAGCACGGCGACGGCGGCGCCGAGGACCAGCAGGAGGGCGATCTCGAGGGGCCCGGTCAGGCCGAACCGGAGCAGGGCGCCGTGCAGGGACTGGTTGGCGAGGCCGTCGGCGGGCCCGCCCAGGCCGAGCCCTGCGATGTGGTGGACCCAGTAGGTGGCCGAGTCACGGGGCATCGCCGCCCAGGCCAGCAGCGTGCAGGCGGTGAACGCGGTTCCGGCGGACAGGGCGGCCCGCCGCCGGCCGGTGCACCACAGCAGGGGCGTGAACAGCAGCAGGGTCGGCTGGAGGGCTGCCGCGAGGCCGATGAGCACCCCGCTGAACCGCTCCCCGCGCACGGCGAAGCAGCCGAGGAGGACGAGCAGGACCGGGATGATGCTGGTCTGGCCGAGGTGGAGGGCGTTGCGCACCGGCAGCGACACCATCAGCAGGCTGATCGCGACGGGCGCGGCGAGCACGGCGGTGCGCCGGCCGACCGGCGGGGGCAGGGCGCGGGCGGCCACCAGTCCGAGGGCGACGACGAGCAGGAGGGTGCCGAAGGTCCAGCCCCAGCCGAGCGCCTCCTCGGCGGCCCGGGTCAGCGGCTTGAGGACGAGTCCGCCGAACGGGGTGCCGGTGAACCGCTCGGAGTCGTACAGCGAGCCCTCGAGGTGCAGGACGCCGGCCGGGCCGACCCAGGTCTCCAGGTCGGTCAGCCGCTCGCCGCGCGGGGTGCCGAGGACGGCGGCCACCTGGCGGGCACCGAGGAACGCGGCGACCATCCACAGGCCGAGCCGGATCGCCCGCACACGTGCCTGGACGGTGCCGGCCGCCGTGGCCCCGGCTGCCGCGGCCGGCCGCCCTCGGTGCTCCGCCTTCGCCACGCCTCGTCGGCCTCCCGCCCCGATGCGCCCCGCGGGTCGACGGGGAATCTTCGAAACGCCGGACGGCTCGTACCGCCCTTCAGGGAGATGCAGACATGCCCCATTTCGCCTGACATCTTCACCTTTTTCCGTGACGATAGTCGGCGGTACGCCCGTTCGCCTCCGGTGAGGCGGCGCGCGGGTGGCCCCGGCCGCCGCGCCATCGGGGATCCTGGAACGTCAGCCGCGAACCGGCCGGTGCACCCGGCCGGCAGTCCGAAAGGCCATGCGATGAGCGATTCCCAGCTCTGGGGCGATGTCGACACGTACGTCACCGACCAGCTCGCACAGGAGGACGACGCCCTGGAGGCGGCCCGGCGCGAGAGCGACGCGGCGGGCCTGCCGAGCATCAGCGTCACGGCGCCCCAGGGGAAGCTGCTGCGGCTCCTCGCCGAGATCCAGGGCGCCCGCAGCATCCTGGAGATCGGCACGCTCGGCGGGTACTCCACCATCTGGCTGGCCCGCGCGCTGCCCGCCGACGGCCGGCTGGTCACGCTGGAGTACGACGCCCGGCACGCCGAGGTCGCCACCCGCAACCTGGCGCGGGCGGGCCTGGACCGGATCGTGCAGGTGCGGGTCGGCCCCGCCCTGGAGTCGCTGCCCAAGCTGGCCGACGAGAACCCCGCGCCCTTCGACCTGGTGTTCATCGACGCCGACAAGGCCAACAACCCCCACTACGTGGAGTGGGCGCTGCGGCTCACCAGCACGGGCAGCCTGATCGTCGTCGACAACGTGGTGCGGGGCGGCGCCGTCCTGGACGCGGACAGCGACGCGCCGGACATCCGGGGCACCCGGGCCGCCGTGGAACTGATCGGCCGGCACCCGCGGTTGACCGGCACGGCGGTGCAGACGGTGGGCGCCAAGGGCTACGACGGGTTCCTGCTGGCCCGGGTGCGGGCGTGACCGGGGCGGGCCCGCTCAGCCCTCGTGGTAGAAGCCGACGTTGACGCTGCGCGGGGCGGTGCGGTCGTGGACGACGATCTCACCGCTGCCGCCCCTCGGCAGCGACACCGTCTGGCCGTACCCGACGGGCTGGACGTGACCGGCGACGGTCATCGCCACCTCGGAGGACGGGTCGGCCTGCGAGCCGCGCAGCCAGGTCACGTGCCAGCTGCCGTCGGCGGCGCACTGGAACTCCAGGTGGACGCGCGAGACGAACAGCCAGTCGTCGGGGGTCGCCAGCCGGCACACGGACTTGTCCCGGCCGACCCGGAGCACGGCGCCCGGCTCGCTGGGCGCGTCGGCCATGAGCATGCCGGCCGTGGCGCCCTCGTCCGCCGCGGACACGGCGGCCATGGTGAGTTCGAGCACGTGCGCTCCTTCTGAAACGTCCTTGCCCGACGGCCGGTTCGACCATCGACGCCGCATGATAAATCGCCCGGCGCGATCGTGTCCGGCACAATGAACTCATGACCGAGCGAAAGCCCCCCGGTGTGCCGTTCGAGTCCTGGGTCGACCATCAGATCAGCGAGGCGCAGGGGCGCGGCGACTTCGACCGTCTGCCCGGCGCCGGCCGGCCGCTGCCGCGCGACCTGGAGGAGCCGTACGACGAACTGTGGTGGGTCAAGCGCAAGATGGCCCGTGAGGGCCTGTCGGTGCTGCCCCCGGCGCTGGCGCTGCGCAAGGAGGCGGAGGACGCGCTGGAGGCGGCGTACGCGGCTCCCACGGAGCGCGCCGCCCGGAAGATCGTCACGGACGTCAACGTCAAGATCCGCGACATGCTGCTGAAGCCGCCGCCCGGCCCTCCCCTGGGCCGCCGGCCGTACGACGTCGACGAGGTCGTACGGGAGTGGCGGCAGCGCCGGGAGGGACGCCGGGCGGCGGACGGGACGGACGGGTCAGACGTGTAGCAGCCGTTCGGCCAGCTCGCGGTAGTCGCGCAGCGCCAGACGCAGCTGCTCGGTGTCGGCGGTCCCGTCGGAGTCATGCCAGGACCTGCGCAGGGTGCGGCGCCGCTCGGCCAGGGCCTCGGTGAGCCGTCCCAGCAGCTCCTCGACGGCCCCGTCGGCCTCCTCGACGGCGGCCCGCGGCCGGTCGACGAAGTGGGTCACGGCGTCCCGCACCCGCAGCTCCAGCCGGTCGCGCTCGCCGTCCGGCAGGAGGGCGGTGTGCGCGGCGCCGGCACCGGTGGTGTCGTGCTTGCCGATGCCGGTGGTGCCGTGCTTGCCGGTGCCCGGGGTGCCGGTGGTGCCGTGCGTACCGGTGCCCGGGGTGCCGGGCTCGTGGGAGCCGTGCGTCTCGTGCGTGCTGTGGGTACCCGTGCCGTGCGTGCCGTGCGTCTCATCGGTGCCGTGCGTTTCACGCGTGCCGCGCGTCGTCGCGTGCGTGCCGTCGGTCCCGGGTGCCGTCCCGGCGAGGGACCCGGCGTCCGTGCCGGTGCCGTTGCCGGGGGTGCGGGGCTCGCCGGCGTCGCGCAGGCCGGCGGCCTCGTGCGCGGTGCCGTCGTGAGCGCCGGTCCGTCCGTCGTCGGGGGCGGTGGGCCACCGGTCCGGGCCGGTCCCGGTCCGGGCGTCCTCGCGTGCGTCGGTGTCGGTGACGTCCTTCATGTGCCTCAGCTCCTCCCCGCATGTGTGCGTTCGGGGGTCCGGCGGGACCCTCCGACGAGTTCCTCGAACAGGCCGCGCCCCTCCAGCAGGGCCGCGCGCATCTCCTCGGTGTCGGACCCGTTGCGGGCGACGTGGTGCAGGTGCCGGTAGCCCTGCACATGGGGAGCGTGGTGGACGGCGAGCGCCTCCAGCTGCTCCTCGTACCGGTCGCCGGCCGGGAAGCCACGGGCCGCCGCCACCTCGGCGAGCAGCCGCTCGGCCTCCGTGACCGCCTCGCGGGGCGCGTCCACGAAGTGCTCCTGGGCCGCCGTCCAGCGCGTCGCGAAGCGCTCGGCGTCGGCCGGGTCCAGGGCGCGCTTCTTCAGCCCGCCGTGCCGCTCGACGAGTTGGGCGAGCTCGTGCTCGGCCGCCTTCGTGTCCCCGTCGTGGCGGGCCACGGCCCGTTCGTATTCGGGCCCGAAGCGTCGCTTCAGGCCCCGGCTGCCCTGGGCACCACGGGTGCGCAGGGCCAGGGCGGCCACGCCGAGGACGACGACGGCCGCAATCACGATCAGAATGATCACGCCAGTTGACATGGACGTCGGGTTGCCGGTAAAGGGCATCTCAAACGGCCATCGGGCGCACGGCGTACGGCAGTTCACCGTATGCGTCTTTTGTCCGCGCCCGCGGGACCGCCGCCTCCGCACAAACGAGGTGCCCCCGCCCGGACCCCGGTGCCACGATGGCGGCCATGTCCTGGACCGTCACCCCCGAACCCCCCGACTCCCCCGCCGCCGTGGCGCTCTGGCGGGCGTACTACACGGAGGTCAGCGACCGCTGGTACCTGCTGCACGAGGGGCGGCGTACCGACCCGGCGGAGCTGGAGCGGGAGATCGCCGCACCCACCTGGGACGAACTGCGGCCCCCGCGCGGCGTGTTGCTGGTGGCCCGCTGGGCTGGCGAGCCGGCCGGCACGGCCGGTGTACGGCTGCTGGACACCGAGACGGCCGAGCTGACGCGGGTGTTCGTCCGCGACGCGCTGCGCGGCCGGGGCGGCGGGCCGGCGCTGGTGCGGGCCGCCGAGGAGGCGGCGCGGGCCCTCGGCGCCGCCCGCGTGGTCCTCGACACCCGGCACGACCTGGTGGAGGCCCGCGCCCTGTACGCCCGGCTCGGCTACGCGGAGACCGCCCCGCACAACGACGACGTGTACGCCGAGCACTGGTTCGCCAAGGCGCTGGCCTGACGTCCGCCGCGGCTCACGCCTCGGCGGGCCGCGCCCCGTTGTGCGGCTGCTCCCGGTCGGAGCCGCACAGTTCGGAGTTGAGCTCCTTGACCAGCTGGACCAGGTCGGTGGGGCGGTCCGGCCCCCACCAGTCCCCCAGCAGTTCGGCCAGCGACTCCTCCCGTACGCGGGCCAGGTCCTCGGCGACCTCGCGGCCCCGGTCGGTGAGCACGAGGTCGACCCCTTCGCGGGCGGCCAGTCCGCGTCCCTCGACCTGCCGGGCGGCCTCCAGGATGACCCGCAGCGGCACGGAGGTGCGCTCGGTGAGGACGACCGGTTCGACCCAGCCGTACCGTTTGATCCGCAGCAGCAGCCAGCCGGCGGCGGGCAGCAGGTCGTACCCGGCCCGCTCGGTGATGGTCGCGTAGATCTGCCGGCGGCCCTCGCGGGTGCCGAGCACCGACAGCGCCCGGCACACCTCGTCGTAGGAGGACCGTTCGACGGGGTTGCTGGCCAGCGTCTCGGTGACGTCGGGGGCGGTCACCGATCCGCGCAGCTTGTCCTCGCGCAGGAACCAGGCCAGCAGGAAGCCCAGCAGGGCCACCGGGACGGCGTACAGGAACACGTCGGTGATGGCCGTCGCGTACGCGTCGAGCGCGGCCGGGCGCAGGGCGGTGGGCAGTCCGGCGATGCCGCGCGGGTCGGCCTCCAGGCCCTCGAGGGAGGCGCCGGGCGGCAGTTCCACTCCGCGGAAGGCGGCCACGAGGAGGTCGTCGAGCCGGTTCGCGAAGATCGTGCCGAAGATGGCGACGCCGAACGAGGCGCCGATGGAGCGGAAGAACGTGGCGCCCGAGGTGGCGACGCCGAGGTCCTCGTAGGGGACGGCGTTCTGCACGATCAGCACGAGGACCTGCATGACCAGGCCGAGGCCGAGCCCGAAGACGAAGAAGTACACGCTCATCAGGGCGGTGGAGGTGCCGGTGTCGAGCTGGTGCAGGAGCAGCAGCCCGAGGGCGGTGACGCCGGTGCCGGCGATCGGGAAGACCTTCCAGCGGCCGGTGCGGCTGACGATCTGCCCGGACCCGGTGGACGACAGCAGCATGCCGGCGACCATCGGGAGCATGTGGACCCCGGACAGGGTGGGGCTGATGCCCTGGACGACCTGGAGGAAGGTCGGCAGGTAGGTCATCGCGCCGAACATGGCGAAGCCGACGATGAAGCTGATGACGGCGGACAGCGTGAACGTGCGCACCCGGAACAGCTTGAGCGGCAGTACGGGTTCGGCGGCCCGCCGCTCCACGGCGACGAAGACGAGCCCGAGCACGACGGAGGCCACCGCGAGCCCCACGATCTGCGCCGAGCCCCACGCCCAGGTCGTCCCGCCGAGGGACGCCACCAGTACGAGTCCGGTGGCGACGGCGGCGATCAGGAGGGTGCCGAGGTAGTCGATGACGTGCCGGGTGCCCCGGCGCGGGATGTGCAGCACGACGGCGATGACGGCGAGCGCGACGACGCCGACGGGCAGGTTGACGTAGAACACCCACCGCCAGCTCAGATGCTCGGTGAACACGCCGCCGAGGAGCGGCCCGAGGACGCTGGTGGCGCCGAACACGGCCCCGAACAGCCCCTGGTACCGGCCGCGTTCACGGGGCGGGACGATATCGCCGACGATCGCCATGGACAGCACGATGAGGCCGCCGCCGCCCAGTCCCTGCAGGGCGCGGAACGCGATGAGCTGGGTCATGTCCTGCGCCATGCCGCACAGGGCGGAGCCGACGAGGAAGATGACGATCGCGACCTGGTAGAGCCGTTTGCGTCCGTACTGGTCGCCGAGCTTGCCCCACAGCGGCGTGGCGGCCGTGGACGCCAGCAGATAGGCCGTCACGACCCAGGACAGGTGCTCCAGACCGCCGAGGTCGCTGACGATGGTCGGCAGCGCGGTCGACACGATCGTCTGGTCGAGCGCGGCGAGCAGCATGCCGAGGAGCAGCGCGCCGATGGAGACGAGGACGTTGCCGGACACGTTCTCGTGGGGCTCGGCCCGCCTCTTCGGTGGCTGCGTGTCACGCACACCCCCCGCGCTGCCGTGCGCATCCCCGGCCATGAAGACCTCCCGACGGTCTCGTTTTCTCCTCCATCGTGATCGCTGTATCCCGTTATGGCCTGTTGAGTCCTCCGGGGAGAGGGTCTTCCCCGGGGTATGCGAAGAAGCCGTGGAGGACGTCTGCATAATCTGGGGAGTTCGCGAGGGGAGGGACCGACGCGTGACGGAGCCGAGGGGAACCGAGGGGGCCGGGGGGACAGAGCGCCCGGACGGCCGTGCCTGCCCGCGGTGCGGGACGGCGAGGGCGGCCGACCGCACCCCGGAGTGCGGCTGCGCCCAGGACGTGTCGGACGCGCTGCGTGAGGCGCGTACGGCCGAGGCGGCCGCGGCGGAGGACTTCGATCCGCTGCGCATACGCCCATACGTGGAGCTGGAGGGCGAGGGCGCGCCCGACGACGGGGAGACGATGGCGTTGCGCGCGGTCCCGGCGCCGGCCGCGCCGGCCTCCGCGCTGCCCACGCCGCTGGCGCCCGGGGGGAGCCCGCCGAGCGCCCGGGACCTGAGCCTGTTCGACCCGGCCACCGCCACCCTGCGGGTCGTGGACGCCGGCGGCCGCGGGACCGCGGCGGGCGGGCGGCGCCGGCGGACGGTCCTGCTCGGCGCGGGCGGCGCGGTCGTCGCCGTGGTCGCGGCGGCGGGTCTGGCGAGCGGGCTGTTCGCGTACGACGCCCCGTCGCGGGACGAGGCGCAGCCGAAGGACGTCCGGGCGGGTGTACCGGCGCCGTCGGCGAGCACGTCGGGGACGACGCGGGCGCCGGGCGCCACCGCCGTCGCCCCGTCGGCTTCCGCGTCGGCGTCGGTGTCCGCGTCCCCGTCCGGCAGCCCGACGGAGTCGCCGTCCCCGTCGGCCTCCGAGACCGGAGCCTCCGCGACGCCGTCGCCCTCGACCGCACCGGAGCAGAGCCCCAGCACCCCCGCGAGCAGCGCGCCGACGGACGGGAACCTGGCCGCCGACCCGGAGCCGCCCGTGCTGCGCCGGGGTTCACAGGGCCCGGAGGTCGTCGAGCTGGAACTGCGCCTGAGCCAGCTGCGGCTGTACAACCGGCCGGCCCGGGGCACCTACGACCAGCCTCTGCAGGACGCGGTCTCCCGGTACCAGTGGGCGCGGGGCGTCTGGCCGCAGGAGTGGGGCGTGTACGACCTGAAGACCCGGGAGCGGCTGGAGTCGGAGACCAGCGAGCCCTGACGCCGCGCGGCGGGCCGCCGGGCTGGCGGGGCGGCCAGCCGCCGGCGTTCGAGGACGAGGCCCGCCCCAGGGCCGAGGCGGGAATCCGGGGACGGCAGCCCCCGGGGACGGGAAGTCGCGGCGCGGGCGAGAAGACCCGAGCCCGTGCCCCCCACGACCCGTCAGCCGACGACGAGCCGGACCGCCCCACCCTCGACGGCCTCCACACGCACCTGCCGCAGATCCTGGACGAGCGCGTCGGGCCGGTGGAGTCCGGCGCGCGGCCCGACGCCGACGACCCGCATCCCCGCCGCGCGCCCGGCCTGGATGCCGGCGCCGGAATCCTCGAAGACGACGCAGTCGGCCGGGTCGACGCCGAGTTCGGCGGCCCCCTTGAGGAAGCCCTCGGGATCGGGCTTGCTGGCGCCGACGGACTCGGCGGTCACCCGCACCTCCGGCAGCGCGAGACCGGCGGCGGCCATCCGCGCGGTGGACAGCGCGACGTCGGCCGAGGTGACCAGGGCGTGCGGCAGCCCGCGCAGGGAGGCCAGGAACGCGGCGGCGCCGGGCACCGGCACCACGCCGTCCATGTCGGCGGTCTCCTCGGCGAGCATGCGCGCGTTGTCCGCGTGGTTCTGCTCCATGGGGCGGCCGGGCAGCAGCAGGGCCATCGAGGCGTAGCCCTGCCGTCCGTGCACGACCTTCATCACCTCGTCGCCGTCCAGCCCGTGCCGGTCGGCCCAGCGGCGCCAGATGCGCTCCACCACGGCGTCGGAGTTGACGAGGGTGCCGTCCATGTCGAGCAGGAGGGCACGGGCGGTGAGCACGGTGGGGACGGCGGCGGCCGGCATCGGCGACTCCAAGCAGGGGGTGGGGCGCGGGGGTGCCGGGGCGGCCCCCGGGAGGGACAAGGTGGATCCGCCCGCCGGTCAGGGAAAACGGGCGGAGCCACTTTGTTTTTCTACGGTACAAAACCGGGGGCCGATCGCGCCACCGCATCCGGAAAACGTTCACCGGCCGTTCAGCCGGCGCCGCAGGCGCCACGGGTACCCGCCGGGCCTCAGGCGATCGCCTCGTAGAGGCTCCAGAGGCCCAGACCCAGCATCACCAGCGCCGCGATCCTGGTGATCAGCTTCAGCGGCACCCGGCGCATCAGCGCCTTGCCGCCGACGATCCCGAGGGCGGCCACGCTCCACAGCGCCAGCACCGCGCCGATGCCGACGGACACCGGGTCGTCGTAGCGGGCGGCGAGGTTGGCGGTCATGATCTGCGTCAGGTCCCCGAACTCGGCGACCAGGATGAGCATGAAGCCGGCGCCGGACACCTTCCAGAAGGACTGGTTCTCGGGCTTGCGGATCTCTTCCTCACCCTCGTCCTTCTTGAGCAGCAGCACGGCCGCGCCACCCAGGAACAGGACGCCGGTCACGGCGTGCACGATCTGCTGGGGCAGCAGGGTCAGCACGCTGCCGGCCGCCACGGCGAGCACGACGTGGACGGTGAAGGCGGCGGCGACACCGGCGAAGACGTACGACGCGCGGTAGCGGGTGCCGAGCACGAGTCCGGCGAGGGCGGTCTTGTCGGGCAGTTCGGCGAGGAAGACGACGCCGAAGACGACGGCCGCCACGGTCAGGCTGATCAAGGGTCCTCAATCGGTCGGGGCTGCCCCGCCGAGAGTGCGTTCTGCGCTGCGACACCTCGGCACGGCAGCGCACGGGTCGCCCGCACCGGAGGCGCGGACGTGCACTGCTTGCCGAAGGTCTCGCTGGCCGACCCCGTGACCGAGGTCCGCCTCCGGGCGCCGGCTCAGACGAGCTGAGCAGTATGTCGACGGTCCGGCGAAGAGCTACTCCCCTTCTGCTCCCCCCATCATACGCGAAACGTTTCGCCGTAAACCTTGTTATGTCATGTACGCGCCACTAACTTCTTACCGCGCGCACACCTCCCCGCAACACGGCGTCGCGAGCATGCCCGTGCCCGGACGCCAACACCCCCATCCCACAAGGGAGTTCACATGCCCACGTTCTACGCGCGTCGACGCGTCAGCATACTCGCGGCGCTGACCGGCGTCATCGCCTCCGCCGGACTCCTCAACAGCCCGACGGCCTCCGCCGCCCTCCCCACCCCGGTCAGCGCCGCCACCGCGCGCGGCTACCTCTCCCAGCTCACCGTCGCCGCCGAGAACCGCACCGGCTACGACCGCGACCTCTTCCCGCACTGGATCACCCAGTCCGGCACCTGCAACACCCGCGAGACCGTCCTCAAGCGCGACGGCTCGAACGTCGTCACCGACTCCTCCTGCGCCGCCACCAGCGGCAGCTGGTACTCGCCCTACGACGGCGCCACCTGGACCGCCGCCTCCGACCTCGACATCGACCACGTCGTCCCGCTCGCCGAGGCCTGGGACTCCGGCGCCGGCTCCTGGACCACCTCCCGGCGCCAGGCGTTCGCCAACGACCTGACCCGGCCCCAGCTCATCGCCGTCACCGACAACGTCAACCAGGCCAAGGGCGACCAGGACCCCGCCACCTGGATGCCCTCCCGCACCGCCTACCGCTGCACCTACGTCCGCGCCTGGGTGCAGGTGAAGTACTACTACGACCTCTCCGTCGACTCGGCCGAGAAGTCCGCGCTGCAGAATCACCTCGCGAGCTGCTGAGCGCGGATCTTCCCGGCGGCCTCCGTCGCTGCGTACCGTGACGGGGCGACGGAGGAAGGGGCTCACACCATGGCCGGACTGCGGCTCGGACCACTGCTGAGGTACATCGACGGCTCGTCCGCCACCATCTGGGTCGAGACCCACCGACCGGGCGCCGTCGAGGTGCGCTGCGCGGACGGGTCCGGCGGGACGGCCGGTACCTTCCGCGTCGCGGATCACCATTACGCGCTCGTCCACGTCACCGGTCTCACACCGGGGACGGCCACCCCGTACGAGGTCTTCCTGGACGGCACCCGGGTGTGGCCGGCGGCCGAGGACCCCTTCCCGTCGCTCCCGCCGTCCGTCATTCCCGTCCCGGGCCCGGACGGCCAGGTGCGCGTCGCGTTCGGCTCCTGCCGCTGGGCCTCTCCGCCCACCGGGGAGCCCGACCCGGTCGGCCCGGACGCCCTGGACGCCCTCGCGCAACGCATCGCCGCCGATCCGGACGGCGAACGCCCCGACGTCCTGCTGCTCCTCGGCGACCAGGTGTACGCCGACGAGACCTCCGACGCCACCCGCGAGTGGCTCGCGACCCGCCGCGACCTGGACGACCCCCCGGGCGGACAGGTGGCCGACTACGAGGAGTACACCCACCTCTACTACGAGTCCTGGCTCGACCCGCAGGTGCGCTGGCTGCTGTCCACCGTGCCCACCTGCATGATCTTCGACGACCACGATCTGATCGACGACTGGAACACCTCCGCCGCCTGGGTCGCCGACATGCGTGCCACCTCGTGGTGGCACAAGCGGGTGCTCAGCGGCCTGATGTCGTACTGGGTGTACCAGCACCTGGGCAACCTCTCCCCCGCCGAGCTGGAGGCCGACCCGCTGTACGCGTCCGTCCGGACGGCCGACGACGGCACCGAGGCACTGCGGGCCTTCGCCGCCCGGGCCGAAGAGGACGCGGCCACCGTGCGCTGGAGCTACCGGCGTGACTTCGGCCGGGTACGCGTCGTGATGGTGGACAGCCGCGCGGCCCGCGTCCTGGAGGAGGGCCGGCGCTCCATGCTCGACCCGGCCGAGGCCGACTGGGTACGCGAACAGACCCTCGCCGAGCGGGGCTCCTACGACCACCTGCTCATCGGCACCTCCCTGCCCTGGCTGCTGCCCCACCTGGTGCACGACATCGAGGCGTGGAGTTCCGCGCTGTGCCGGGGCGACCAGGGCACCCGCTGGGCACGGCTCGGGGAGAAGCTGCGCCGCGCGGCCGACCTGGAGCACTGGGCGGCCTTCCCCGAGTCCTTCGACGCCCTGACCGACCTCGTCGCCGAGGCCGGGTCCGGCCCGGACGCCCCGGCCACCGTGTGCGTCCTGTCCGGGGACGTCCACCACGCCTACGTCGCCGAACCCCTCTGGCACGACGGCACGGCACCCCGCGCCCGGGTCCTCCAGCTCACCTGCTCCCCCGTGCACAACGCGGTCCCCGCGGCCATCCGGTTCGGATTCCGCTTCGGCTGGAGCAGGCTCGCGCGCGGACTCGGGAGCTGGATCGCCGGACACGGCCGCTCCCGGCGCCCGAAGATCGACTGGCGCCGCACCGGCGGCCCCTGGTTCGGCAACCAGCTGATGACCCTGACACTCGGCGGGCGCGCGGCCCGGCTGCGGCTGGAACAGGCCCACGCGAGACGCGGCGCACCGGCACGGCTGCGGACGGTCATGGAGACCGACCTCACCCGCTGACACCCGTCCGCCCGACACGGCGGACAGATCAGACCGAACACACGAGCCCCCGATGAACCGGATGTCACACCAGCGGCGTACGCTGTATGGCTGACACAGGCCGCTCCTGCCGCTCCCCCGCGACACCGCGGCACGGTTGGCCACGGGGGTGAAACCGGGGAGTTGCGGTGCTCGAAAGTCTCGCGGACGTGGGATCGCTGACGGCGGCCCCATGGATCTACGCGGCCGTCGGGCTGTCGGTCCTGCTGGACGTGTTCCTGCCGGTCCTGCCCAGCGGCGTCCTCGTCATCACCGCGGCCACGGCGGCGGCCGCCGGCTCCGGCGCCGCGACCGGCCAGGTCCCGGACGACGTACCCGACATCCTCGCCCTCATCCTGTGCGCCGCCACGGCCTCCGTCCTCGGCGACCTCGTCGCCTACCGGCTCGCCTGGCGCGGCGGACCCCGCCTGGACCGTGCCCTGGCCCGCTCCCGCCGGCTCGCCGCCGCGCAGGAACGTCTCGGCGCCGCGCTGTCCCGCGGCGGCGGCGCCCTCGTCGTCCTCGCCCGCTTCGCCCCGGCCGGCCGCTCCCTGGTCTCCTTCGGCGCCGGCGCCACCCGCCGCAGCCCCCGCGACTTCCTGCCCTGGTCCGCCGTCGCCGGCCTCGCCTGGGCGATCTACAGCGTCGCCCTCGGCTACCTCGGCGCCCAGTGGCTCGGCGCGACCTGGGTGGCCACGCTCGTCTCCGTCGCGGCGCTGTTCGGCGCCGGCGCCGTGGCCACGTTCCTGGTGCGCCGCAGCCCCGCCTGAACCTCGCCGAGCCCTCCCGTGACCCTGAGTGGCCGGGAGGTCCCTCCGCGTGCACGATGGGTCACATCGAAGGGCCGCCAGGCCCGGCCGACGTGTTCGCGTCCGAAAGGGACCCCCATGAGCGCTCGCGCGCCGAAGGCGACGACACCACCCCGGCGGCCCCGCGCACGCACCGCCCTGGCCGCACTCCTCCTCGCGGTCCTGGGCGCCACGGGACTCGTCGCGTGCGGCGGGGACGACGACGGCGACGGCGCCGCCTCCGCCCGCCCCACCCCCACACCGCCCGACACGGCCTCCTTCTCCGGCTCACCGGCGCCCGGCCTGTCCTCCCTGGAAGCCTCGGCCCGCGAACGCGCCTCGGCCGCCGCGTCCTCCGCCTCCGCCCGCGCCTCCGAGTTCGAGGCCTCGGTGTCGGCGGAGATCAAACGGGCCAACGACGCCGCGCAGAAGCAGCTCAAGGACGTCGAGGGGCGCGGCAACGCCACCGCCGACGTCTCCCTCACCGGCAAGCCCCGCGCCGACACCGGCAACCTGCTGGCCGTCGTCGTGGCCATCACCAACCGCACGGACGACACCGCGTCCTACGCCGTGCAGGTCGACTTCCGCGACCCGGACGGCAAGGTCGTCGAGACCCGCTTCGTCGGCGCCGAGGACCTCGAACCCGGCGAACGCGCCGAGCCCGTGGCCATCAGCCGCAAGCCTCCCGAGCCCCGCCTGACCGCCGAGATCGCCAAGGCCCAGCGCTACTGACGCCGGGCCGGCTCAGCCCGCCTGCCGGGCGGCCTGCCCTCTGACCTCCAGGCCGTCGAGCAGCTCAGCCGTGGCCTGCGCGATCACGTCGACGGCACGGTCGAAGACCTCGCGGTTGTGCGCGGCCGGGGCCCGGAAGCCCGACACCTTGCGCACGTACTGGAGGGCGGCGGCGCGGATGTCGTCCTCCGTCGCCTCCTCGGGCATCGCGGGCGGACGAAGCGTCTTGATGCTGCGGCACATGCGCCCAGTCTCCCCCCGGCGGGCCCATCGCGTGAACCTCTCACGGGCGCCGCGCGACGAAGACGAACTCCCGCCCCGGCCGGTCGGGCGCGTCCCGCACCTCGTCCACCACGAACCCTTCCGCGACCAGATCCGCCTCCACCTCCTCACGCCCCCGGAACCGCAGCGTCGATTCCGAGGTGAGGACCGCCCCGTCCGCGCCGAACACGAAGTTCGACCGGAAGGACACCAGCGGCAGCCGCACGTCCAGCAACTCGAACCATGTCTCGACCGCCCCGGCCCCCGGGACCTCCGTCACCCGGCGGGACCGCTCACGCGTCCACTCCTCCCAGGCCCGCCGGGCCGGATCGCGCGTCTCGCACACAAGACGCCCGCCCGGACGCAGCGCCTCACGGGCCCCCCGCAACGTCCCCCGCCAGACGGCCGGTTCCACGACGGCCTGCGCCACGTTCGCCGTCATCGTCGCGAGGTCCACCCGCAGCGGCGGAAGCGCCGTCGCGTCCCCGTGGATCCAGCGCACCCGGTCCGCCCCCGGCTTGGCCCGGGCCACGTCGACGGACGCCAGGGCGGGATCGACGCCGGTGACCTCGATCCCCCGGTCGGCCAGCAGGAGCGCGAACACCCCCGTGCCACACCCGATGTCCAGCACACTCCGCGCCCCGAACTCCTCCGCGAGCGCGGCATAGACGTCGAGATCACTGCGGTCGGGGTCGAGGGGGTCGTACAGCGCGGCGAGTCGCGGATGCCCGAAGCAGTCGTCCACCATGCGCCCGAACGTAGGCGGCCGGGCCACGGCCGACCACCGGATTTCCGCGTCCCCACTCGTCCCTCACACACCCGTTCGCATGAACCTCCCGAAGCGACTCGCACCCCGAAATCGAACAGGCGTAGCATTGAGCCGTGGCTACGCCCTATGACTTTCCGAGTGACCTTCGCGCCGGTCAGGAGGAGCTGCATCAGGTCCGGGCCGAGCTGTCGGCCCTGCTGAGAAGGCTGCCCTGGTCCGTCGTGCCCCTGGACGGCTTCAGCGACGACAACGGCTGGCGCAAGATCGAGCGCCCGGCCTCCCCCGGCTGGACGGAGGACGAACAGGCCGAGGTGGAGAAGCTGCGCCGCCGCGAACACGAACTCGCGGTGTTCGTCAGCGGCCACCGCTTCTGGTCGCAGCTCGACGGGGCGGCCCGGGTCGACGCCCGGATGAAGCTCAAGCACGCGCACGAGAACCCGGAGGAGACCCCCTGACACGCGAAAGGACCCCGGTCACCCGACCGGGGTCCTTCCCTGTGCGTGGGCGCGGACGGTTTCGAACCGCCGACATCCTGCTTGTAAGGCAGGCGCTCTACCCCTGAGCTACGCACCCGAGAACGAGTCGACAGCCTACATTGTCCCGTGCCCCGAGCCACAAACCCATATCCGGCGTCCCGGGCGTCCCCGGGCGGCACACCCGGGGGCTACCCCCACCCCCGGTCCGGTGGTGGGCCGGATCCTCTCCGAGGGGTTTCGTCCGTACGGTCTGAGCATCGTCGGAATCCGGGCCGCGGAAGGGTCCGGAACAGCTCAGGGGGAGATCGTCATGGCCCGTTCCGTTCCCGCTCGGATCGCCGTCGCCGGGGTGCTCGTGGCAGTGGCCGCGGGGGTGAGTGCGTGCGGGGCGTCCGCCGGGGACGACAAGGAGCCGGAGCACCGGTCGTTCGCGCTGGAGGGGCGGACGCTGACCGTGGACTCGGACGACTCGGCGCTGGAGATCGTCGCCGCCGAGGGGCACAAGGCCGGGTCGGTCGAGGTGACGCGGTGGTTCGAGGGCTCGGTGATGTTCGGAAGCGACCCCAAGGTGACCTGGTCGATGAAGGACGACCGGCTGGTGCTGCGGGAGAAGTGCTCCGGGGTGGTCGCCGACTGCTCGGCCAAGCACCGGATCGAGGTGCCGCGCGGGATCACCGTGCGGGTGCTGGACGGGGACGGGAGTGTGCGGGCGCGGGGGTTCGAGGACCCGTTGCACATCCGTACCGGGGACGGTTCGGTGCAGGTCAGCGACTCCAGTGGGCCGCTGGAGCTGGAGACCGGGGACGGTTCGGTGCGGGTGTTCGACGTGGCGTCGCGCGAGGTGCGCGCGAAGTCCGGTGACGGTTCGGTGCGGCTGTCGCTGGGGAGCGTGCCGGATCTGGTGGAGACCCGCAGCGGGGACGGTTCGGTGACGGTCGAGGTGCCGCGGGCCGGTTACCGGGTGGAGGCGAAGGCCGGGGACGGCTCGGTCGACGTGTCCGTACCGAGGGACGCCTCCAGCTCCCGGCGGATCAATGCGCACAGCGGCGACGGGAACATCACGGTGCGAACGGTGAACTGACCGGCCCGTGTGTTCGTCCTTCACCGGTGGGAGAATGACACCGGCAGGGTGAATGACAGCACGGGAGAGGGATGTGACGGCGACACCTCCGCAGCCGAACTCGCCGTCCGTGCCGCCCGTGATGCGGCGGCACCGTCCCGTGCGCCGGGTCCGGCCCGGTGTGCTCCGGGCCCTGGACCCGCTGGTGCCGGCGCTCGCCCTTCCCCTCGTCGCCGTCCTCGCGCTTCCGGCCGCGTTCGCGGGCGGGGGGACCCGGCGCTGGTTCGGCGGGCGGGCGGAGAACCAGCGCGCGGAGGCGCAGGCCGCGAAGGACGCCGCCGCGGCCGCCTTCTACGAGCTGGACACCGCGCAGCGGGATCTGCGGATCTCGATAGAGACGATCGCGGCCGTGGACGACTCGCCGGCGGCCCGGCGGGCGATCGACGACTTCGCCGCGCTGGGCCGCCGGATCGACGAGGCGAGCCACCGCTATATCGAGGCGGTCGACGCGCACGATCTGGACCGTGACGACCTGGAGGCCGCGGCGGCGAGCCGGGCCCGAGCGGAGCTGAGCCGGGCGAAGGACGACCTGGACGGCGTACGGCGGGACCTGGACCGGTTCGCGGACGGGCTGGGGCCGCTGCTGGGGAAGGCGGAGACGCAGCTGGCGCGGCTGGCGCCGGCGGTGGAGCGGGCCCGGCAGGGGCTGCTCGCGGCGTCGAACGCGCTGGACGCGGTGCGGGAGTCGGGGCTGCGGGCGGACGATCTGGCGGCGCGCCTCGCGGCGCTGGGGCCGGAGCTGACGCTGCTGAACGAGGGCGCGGGGCGGCATGGTGTGCCGCAGACGCTGGAGCGGGCGGAGCGGGTCGCGCGGGAGGCGGGCGCGATCCGGGCGGAGGCGGAGCGGCTGCCGGAGCGGGCGGCGGAGATCGATCACCGTCTGGTGTCGCTGCGGACGCGGGCGCAGGCGCTGACGACGCGTGCGGAGCAGGTGGAGCCGGTGCTGAGCGAGTTGCGGCGGCGGTTCACGGCGGCGTGCTGGCAGGACCTGCAGGGGGTGCCGGAGGTGGCCGCGGAGAATGTGCGGCAGGCCGAGGTGAAGCTGCGGGAGGCTCGGGAGGCGCGCGACGCGCAGCGCTGGCCGGACGCGACGGCGTTGCTGTCGACGGTGCGGGCGCTGCTGAACACGACGGACGAGTCGGTGTCGGCGGCGGGTGACCGGCTGCGCCGGCTGAACGCGGTGCAGAAGGATCCGCAGCAGGAGATCGACCGGACGCGGTTCGCGATCCGGGACGCGCAGCGGCTGGCGATGGCGGGGCGGAACACTCCGGATCCGCGGCACGCGCGTCCGCTGGACGAGTCGGTGGCGCGGCTGGAGCGGGCGGCCGGTTCGCTGGAGGGACGGCATCCGGACTACTGGCACTTCCTGACGGAGACGGAGGCGGTGCGGCAGTCGGTGGCGCGGGTGGTGGCGCAGATCCGTGAGGAGCGGGGCGGCGGTCATGGGCCGGGCTAACCTGGGGTCATGCCTCGCTACGAGTACCGCTGCCGCAGTTGCGGCGACACGTTCGAACTGAGCCGGCCGATGGCGGAGTCGTCCGCTCCGGCGAGTTGCCCGGCCGGGCACGACGACACGGTGAAGCTGTTGTCGACGGTGGCCGTCGGTGGGACGGCGAGCGCCCCCGCGGCGCCCAGGGCGTCCGGCGGGGGCGGTGGCGGCTGCTGCGGCGGGGGCTGCTGCGGCTAGGGCATGCCTCAGCCCTTCCGTTCCCTTCCACCGGTCGTCTTCAGGAACTCCCGCAGGATGCGTTCGCCCGCGAGGACTCCTCGTTCGGGCAGGGCGGTGACCGCGGGGGCGGTGAAGTCGGTGTCGGCGAGTTCGCCGTGGCCGGGGCGCCAGCCCCGGTCGGCGGCGAGCAGCAGGTCGGCGTCGAGCAGGGAGTCCCCGGCGGCGAGGGTGAGTTCGGCGCCGGTGCGGCGGGCGAGTTCGCGCAGGGCGGCGCTCTTGGTGAGCGGTTTGGGAACGGCGTAGATCTTGCGGCCCTGGAGGGAGACGGTCCAGCCGCGGTTCTCGGCCCAGACGGCGAGTTCCTTCACCCATTCCTCGGGCAGCAGTTCGCGTTCGACGACGAGGTAGGCGAAGAGGTCCTCGGCGACGCGGTGCTTGCGTACCCAGGCCGGGGAGGCGGTGGCCATCAGGTGGTCCTGGACCTCGGCGAGGGGTGCGCAGCGCTCGGCGAGGCGGGCGGTGACCTGGGCGTGCCAGTCGGGGTCGGAGACGCCGTCGACGAGGAGGTGGCCGCCGTTGGCGCAGATGGCGTAGGTGGGGGGCGGCCCGGGCAGGTTGATGCGCTGGTACTGCTTGCGGGTGCGGGTCGTGGTGGGGACGAAGAGGGCGCGGTCACCGAGGTCGGTGAGCAGCTGGGCGGCCGTCTCGGTCATGTAGGACAGCGGTCTGCTCTCGTGCACCTCGACGCAGAGCAGGCGTGGGGCGCGGGCGTCGGGCATGGTGAGCGCGAGCGCGGCGGAGGAGTAGATCAGGGTCCGGTCGAGGTCGCTGGCGACGATGACGGGCATCAGAGGTTCACCGCCCGGCCGTCGGCGCCGGTGGCGCCCCGGGTGTACTTGGGGTGGATCAACCCGACGCAGGTGTAGGGGAGTTCGGGGACCTCTTCGACGGGTACGCCGCGCTGTTCGGCGAGCAGGCGGACGTGGTCGAGGTCGGCGCCGGCTCCGGCGCGGGCGAGGATCTTCCAGGGGACGCGGCGCAGCAGGACGCGGGTGGTCTCGCCGACGCCGGGCTTGACGAGGTTCACGTCGTGGATGCCGTACTCCTCGCTGATGCGTTCGACGGCGGCCCAGCCTTCCCAGGTGGGGGTGCGGTCGGTGGAGAAGAGGTCCTT
The DNA here is from genome assembly GCF_042731455.1 of Streptomyces sp. NPDC059852. NCBI lineage: Bacteria > Bacillati > Actinomycetota > Actinomycetes > Kitasatosporales > Streptomycetaceae > Streptomyces > Streptomyces sp. NPDC059852. The sequence continues at coordinate 12,121 of NZ_JBHWJK010000014.1, read as the reverse complement.
GGCGGTGGCGTCGACGGCGTCGGTGACGTCGGGGAAGCGGGCGGAGACGGCGTCGAGGAAGGCGACGGAGACGTCGGATCCGGCGAGTTCGCGGTAGTGCTTGGCGCCGTGGAAGTCGTGGGGGCCGACGAGGTCGGCGCGCAGCACGGTGCGGGAGATCAGGCCGGAGACGGTGGAGTTGAGGCAGGCGGACGGGATGAGGTAGTCGTCGCGGGTGCCGTAGGTGCGCACGCAGGAGCCGGGGTCGGCGAGCACGGCGATCTCCGGGTCGAAGCCGGTGATGCCGTCGGTCGTCTCGAACTCGCGTATGGCGGTGGCGAGTTCGCGGGTGATGGCGCCCTTGCCGGTCCAGCCGTCGACGAAGACGACGTCGCGGGGGTCGTGGTGGCGGGCGAGCCAGCGCAGGGCGTTGGCGTCGATGCCGCGGCCGCGCACGATGGACACGGCGTAGTGGGGCAGTTCGAGGCCGTGCCGGAAGTGGGCCCAGCGGCGCATGAGGATGCCGACGGGGGTGCCGGCGCGGGCGAGGGAGACGAGCACCGGGCGGGGTGAGCGTTCGGCGAGGACGATCTCGGTGACGGCGCCGACGGCCTGGGCGAGGCGGCCGGCGGACTCCGCGAGGGCGCTGTGGAAGAGCGCCTGGTACTGCTCGCTGGGCTGGTACTCGACGGGCAGGGACTCGGCGTAGTGGGCGCCGCCGCTCTGGATGGCCTCCTCGCGTTCCTCGGTGGGTGCCTCCAGGGTGACGTCCGAGAGGTCCTGGAGCAGCCAGCCGACCTCTTCGGGGGCGTACGAGGAGAAGGCGGGGCCGCGCAGGGGCTCGGGCAGCATCGGGGGCCTTTCGGGCAGGGCGAGGGGGCCGGGGGTGTACGAGGGGACGACGGCCAGCAGGACGTGCGGGGTCTGGGCGGCGAGCTGGGCGAGGAGTCCGTCGGGGGCGTGCAGGGCGGGGGTGTCGGCGGTGGAGTCGACGACGGTGACGACGGCGTCGAAGCCGGCGCCTGCGACGTTGTAGGCGTAGCGCTCGCCGGGGCCGTCGGCGGGGTCGTCGTGGGCGGGGAAGACGAGGCGGGTGCGTATCGCGTAGCCGGGGTCGTCGACGGCGAGCACGGGTGAGCGGGTGGTGGTCGAGTAGCGGACCTCGAGGCCGGTGGTCTGCTCCAGTTCGCGGGCGAGCCGGAGGGGGGCGTACATGAGTTCCTCGAAGCCGAGGACGAGGACGCGGCGCGCGCCGTCGGGGAGGGCCTGGGCCAGGCGGGCGGCCATGGCGGGCAGGGCGTGCTCCAGCCGGGTGCGGTGGGCGGGGGTGAAGCCGTGCCGGCCGCCGTCGGGGAGGCCGGCGGGCCAGCGCAGGTCGACGCGGGTGGGCCGGAGGGCGGCGGTGCCGGTGGGGGCCGGGGGCGGGGTCTCGTGGCGTGCGACGAGTTCCTGGCCTTTCTCCAGCACTCCGTCGGGGAGCCGTACGGTGCCGGTGGCGGCGGTGACGAGGTCGACGCGGGCGCCGATCTCGCGGGCGAAGTCGTCGAGGCGTCCGGCGTCGGCCGGGGACCGCATGTCGACGAGGGCGACGACGACGTAGCGGCGGCGCGGGTAGCGCTCGTGGAGTTCGCGGATGGTGTTCAGCACCGTGTTGCCGGTGGAGAACTCGTCGTCGACGAGGACGAGGGGGCCGTCGCCGACGAGGAGGGTGGGGTCCTCGGGGAGCAGCAGGTGGGAGGTGGCGTGGGAGTGGGACTCCTCGAAGCCGCCGGCGCGGGCGACGCCGGGGACGGGGCGGCGGGTGGAGTGCAGGTAGGGCGCGAGGCCGAGGCCGTCGGCGACGCAGTGGCCGAGGCCGGTGGCGGTCTCGGCGTAGCCGAGGACCACCGCGGCGGCCGCTTCCTCGTCACCCAGCAGGTCGCGGACGCGGCGGCCGAGGCCGTAGCCGGCGCCGTGGACCACGGTGGGTGACTGGGGTACGTGCTTGCCGAGCACGTTCGAGACGAGGAGGTGGGCTCGCTTCGGGTTGCGGCGCAGGGCCAGGCCCAGCAGGTCGGTGAGCGTGTCGTCGCCCACGAGCTGGACTCCGAGCCGTTCGGCGACCCAGCTTCCGGACCAGACCCCGTTGTTCACTGCGTTGTTCATGCGTCCCTTGGATCGAGGGGCCGGGCGTCCCGGCGTGGGGCCCGGCCGAGCGGATGCCGGTCCGGTCAGGCCGGTATGCCGGCGGCGAGCAGTTCCACGAAGCCGATGTCCTCGTTGGCCACGCCGAAGGCCTCGGCGCGCAGGAGGGTGCGCTCGGCCCAGGCGCGGTGCGGTTTCACCTCGTTCATCTTGTTCGTGTACTGCGACCTCAGCACGCCGCCGCCGCAGCGCTCGGGCCTGAGGATGTCCTGGGCGTCGCTGAACTCCTCGTGGCTGACGACGGACAGCGCGTGCACGGGCAGGACGTGGGAGGGGTGGATGCAGGTCTTGCCGAGCAGGCCGTTGGCGTGGTCGAGGGTGATCTCGCGCAGCAGGCCGTCCATGGCGTGCTCGATGAGGGCTTCGCGCAGCGCCTCGGCCCGCCCCTCCAGGAAGGGGCTGCGGCGCAGCTGCGGCTTGAACATGCGTTCCTGTACGCGGAAGTACTCCCAGACGGGCCCGGTGACGGTGAAGCCGGTGCCGTCGGCGCGGCCGAGCATGTTGACCACGTCGGAGATGACGGAGGCGACGACCTGGACGTCGTAGGCGGTCATGTCGGGGGCGCGGCGCAGTCCGTACGAGGAGCAGAAGTCGGTGACGCCGAGGCGCAGTGCGAGCACCCGGTCGCGGTACTTGTCGACGGCCCGGGAGATGCCCTCCAGGGTCTCCACGCGGGACTCGCGGTAGAGCAGCTCGGGCGACTCCAGGACGGGCATGGCGAACAGCCGGTGTCCGCTGTCGGTCTCGGCGCTCGCGAGGGCTTCGAGGAACGGCATGCCGCGTTCCTCGGTGAACTTCGGCAGGACGAATCCGGACAGCAGCCGGACGGCGGGGCCGAGGCGGCGCACGAGGTCGGGTATCTGCTCGGGGGTGCGGACGCGGACGAAGAGCAGCGGCGGGTCGTCGGCGTAGGGGCGGCCCGCGAGGTCGGTGAGCTGGGCGACCAGGTTCTCCTCGCCGGCCGGCACGTCCTCGTCGCTGATGGAGTCCTCCAGGCACAGCACCATCGAGACCACGCCGCGGCCGCTCTGCTTGACGATGTCGTCGGCCAGCCGCGGTCTGGTGGCGGGGCTGTAGAGCGTGGCGCCCAGGGCGACGGAGAGCAGCCGGGACGGGGAGCCGGCGGTGAAGGCGCTCGGCTCCCGGTGGAACAGGCGCTGACGCACCTCTGGGGCGATGTGCCCGAAATGACGCATGGAGCTCCCCCGTGGTGACTCAGTGGCCCCTGTGACCTGTTCACAGGTGGCCGGTAATAGTACGTAGATACCCATGTCGGGGGTTCCCGACGGGCATGAATTTCTGGTAACGCGGACCCGCACATCTGCGCACACACCGTGCCCCCCGCGTTGTCGTGACCAGGACGGAGAGGGCAGGATGACCGTATGACGCACGCGATGCTGAAAGGGTCGAACATCCCGCTGGAGGCCACCACGGTACGCGCCGTGCTGCGCTGGACACCCGGGCAGGGGGTCCCCGACGTCGATGCCTCCGCTCTGCTCCTGGGCCCCGACGGCCGTGTGCGCTCCGACGAGGACTTCGTCTTCTACAACCAGCCCCGGCACCCCTCGGGGACGGTGTGGCGGCTCGGCAAGAAGCAGGGCGCCGAGGGCCTCACCGACACGATCCAGACAGACCTGACCGGTGTCGAGGCGGCCGTCGGCCAGATTCTGCTCGTCGCGTCGGCGGACGGGGTCCCGTTCGACCGCGTACGGGACCTGCGTATCGCGCTGTACGACGCCTCTGCGGCGGAGGGCGAGCCGCTGGCCTATTTCGACATCAAGCCGGAGACGGGCGCGGAGACCGCGCTGATCTGCGGCGAGCTGTACCGCCGGGGTGAGGGCTGGAAGTTCCGTGCCCTCGGCGAGGGCTACTCGGACGGCCTGAAGGGACTGGCCACGGACTTCGGGATCTCCGTGGACGAGTCGGAGGCGGCGGCGCAGGAGCCCCCGGCCACCCAGGTCCCCGAGGTGTCGCAGCCGCTGCCGCCGGAGCAGCCCACGACGGTGGTGCCGCCGCAGCCGTCGTACGGCTATCCGCAGCAGCCCCCGCCGACCCAGCCGGCGTACGGCTATCCCCAGCCGGCCGGGACGGCCGCCGCCGCGGGGTACGGCTATCCGCCCCCGGCGACCGCACCGGGCCCGGCGCCGGAGGTCCGCCTGCCCCCACAGGGTCCGCAGTTCATCGGACGCTGAGCACGAGCCGTCCTCCGGCTCAGTGCTCGGCCTTCGTCTTGTAGCCGCGGCCCCATTGCAGGCCCCAGCCGAAGAGGCGGTCCAGTTCGGCCTGGAAGCCGTAGACGAACTTGACCTCGCGGCGGACCCACAGTTCGCCCTTGACGTTCTCGATGGTCACCACCGCGCAGGAGCGGGCCTGGGGGTGCCGTTCGTCCAGGCCGATCTCGATGCGGGGCCCATTGCTGGGGTAGAGCGTGACGATGGCGTGGGTGCGGTCGAAGGCCGGCGTCTGGTCGTAGATGTAGACGAAGACCAGCAGCCGCTTGATGTCGTCCCGGTGGTCGAGATTGACGTAGATCGTCTCGCCGGACGCGGAGCCGAACCGGTCGTCGCCGCTGAGCTTGACGTACGGCGGCGCGTTGACGTCCCCGAGGAAGCCGCCGAGCGGCTGGACGACGCCCTTGGTGCCGTCGGACAGCTCGTACAGGCAGCCGAGGTCGAGGTCGACGTTGACCATGCTCTGGCTGTGCCCGAGGACTTCCGGTGGCCGCAGCGCCTTGAAGGGGTGCCGCAGCAGGCTCTCCCGCTGGGACCCGCCGATGTCGGAGGTCCGCATACGCCAGGTCAGGTTGACCCGCAGATGGCCGGTGGCCGCTCCCTGCCGGGTGAGCGAGACCCGGTCGTGCCGTTTCGTCAGCTCGATCGCGTTCGACGACGCGTTGCCCGAGTCGAACTCGGCCGCCCGTCCACGCCAGAGCCCGTCCAAGAAGCCCATGTCCGCCCCCCACGTCCCGCAGGACGTTCGTGTCCCTGCACAAACCGGCGGGGCGGCCGGACGTCCGGCCGCCCCGCTCAGAGCGTTCCTCACCCTCGGGGGTGTCACACCCCGGACGACACCTCAGTCTTGTCCGGGGTCTCCGCTTTTCCCTCCGCCGCCGCGAGGGCGCGGTTGCGGCGGACCGAGGACCAGAAGGAGGCGCCGATCAGCACGACGCCGATCAGGCCGGTGATGATCTCGTTGATCTGGTACTGGATGGTGACCAGCAGGATCATGGCGAGCGCGCCGATGGCGTAGTGCGCGCCGTGCTCCAGGTAGACGTAGTCGTCGAGGGTGCCCTGGCGGACCAGGTAGACCGTGAGCGACCGGACGTACATCGCGCCGATGCCGAGGCCGAGGGCCATGAGGACGATGTCGTTGGTGATCGCGAAGGCGCCGATCACGCCGTCGAACGAGAACGAGGCGTCCAGGACCTCCAGGTACAGGAACATGAAGAACGCGGCCTTGCCGGCCAGGGCGACCGCGGAGCGGGGCTTGCCGCTGCGCTCGGCCTCCTCCTCGGCCTCGTGCTCGCGCTCCTCCTCTTCCTCGAGGCGGTCCTCGAAGAACCCGGACAGACCACCGACGATCATGTACGTGATCAGGCCGGCGATACCGGACAGCAGGACCGTCTCGGCCTTGTCGACGTGGGCGCCGCCGTGCTGGTGGGCGTGGGCCGCGAAGGTCAGCGAGGAGATCAGCAGGACGATGAGCGCGATACAGACCGACAGCATGTCGACCTTGCCGAGCTTGGCCAGCGGGCGCTCCAGCCAGGCCAGCCACTTGATGTCCCGCTCCTCGAAGATGAAGTCGAGGAAGATCATCAGCAGGAACATGCCACCGAACGCGGCGATCGACGGGTGGGCGTCGGTGACGAGCTGCTGGTAGCGGTCCTTGTCGCTGAGCGCGAGGTCGACGGCCTCGATCGGCCCGAGCTGGGCGCTGATGGCCACGATCACGACGGGGAATACCAGACGCATGCCGAACACGGCGATGAGGATGCCGACGGTGAGGAAGATCTTCTGCCAGAAGGCATTCATCTTCTTCAGGATCCCGGCGTTGACCACCGCGTTGTCGAAGGACAGCGAGATCTCCAGGACCGAGAGGATCGCCACGATGCCGAGGGCGGTCCACCCCCCGAAAAGAACCGCTGCGACCAGGCCGAGCGCGGTGACCACGAACGACCAGCCGAAGGTTTTCAGAAGCACTGGCTACCCAATCCTGTGTGTACGGGGCTCCCCCGCGCCGTACTCGGCTTTACGAAACTTTGAACCCGGAGTCTATGTCGGTGCCGTGGCGCACCCCACCCCGACCCGGGTTTTGCCCATATCGCGTTATGAGACGTTCACCCCGAAGTCCAGGGCGATGCCGCGCAGACCCGACGCGTACCCCTGTCCGACCGCGCGGAACTTCCACTCGCCCTGGTAGCGGTAGACCTCGCCGAAGATCATCGCGGTCTCGGTGGAGGCGTCCTCGCTGAGGTCGTAGCGGGCGAGTTCCTGGCCGTCGGCCTGGTTGACGACCCGGATGAAGGCGTTGCTGACCTGGCCGAAGGCCTGGCCGCGCTCGTCTGCCATGTGGATGGAGACGGGGAAGACGATCTTGTCGCACTGGGCGGGCACCTTGGACAGGTCGACCAGGATCGACTCGTCGTCGCCCTCGCCCTCACCGGTGAGGTTGTCACCGGTGTGCTCCACCGAGCCGTCGGGGCTCTTGAGCTGGTTGTAGAAGACGAACCATTCGTCGCCCATGACCCGGCCGCCGCTGCACACCAGGGCGCTGGCGTCGAGGTCGAAGGGGGCTCCGGTGGTGGAACGCGCGTCCCAGCCCAGCCCGATCATCACCTGGGTGAGATTCGGTGCGGCCTTGGACAGGGAGACGTTTCCTCCCTTGGCGAGCGTGACGCCCATGATGCTGGTCCTCCCCAGGTGGTGCTTCTCGGTTGTTCTGCGCGTCCGGCGCCGCACCGAAACGGTACGGCGCCGGAATCGGCCGGACGTGTCCCGGACGGGCACGCCGGGTGACGTCAGACGTTGACCCCGAAGTCCTGCGCGATGCCGCGCAGACCCGAGGCGTAGCCCTGGCCGATGGCGCGGAACTTCCACTCCGCGCCATGGCGGTACAGCTCGCCGAAGACCATCGCCGTCTCGGTGGACGCGTCCTCCGAGAGGTCGTAGCGGGCGATCTCGGCGCCGCCGGCCTGGTTGACGACGCGGATGAAGGCGTTGCGCACCTGGCCGAAGGACTGCTGACGGTTCTCGGCGTCGTAGATCGAGACCGGGAAGACGATCTTCTCGATGTCGGCCGGGACGCTCGCCAGGTTCACCTTGATCTGCTCGTCGTCACCCTCGCCCTCACCGGTGAGGTTGTCACCGGTGTGCTCCACGGAGCCGTCGGGGCTCTTGAGGTTGTTGAAGAACACGAAGTTCTGGTCGTTGGCGACCTTGCCCGTGTTGTTCAGCAGCAGAGCGCTGGCGTCGAGGTCGAAGTCGGTGCCGGTCGTGGTGCGGACGTCCCACCCCAGACCGACGATGACCGCGGTGAGGCCGGGGGCCTCCTTGGTCAGTGATACGTTGCCGCCCTTGCTGAGGCTGACTCCCACGAGTCCTCCATTGATGTCCGGGGGCCGGGAGCCCCGCCGTGCGTTCGGTATCGGATCAACGACTCGATCCTAGTGACGGGTTCCCGTCGCTCGCAGGGCTTGTACCCACCAATCGCGGGTGTCGGCGTCGAGTCGGTGGCGGAAGGGGATCAGAGCGCGTCGAGTGCCTCGACGTACTCGTTGAGGTCGCGGGCGTCCGGCAGGGCGTTGATCACGGTCCAGCGGACGACGCCCTCCTTGTCGATGACGAAGGTGCCGCGCAGTGCGCAGCCCTTGTCCTCGGCGAAGACGCCGTAGGCGCGGCTGACCTCGCCGTGCGGCCAGAAGTCGCTGAGCAGCGGGTACTCCAGGCCCTCCTGCTCACCGAAGACGCGCAGGGTGTGGATGGAGTCGTTGGACACGGCGAGGATCCGGGTGTCGCGGTCGGTGAACCGCGGCAGGTTGTCCCGTACGGCGCAGAGCTCGCCGGTGCAGACACCCGTGAAGGCGAAGGGGTAGAAGAGCAGGACGACGTTCTGCGCGCCGCGGAAGTCGGAGAGCCGCACGGTGCGGCCGTGGTTGTCCTTGAGCGCGAAGTCGGGGGCCTTGTCGCCGACCTGGATCGCCATCGTCGTCGTGTCCCTTCGATGGGCTGTTCGGGTGGTGTCCACCCTATGCAGCGGCCACCGGGGGCGGCGCAGGAGGCCGGGCCGGGCCCTGGGGTCCGGCCCGGCTCAGCCACCGGTTACTTCTTGGACTTCGCGGCCTTGGGCGTCACCAGCCGGCTGCCGCTCCAGTCCTTGCCGACGCTGACGCTCTTGGACGCCGACAGCCCCGCCGTGGTCGCGGCTTCAGAGATGTCGCTGGGCTCCACGTAGCCGTCACGGCCCGTCTTCGGCGTCAGGAGAAGGATCGAGCCACCCTCCTCGATGTACGTGGTGGCGTCCACCAGCGCATCCGTCAGGTCGCCGTCCTCGTCGCGGAACCACAGCACCACGGCGTCGGCGACGTCGTCGTACTCCTCGTCCACCAGCTCGCTGCCGATGACTTCCTCGATGGCCTCGCGGAGCTCCTGGTCGACGTCGTCGTCGAAGCCGATCTCCTGGACCACCTGCTCGGGCTGGAACCCCAGCCTGACGGCAGGGCTCGTCCGCTCCTCCGCGTGGTCCGCGGTCGCGCTCACGGGTTGCCTCCTGATCATGTCTTGGGAATAACTCAGCCACGCGCGTGCGCGAAGCATTGGCCGTAGTCCACACGGGCGGGGCGGATCGCGCAAGTACCCGGCCGTCCGGACCGCCGAAACGGTGACGATCCGGAACGTGTCACCGCAACTCCTGGCACACGAACATGGCTCCGTGGTGACGTGCACCACACCAATGTGCCCCCTTTGTGAGTTTGGGAACCCTTGGGGGGCACTCGACCGTTGCCCCATCGCCGGTTACCCAGCAGTAGAGATGACGTCCGGTCCCCCGAGGTACACGATGGGGAGCGGTGCAGCGCACCCAGAAACCCCACGAACACCGCCCTCTGACAGGTAAGGAACAGCGTGGCTTCCGGTTCAGATCGCAACCCGATCATCATTGGCGGCCTTCCGAGTCAGGTTCCTGACTTCGATCCCGAGGAAACCCAGGAGTGGCTCGACTCCCTCGACGCCGCCGTGGACGAGCGCGGCCGGGAGCGGGCCCGCTATCTCATGCTGCGCCTGATCGAGCGGGCCCGCGCGAGGCGCGTCGCCGTGCCCGAGATGCGCAGCACGGACTACGTCAACACCATCGCCACCAAGGACGAGCCGTTCTTCCCGGGCAACGAGGAGATCGAGCGCAGGATCCTGAACGCCACCCGGTGGAACGCCGCGGTCATGGTGTCCCGGGCCCAGCGCCCCGGCATCGGCGTCGGCGGCCACATCGCCACGTTCGCCTCCTCCGCCTCGCTCTACGACGTGGGCTTCAACCACTTCTTCCGCGGCAAGGACGAGGGCGACGGCGGCGACCAGGTCTTCTTCCAGGGGCACGCCTCGCCGGGCATCTACGCGCGCGCCTTCCTGCTGGACCGCCTCAGCGAGCAGAACCTGGACGCCTTCCGCCAGGAGAAGTCCAAGGCGCCGCACGGCCTGTCCTCGTACCCGCACCCGCGGCTGATGCCGGACTTCTGGGAGTTCCCGACCGTCTCCATGGGCCTCGGCCCGATCGGCGCGATCTACCAGGCCCGGATGAACCGCTACATGGAGGCCCGCGGCATCGCGGACACCTCCAAGTCGCACGTGTGGGCGTTCCTCGGCGACGGCGAGATGGACGAGCCGGAGTCGCTGGGCCAGCTGTCCATCGCCGCCCGTGAGGGCCTGGACAACCTGACGTTCGTGGTGAACTGCAACCTGCAGCGCCTCGACGGCCCCGTCCGGGGCAACGGGAAGGTCATCCAGGAGCTGGAGTCGATCTTCCGTGGCGCCGGCTGGAACGTGATCAAGCTGATCTGGGACCGCTCCTGGGACCCGCTGCTCGCGCAGGACCGCGACGGCCTGCTGGTCAACCGGATGAACACCACGCCGGACGGGCAGTTCCAGACGTACGCCACCGAGACCGGCGCGTACATCCGCGAGCACTTCTTCGGTGACGACCAGCGGCTGCGCGCCATGGTCGAGGGCATGACCGACGACCAGATCCTGCACCTGGGCCGGGGCGGTCACGACCACCGCAAGATCTACGCGGCGTTCTCCGCGGCGAAGGCGCACAAGGGCCAGCCGACGGTGATCCTCGCCAAGACGATCAAGGGCTGGACCCTCGGCCCGAACTTCGAGGGCCGCAACGCCACGCACCAGATGAAGAAGCTGACGGTCGACGACCTCAAGCGCTTCCGGGACCGGCTGCACCTGCCGATCGCCGACAAGGAGCTGGAGAGCGGCCTCCCGCCGTACTACCACCCGGGGCGCGACTCCGAGGAGATCCAGTACATGCACGACCGCCGCAAGAGCCTCGGCGGTTATGTGCCCACCCGTGTCGTACGGTCGAAGCCGCTGGCGCTGCCGGACGACAAGACGTACGCGACCGTGAAGAAGGGCTCGGGTCAGCAGTCGATCGCCACGACCATGGCGTTCGTGCGACTCCTGAAGGACCTCATGCGGGACAAGGAGCTCGGCAGGCGGTTCGTGCTGATCGCGCCGGACGAGTACCGCACGTTCGGCATGGACTCGTTCTTCCCGAGCGCGAAGATCTACAACCCGCTCGGGCAGCAGTACGAGGCGGTCGACCGGGATCTGCTGCTCGCCTACAAGGAGTCCCCGCAGGGACAGATGCTGCACGACGGCATCTCGGAGGCGGGCTGCACCGCCTCGCTGATCGCGGCGGGCTCGGCGTACGCCACGCACGGCGAGCCGCTGATCCCGGTGTACGTCTTCTACTCGATGTTCGGTTTCCAGCGCACCGGTGACCAGTTCTGGCAGATGGCGGACCAGCTCGCGCGCGGTTTCGTCCTGGGCGCCACCGCCGGGCGCACGACCCTGACCGGTGAGGGACTGCAGCACGCCGACGGGCACTCGCAGCTGCTCGCCTCGACCAACCCGGGCTGTGTCGCCTACGACCCGGCGTACGGCTTCGAGATCGCGCACATCGTCCAGGACGGTCTGCGCCGGATGTACGGCGGCGACGCCGAGCACCCGCACGGCGAGGACGTCTTCTACTACCTCACCGTCTACAACGAGCCCATCCAGCACCCGGCCGAGCCCGAGAACGTCGACGTCGAGGGCATCCTCAAGGGCGTGTACCGGCTGAGCGAGGGCACGTCCGGCTCGGTGCCGGCGCAGATCATGGCGTCCGGTGTGGCCGTGCCGTGGGCCCTGGAGGCGCAGAAGATCCTCGCCGAGGAGTGGAACGTCAAGGCGGACGTCTGGTCGGCGACCTCCTGGAACGAGCTGCGGCGCGAGGCGGTGGCCTGCGAGGAGCACAACCTGCTGCACCCGGAGGAGGAGCAGCGCGTGCCGTACGTGACGCGCAAGCTGAGCGGTGCCGAGGGGCCGTTCGTGGCCGTCTCCGACTGGATGCGGTCGGTGCCGGACCAGATCGCCCGCTGGGTGCCGGGCACGTACCAGTCGCTGGGTGCCGACGGCTTCGGCTTCGCGGACACGCGGGGCGCGGCGCGGCGGTTCTTCCACATCGACGCGCACTCGATCGTGCTGGCGGTCCTCACCGAGCTGGCCAGGGAGGGCAAGGTGGACCGTTCGGCCCTGAAGCAGGCCATCGACCGGTACCAGCTGCTCGACGTGACGGCGGCGGACCCGGGAGCGGCCGGGGGCGACGCCTAGGTCGGCGGAGCGACGGGGTGGGGGGGCCCCCCCGGGGGGGCGGGGGGGGCCCCCCCCCCCCCGCCATGGGGGGGGGGGGGTTTGGGGGCAGG